>NZ_JBWKOF010000004.1:111021-385150 GCF_059415945.1 Pseudomonas sp. GW821-FHT09H03 | reverse complement strand
TCGTCCATGAGGATGCGCTCCAGTTCCTGACGGAACGTGGCATTGTCCAGAAGGTTCGACTTGAGGTCGCGCAGCAGATTACGCATGATTGCCGGTTTTACGCGGCGCTCTTTAGTCCATCGCGAGCAGGCTCGCTCCTACAGGTGCCGCGATCCCGTGTGGCCTTTAAAACACCACACCCTGGCTACGCAGGTAGTCGTCGTAGGTGCCGCTGAAGTCGGTCACGCCATTCGGGCTCAGCTCGATGATGCGGGTGGCCAGGGACGATACGAACTCACGGTCGTGGCTGACGAAGATCAGCGTGCCCGGGTAGTTTTCCAGCGCCAGGTTCAGCGCCTCGATCGATTCCATGTCCAGGTGGTTGGTCGGTTCGTCCATCACCAGTACGTTCGGCTTTTGCAGGATCAGCTTGCCGAACAGCATGCGGCCTTGCTCACCACCGGAAATGACTTTGACCGACTTGAGGATCTCGTCGTTGGAGAACAGCATCCGGCCCAGGGTGCCGCGAATGACCTGCTCGCCCTGCGTCCACTGGCCCATCCAGTCGAACAGGCTGACATCGTCTTCGAAGTCGTGGGCGTGGTCCTGGGCGTAGTAGCCCAGCTCCGCGCTTTCGGTCCACTTCACGGAGCCGGCGTCCGGGGTCAGCTCGCCCATCAGGGTGCGCAGCAGGGTGGTCTTGCCGATACCGTTCGGGCCGATGATCGCCAGGCGCTCGCCGGCTTCGACGGTGAAGCTGAAGTTCTTGAACAGGGTCTTGCCGTCGAAGCCCTTGGACATCTGCTCGATGGTCACGGCCTGGCGGTGCAGCTTCTTGGTCTGTTCGAAACGGATGAACGGGCTCACGCGGCTCGATGGCTTGACCTCGGCCAGCTGGATCTTGTCGATCTGCTTGGCGCGGGAAGTGGCCTGCTTGGCTTTCGAGGCGTTGGCCGAGAAGCGGCTGACGAACGTCTGCAGTTCGGAGATCTGGGCTTTCTTCTTGGCGTTGTCCGACAGCAACTGCTCGCGGGACTGGGTGGCCGCCGTCATGTACTCGTCATAGTTGCCCGGGAACAGGCGCAACTCACCGTAGTCCAGGTCAGCCATGTGGGTGCAGACGCTGTTGAGGAAGTGACGGTCGTGGGAAATGATGATCATGGTGCTGTTACGCGCCTTGAGAATCGTTTCCAGCCAGCGAATGGTGTTGATGTCCAGGTGGTTGGTCGGTTCGTCGAGCAGCAGCACTTCCGGATCGGAGAACAGCGCCTGGGCCAGCAATACCCGCAGTTTCCAGCCTGGAGCCACTTCGGACATCGGGCCGAAATGCTGTTCCAGGGGAATACCCAGGCCCAGCAGCAGTTCACCGGCACGGGATTCGGCGGTGTAACCGTCCATTTCGGCGAACTCGGTTTCCAGTTCAGCCACGGCCATGCCGTCTTCTTCGCTCATTTCCGGCAGCGAGTAGATACGGTCGCGCTCGGCCTTGACCTTCCATAGCTCTTCATGGCCCATGATCACGGTGTCGATCACGGTGAATTCTTCGTAGGCGAACTGGTCCTGGCGCAATTTACCCAGACGCACGTTCGGCTCCAGCATGACCTGGCCGCCGGAAGGCTCGAGGTCATCGCCGAGAATTTTCATGAAGGTCGACTTGCCGCAACCGTTGGCGCCGATCAGACCGTAACGGTTGCCACCGTTGAATTTGACCGAAACGTTTTCGAAAAGCGGCTTGGCGCCGAACTGCATCGTGATGTTAGCTGTAGAAATCAAAGGTTTTTCCTGCGAAGCATTCAGAGTGGCCAGGGTTGCGCCTGTACCGCGCTTGACCCGAGTCAAAGTGCGCTGAGCCGGGATGGTTGCCCGTGATCAACGAGGAGCGCGTAAAGTTTGGCGGCGATTGTACTGGTCTGGCTCTTTAAACGATAGGGCGTTGAGGATCCTGTGACGCTTTGACAGCCTGGCAGGACAGATTTTCACAGTTTCAGGTTAACTATTGGTTACAAACTGTGGCTAAAATGCCACCTGTCAGCCTGATGCCGATCGTCGGCAGGGCTCAACGATGTGCTACGAGGCCGCCGGTTCGTAACCGGATGCTACCTGAGACTCAAGGTCTGCCTGGCCGGCAAGAGGCGCAGTCTGTTTACTTCTGACCTGTGACGATATTTGTGAAACTCATCATTGCCGTTATCTATCTGGTATCGATTGCGTATGTCCATCTGCGTGGTCGAGTGCGCCATAAGCTGGGGCGCCAACTGAGCGATCACTCGACGTTTCTGGCGCCGATCAATTGCTTCCTTTACTTGTGCTCGAAAATTCCCAACAAGCCTTACCTCAATCCTGCTGATTTTCCGGATCTGAGCCCCTTGCAGGCCCATTGGGAAGAAATTCGCGCCGAAGGCCAGAACTTGCTTCGGGCCGGTGAAATCAAGCGTTCGAACCAATACGACGACGTCGGCTTCAATTCGTTTTTCAAGACTGGATGGAAACGCTTTTACCTGAAGTGGTACGGCGAAAGCCATCCGTCAGCGATGAAGCTCTGCCCGCGCACCACCGAACTGGTTCAAAGTATCGGCTCGATCAAGGCCGCGATGTTCGCCGAGTTGCCACCGGGCTCCAAGCTGGTGCGTCACCGCGATCCCTATGCCGGTTCCTACCGTTATCACCTGGGCCTGGAAACGCCCAATGACCCCGGTTGCTATATCAATGTCGATGGCGAGAACTATCACTGGCGCGATGGCGAAGCCGTGATGTTCGACGAGACCTATATTCACCACGCCGAAAACACCACGCAGAGCAACCGCATCATACTGTTCTGCGATGTCGAGCGCCCGATGAAGTATCGCTGGGCGGCCGCGTTCAATAGCTGGTTCAGCCGCAATGTGATGTCTGCGGCAGGGGCACCGAATGATGCTGGCGACAAGGTCGGCGGAATCAACCGTCTGTTCGGTAAAGTCTATAAGTTCCGCCTGCGCGGCAAGGAACTGAAAAAGCGTAACCGAAAGCTCTATTACCTGCAGAAATGGTCGATCTTTGCCGGATTGCTGGCGGTTTTTGTTCTGATCTGATTCATGGTTTGAGGCCGGTGCATCCAATCGGTCACTTACTGACTTTTTTCCTCGCTGCCGGTTTGGTGCTCGCCTTCGGTTTGGCTGGAGCCTTACTGGCGCTTTTGCCCCCGAGGCTGCGTTTGAGCAGTTCAGTCAGATCAATGACATCTGCCGTTTTACGCTCTTCTTCGCCCGTGGCGGTTTCAACGTTTTCGATCTTGCCTTCATGGGCTTTCTTGTCCACCAGGGCCATGATTTTTTCTTCGAAACTGTCGCGGTAATCCTCCGGTGACCAGTCGGCGCTCATGTCTTGCACCAGACGTTTGGCCATGTCCAGTTCACCTTTGGCCAGCTCGGCTTTGGTGACATCGGCCCCCAGTGCCAGCTCGTCCAGGCTGCGTACCTCCGCCGGCCAACGCAGTTTTACCAGCACCATGGCCGACTCCATTGGCATCAATGCCGCCAGGTACTGACGGGTGTGCAACACCACGCGGGCGAGCGCCACCTTGTTGGTTTTGGTCAGGGTTTCGCGCAGCAACGCATAGACCTTGCCGCCGCGTTTGTCCGGTGCCAGGTAGTAGGGCGTATCTATGTTCTGCAAAGGAATCTGATCGCTGTCGACAAAAGCAAAAATGTCGATGGTCTGGGTTGAGAGGGGGTGAGCGGAGCGAATTTCCTCCTCGCTCAACACCACGTATTGGCCCTTTTCATATTGCACACCTTTGACGATGTGCTCCTTGGTGACTTCCTTGCCAGTGATCTTGTTGACGCGTTTGTAGCCCACCGGGTCCATGCTGCGGCTGTCGAGCCAGTCGAAGTCCACTCCTTGCGAAGACGTGGCCGAAACGAGTGCCACGGGGATATGCACCAGGCCGAAACTGATTGCGCCTTTCCAGATTGCCCGTGCCATGGTCGTCTTCCTGAAAGTGATGTTCAGGTGACCTGTGGCCGCGGGCAAAAGTTTCGATGGCTTTTGCGCCCCGCTGCGGTCTCGGATCAACGTCGTGTTACATCTTGGCGGGGAGGTTTTGATTAATAAATCCGAACCCCGGGCGTAGCGTGGTATCGAAGACCTTATCCACGCTGACGCACAGAGGCTCCCCATGAATCGATACGTGATTGGCGCAATAGCCCTGGCCCTGAGCGCAGCCCTTAGCCCACTGGCCGTGGCGGATACCTCTTTTCCTCTGCTGCCTTCTTTGCAGGTGGCGCAAAACCTGCCGGGCAGTACCCGCAACAATCCGTACAACAGCCCGATCCGCCGGGCCAATCCCAACAGCATGCAGGGTACTCAACCCGGTGCCCCGGCAATCCGTGGCCCCAACACGGTACCGGTGCCACGCCCGCCGACACTGGATAACGGTGGTATCGGCAATCGTTATCCGCAGCAGACAGCCCCGGCGAGCCCGCCGGTATTCATCCCCAATCCACCCTCTCGGGATGCCGGCACCGGCAACCGTTGAACGGCAGGCTGCGGCCCGCCGGCCATTCTGACGAAAAAAGGAATTGTGCATGTTGCGTAAAACCCTTCTCGCCACCCTCTGTGCCAGCGCATTGATCAGCACCACGACGACGGCATCTGCGGCGCCGATGCAGGAAATGAAAAGCGAACAGGGCACTGTTGAGGTCACTGCGATCGTGACCGGACTGGAGCATCCCTGGGCCTTGGCGTTCTTGCCCGATCGTACAGGCATCCTGGTGACGGAGCGGCCCGGCAACCTGCGCCTGGTGACGGCCGACGGCAAGCTGTCGGCACCGCTCAGCGGAGTGCCCCAGGTCTGGGCCAAGGGGCAGGGCGGCTTGCTCGATGTAGCGCTGTCACCTGACTTCAAGCAGGACCGGATGGTTTATTTGTCCTACGCCGAGGGCGGTGGCCAGGGCGACAAGGCCGGCACCGCGGTCGGGCGCGGGCGGCTGTCGGAGGACCTGACAGCCATCAAGGATTTCCATGTGATCCTGCGCCAGGAACCCAAACTATCGGTAGGCAACCACTTTGGCTCGCGACTGGTGTTCGATCGTGACGGCTATCTGTTTGTCACCCTTGGGGAGAACAACGACCGCCCGACCGCCCAGGACCTCGACAAGCTGCAAGGCAAAGTGGTGCGCATCTATCCGGACGGCAAGGTGCCGAAAGACAACCCCTTTGTCGGTCAGGCCAGCGTGCGCCCGGAAATCTGGTCTTACGGCCAGCGCAACCCGCAAGGTGCTGCGCTCAATCCGTGGACTGGCACGCTCTGGGAAAATGAACACGGCCCCCGGGGCGGCGACGAGATCAACGTCATTGAGCGAGGCAAGAATTACGGCTGGCCGCTGGCGACCCATGGCATCAACTATTCCGGTCAGCCGATTCCGGAAGCCACGGGCGAAATCGCCGAAGGCACGGTTGCACCGCACCATGTGTGGGAAAAATCCCCGGGATTGAGCGGCATGGCGTTTTACGATGCCGATCGTTTCAAGGCTTGGCAGCACAACGTGTTTATCGGCGCGCTGGTGAGTCAGGAGTTGATCCGTTTGCAGTTCGAGGGTGACAAGGTGGTGCATGAAGAGCGCTTGCTCGGAGAGCTGAACAAGCGCATTCGCGACGTGCGACAGGGGCCGGACGGGTATTTGTACGTGTTGACCGATGAGGCTGACGGAGGGCTGTACAAGGTTGGCTTGAAGTAGCCCTCACTTAACTGCGGCTCAGGTCAGGTTATTCCTGAACGGCTTTTTCGACCTTGCTCGATGCCGACCAGATTCGGTAGTGCACTTCGACGTCCTTGGGGACGTACACAACGATTGGCAGTTTGCTGTTGTAGCGCAGCATGAAGCCGTCGCCGACCACCGGGACGAACTCCTGTTTGCGCTTGCCGTCGGGGCAGGCCATCAGCGTACTCATGGGGCCGATGACTGTTTCCAGACGATAAAACGGGTAGCCCCAGCCTTCGAGGTTTTTCTCCTCGAGCATGCCGCCCAGGCGTTGCTGGTTGCAGTCCACGGTCAGGGTCTTGCCGGCGAGGATTTCCACCTGGAAGTCGCCTTCCCGGCTCTGCGGGGTGAGGTGAATGACCTGGCGGGTAAAGCCGCTTTCAGCTTTCGGAAAGGGGGCCACTTCTTCAAGTTTACCGGCTTGCGCCAGGCTGCAAAAGGCGGCTGCAATCAAGCCGAAGGTTGTATTGAGTTTCAATGGGCGCATGATGCCTCCTGGCGTAAAATGGTTTGGAGCATTCTTGCTGCCATAGGCGGCGAATGCAAATCCGTCTCCGGCAGCGGGTAAATTGCAGGGTTAAAAAAGTGAGTTATTGCAATTTGCATGAAGCCATAACTGGATGAACGGCCTAAGTTCCTGATTTGCGGATGAACTGCTCATTGCAGAGCCAGGCATGTTTTGTGCTGTAGCTGTTGAGAAGCTGGCCGCGATTACCTATGAGCCAGCATTGATAGGCTGTCTCAAAATGGAGGGTCGCCATGTTTCTTTCTGCCTTGGAACTTCGCAACATCATTGAAAGCAGTTTTCTGCCTAAACGCTGCCAATGCACGCTGTCACCCGAGTTATCAATGACGGTGAAAGTCTATGCCGACAGTCAAACTGATAACCTTGATCTATTCGTGACCGGTATTGATGCCTCGGGGCTCAATGGTTGTCGGGAAATCAATGAGCTGGTTGCTCAACTGCGCACACGGCAGCATCAGCCGCATCCAATGGATTTCCAGCCCCAGGCGAGAATGAGCAAGGCTCTTTAGCCTGCGTTTTCGAATGCCCCCGACAAGCGCCAGGTCTGGACAAACGCCAGGCCCGGCGCCAATGGGACTTTACCGTCAGCCCTGGTTCTCGCAGGCGTCGGAAAGTTTACGGTAGGAGATTTGCGCCGGTTTTCCGGTTTCGTCGATGTACTTCATGTCAGCCTGCACCACTTTGCACTCCAGGGTGTCGGGTTCGGTCAGCGATATCACCTTGCTAACGTGCAACGGCATGCCGTAGTGATAGGGTACCGCTTGTGAAGTTGTAGTCTCATTGGCCTGGGACAGGCCGGAAAATGCGGCACAAGCGAAGGCTGTGCCAACCAGCAATGTGCAAGTATTCATGAACGATCTCCGATGCGGACGGAAAGTCTGCTCGACGTGACAACCGTCGAGCCTGCCGCACCAGGCGTCAGAATTTTCTGAGGGCGTGCGGTCCAGTAAAGTATGGACCGCAGGGTTAAGCGAAGGTTAACCCGGCAAAATGCCACCTGTCGCCTTGATGATTGATCTGTTCACCCCAGTTGGTGGCGGTACGGTAAGTCCGGCCCGGTCTTGCTGCACGTCAATGCCGCCGCCTGCATCGCAAACGCGAGCATTTCATTGATCTGCTCGCGGCCCAATTGCGCCACGCCTTGCACACAATCGAGTTGTCGCTCGGTCAGCCAAGCGATCAACGCTGCCTGGAAGGTGTCGCCGGCACCAACGGTGTCAGCGATTTCCACCTCGCGGGCGGGCAACGACCACGAGCCGTGCGCCCGACTGAAAACCGTTGCTCCGTTACTGCCACGGGTCAGGAACACTAACTGGCAGCGGTGCTGCAACCAGTCGTCGATCACCTGTGCCGGCTCTTGTCCGGGATACAGCAGGTGCAAGTCCTCGTCGCTGACTTTGATCAGGTCCGCCAGTTCCACCAGCGTTGCGATCCGCGAACGCCACAGCTGGATATCGGGTTCGGGATTGAGCCGCACGTTCGGGTCGAGACTGATCAGGCGCTGGCCGCATTCGCGACGCACCAGCGCCAGCAGGGTGTCGGCAATTGGCTGAACCACCAGCGAATACGAGCCGACGTGCAGGCCGCGCACCTGCGATCCCAGTTCTGGCAAGTGATGCGCTTGCAGTTGGCGATCAGCGCAACCTTCACCACGGAAACTGTACTGCGGCGAACCGTTGGCCCCTACCGCGACCATTGCCAGGGTGGTCGGTGCGGCAAAGTCATGAAGGAAGTCCTGGCACACCCCTTCATCCTGCAACACCTGTAGCAGGCGCCGACCCAGGTAGTCGGTGGATAACCCGGCCAATAGCGCCGCTTCCACGCCCAGGCGGCGCAAACCTACCGCAACGTTGAACGGCGAGCCGCCGGCAATGGCCTGGAAGTTCGCTTTTGAAGCTGCACCGTTCCCGTCGTTCTCACTGAAGAAATCGAACAGCGCTTCACCACACACCAGATACATAGTTGTTCACTCTTCAAAGGGTCACTGTGGAATCCGGTTTTTCGCTTCGATCCATTGCGCCATGTACTGAGTACTTTTGTGCTGATGATGGCGCAGCATGCCGCCGGTGAAGTTATCTCTTCTGATCTGGTGCAGGCGAGCCTGGCAATCGAGCAGCTTTTCAGTCAAGGCCGGTCCGTGAACAACCTGTTGGTAACGACTGGCCAGCAAGGCATGCGCCTGGGTCTGGGCGTTCAGCCAAAGGGCCTTGTCGTTGTGCAGCCGTACGGCGCTGTCGGCGAACTCTCGAGCCGTGCGGGTCACGGCGCCGGGCCAGGGTTGTTCATCGTGCATGGCTTCGGCGCCTACGGGAGTGGTGACGTTAGGCGTCCCACAGAGCATTGCATCGACGATTTTGCCTTTGATGCCCGCGCCGAAACGCAAGGGCGCCATGCATACCCGCGCTGCCGACATGACCTGCAGGGCGTCTTCGGCCCAGTTCATTACATGAAAGCCTTGGGCGGGGTTATGCAGGGCGGTAGCCTTGGGCGGGGTGTAGGCGCCGTAGATATGTAGCTGCGCGCCAGGCATCTGGGCGCGAATCATCGGCCAGATCGCGGTTTTCAGCCAAAGCACGGCATCCCAGTTTGGCGCATGGCGAAAGTTACCGATGTGCAGGAAGTGCGCGCGGTCTTCGAATGGGACGGGCGGGGTCGACGGTGGATCGACCATCAACGGACACCAATGCAGCAAGCTGCGCGGCACCTGGAACTGCGAGACCAGCAGCTCGATTTCCACGGGGGAAATCATCAGGCTCAGGTCGCACCGATAGATGGCGGCGATTTCGCGTTTGGCCACGTCGGTATTGGCCATGAGCTCGAACTCTTCGCGCAAGGCAGGCGCGAACAGTTCGCTGAAATCATCGTTATCGTCACAGGCTTTCAAACGCTCCTTGAGGCGTTGATGCCGGGCGTCGCGCAAACTCTGCAGATCTGACGTCTCAAGCACCCGCATGGCATCGGGGCAGTGTTTTTCAACGCGCCAGCCGAATTGCTCTTCCATCATGAAGCGATCGAACAGCACCACATCCGGGGCAAGCTCACGAATGAACTCATCAAAACTGCTGTTGTTCAGCTCGATCGGCACCTCGCCAATACCCAGCGCCGTCAGGTCAGCCCGGTGTTCCCCGGAACTGGCGGGGCTACTGAAGGTGATGTCCCAGCCACGCTGCAGGAAGGCTTCGAGTATCTGCATCATGTGCCCGCCGGCCGCGGAAGAGCGGGGCTCGGGCCAGACGTAACCAATGACCAGGACTTTGGTTGCGCGGGGCTGACTCATGAACGGAAATTTCCTTGAAACGGGCGGGAAGCGAGGGAGTGTCGAGGGTGGCAATTAAACCATAGTCGCTCCCTTGGTGGCGCCACGGATCAGCAGCCGGGCTGCAATGCGCTGCGGTCCGCGAGCCGATAGTGAAACTGAAGTCGCTCGTGCGTGCCTGTTACGGCATTGCTTCAACCCAGGATGCCTTTGACCTTGTCACGCAACTGGTCTATCGAGAACGGCTTGCCAATCACGTGCATGCCTGCGGGCACTTCAATGCTTTCGGCGTAGCCGCTGGCAAAGAGGATGGGGAGCAGAGGGCGTAACGTCCTGGCCCGAGTGGCCAATTCGCGACCATCCATACCCGGTAAGCCGACATCGGTCATCATCAGGTCGATGTGCAACTGGCGATCGTCGAGAAACGCCAAAGCCTGTTCGCTGCCATCAGCCTCGATCACTTTGTACTCCAGCTCTTCGAGCACATCGACGATCAGCATGCGCACGATGGCATCGTCTTCGACGACAAGAATGGTGGAGGCACTGACGGCGGACATAATGTATTTCCCGAAGATAATTAGCAGTAACCGGTCGAGCGAAATCACCGGTCTCATGCATCAGTAAGCGGCGGCTCCCGACAAGTTCCCGGCGGTATGGAAAAAGAACAGGTGCCCACCTGCGCCAAGAATAACCCGTGCCCGTGAGCGTGCGCAGCGGAATGTAGGAAGTTAGGAACAAAGATGTCAGAAAATTGGATCCCAGTGGCATTTTTGCGGCAAACTCCTAGCATTCCGACAGCATCACAAGGCCTGCCCCATGACCTCCGCGTCCTCGGTTGATGAGCAACGATTTCGTAAACTACTTAGCCGCAACGTCAGCCTGCCGTTGGGGCTGGGTGTCATCAGCGCGGTGTTTTTCGTTTCGCTGATCACCTATTTGTTATCGACGATCCAGTGGGTGGAGCACACCGACCGGGTGATCAATAACGCCAACGAAGCGGTCAAGCTGACGGTCGACCTGGAAACCGGGATGCGCGGCTATCTGCTCAGTGGCGACGAGCATTTCCTCGACCCTTACGAAACCGCCAAACCGCGGATCGCTGTCGCCGTGGACACCTTGCTTGAACTGACCGCCGACAACCCGGTGCAGACCGACCGCCTGCGCCGGTTGCAGGCGTTGCATGCGGAATGGACGGCTTACGCGCAATCGATGATCGACTTGCAGCGTACCAGCGGCGATTACCGCAGCGCGGTCAGGACCGGGCGGGGCAAACGCCTGACTGATGAAATTCGCAAGCAATATGATGAAGTGATCAGTACCGAACAACAGCTGCGTACCACGCGCAACGAAGAGGTCCGCCGCACCACGATCTGGAGCATCAGCCTTTATATCTTGTTCATTGCCGCTGTCAGCGCAGTGTTGTCCTACATCGGCCGGCGTGATCTGCTGGGCCTGTCGCAAAGCTACAGCGTCAATCTCGCCGCGCAACAGGCCAGCGCCCATCGCCTGGAACAGCAAGCCTGGTTGCGCAATGGCCAAACGGAACTGGCCGAGCAGGTGCTGGGCCAGTTGAGCCTGAACATGCTGGGACGCAACATTCTGCAGTTTTGCGCGCAGTATCTTGGTTCAGCTGTGGCGGCCATTTATGTCCGCGAGGAGCAAGGCAGCCTCAAACGCATCGCTTCCTATGGCTTCTCTCGGGAGCAGGAAGCATTGGACCAGCAGATTGACGCGGGCGAGGGCATTATCGGCCAGGTGGCCAGTCAGGCTCGCCTGATTCGTCTCGACGAGGTGCCGCAGGACTATTTCAAAGTCAGCTCCGGCCTTGGTGAAGGTTTGCCGCGCAGTGTGCTGGTGGTGCCAACCAGCGACGACGACCGGGTCAATGGTGTCATCGAATTGGGCTTCCTGCGTCCGCTTAACGATCGTGACGTGGAACTGCTGGAGCTGATTGCCGGGAACATTGGCACCTCGGTTGAAGCTGCTCGCTATCGCCAGCGCTTGCAGGAGGTACTGGCGCAATCCCAGCAACTCAACGAAGAACTGCAAGTGCAGCAGGAGGAGCTCAAGACTGCCAACGAAGAACTTGAAGAACAGTCGCGAATTCTCAAGGAGTCCCAGGCGCACCTGGAAACCCAGCAGGTCGAGCTTGAACAAACCAATGAGCAACTTGCCGAGCAGGCGCAGATCCTTGCCGACCAGCGCGATGCCATGGACCGCAAGAACACCGAGCTCAATCAGGTGCAAAGCCAGCTTGAAGACCGCGCCCAGGAGTTGCAGCGTTCCAGCAAGTACAAGTCGGAATTCCTCGCCAACATGTCCCATGAGCTGCGCACACCGCTCAACAGTTCGTTGATCCTGGCCAAGCTGCTCGCGGAAAACCCTCAGGAAAATCTTAGCGCCGAGCAGGTCAAGTTCGCCGAATCGATCTATTCGGCCGGCAACGATTTGCTGAATTTGATCAACGATATCCTCGACATTTCCAAGGTCGAGGCCGGCAAGCTGGAAATCCGTCCGGAGAACGCCAACGTCGAGCGTCTGGTCGACGGTTTGCGCGGCATGTTCCAGCCGTTGGCGGCAGACAAGCAACTGGACTTTCGCGTGGAACTGCAGGCCGGTGCCCCGTTGATGATGTTCACCGATCGGCAGCGCCTGGAGCAGGTGCTCAAGAACCTGTTGTCCAACGCGGTGAAATTCACTGAAAACGGCAGTGTCAGCCTGACTGTTGCTGCAACGCCAAATGACGGCATTGCATTCATTGTCCGCGATTCCGGGATTGGTATTGCAGCGGATCAGCAGGAAAGCATTTTCGAAGCCTTCCGCCAGGCCGACGGCACCACCAATCGCCGCTACGGTGGCACCGGGCTGGGGCTGTCGATTTCCCGGGACCTGGCCGCGCTGCTCGGCGGTTCCATCAGCGTTTCCAGCACTGCGGGGCAGGGCAGTGTATTCACCCTGGTGCTGCCGCAACATTACATTGAGCCAGGGGAGGAAACCCCCGAACCCATGAGAATGGCAGCGGTGCCGATGAAGCCGGACGTTGCTGCACCGATCCTTGCGCCGCAGATTGCCGACGTCGCCATTGCGCGTTTCGACGACGATCGCCATCGGGGCCCTTTCACCAGCCGTTGCATCCTGGTGGTCGAGGACGAACCGAACTTTGCCAATATTCTTTACGACCTCGCCCATGAGCTGGGTTATCAGTGCCTGGTGGCCCATGGCGCCGATGAAGGCTATGACCTGGCCACAGCGTTCATTCCCGACGCCATTCTGCTGGACATGCGCCTGCCGGATCATTCCGGCCTGACGGTACTGCAACGTCTGAAGGAGCATGCGCAAACCCGGCATATTCCGGTGCATGTGATTTCCGTCGAAGACCGGGTGGAAGCGGCCATGCATCTGGGCGCCGTCGGCTACGCCGTGAAGCCGACTACCCGTGAAGAACTCAAGGATGTGTTCGCCCGCCTGGAAGCCAAGCTGACCCAGAAGGTCAAACGCGTGCTGCTGGTCGAAGATGACGATCTGCAACGTGACAGCATTGCCCGGCTGATCGGAGACGACGATATCGAAATCACCGCCGTGGGCCTGGCCCAGGAGGCGCTGGACCAGCTGCGCTGCTCGGTCTTCGATTGCATGATCATCGACCTCAAATTGCCGGACATGCTCGGTAACGACCTGCTCAAGCGCATGTCTACCGAGGACATCTGCTCGTTTCCGCCGGTGATTGTTTATACCGGTCGCAACCTGACCCGGGACGAAGAGGCGGAACTGCGCAAGTATTCGCGCTCGATCATCATCAAGGGCGCACGCTCGCCCGAGCGTTTGCTCGATGAGGTGACACTTTTTCTGCACAAAGTCGAATCGCGGCTGTCTCAGGAACGGCAGAAGATGCTCAAGGTGGCGCGCAGTCGAGACAAAGTCTTCGAGGGGCGCAAGGTGCTGCTGGTGGATGACGATGTCCGCAACATCTTCGCCCTCACCAGTGCGCTGGAGCAAAAGGGCGCCGTTGTGGTCATCGGCCGCAATGGCCAGGAAGCGATCGATAAATTGAATGAAGTCGACGACGTCGATCTGGTGTTGATGGACGTGATGATGCCGCAGATGGATGGCTTTGAAGCCACCATCGAGATCCGCAAGGACCCGCGCTGGCGCAAGCTGCCGATCATCGCGGTGACGGCCAAGGCCATGAAGGACGATCAGGAGCGCTGCCTGCAGGCGGGCGCCAACGATTACCTGGCCAAGCCCATCGACCTCGATCGCCTGTTTTCACTGATCAGAGTGTGGTTACCGAAGATGGAACGTTTCTAGTGGAGCGAAATAGCGAAATCGAATTGCGCTTGTTGATCGAGGCGATCTACCTCAAATACAGCTATGACTTTCGCGATTACTCCGGCGCGTCGATCAAGCGTCGGGTCAATCATGCGTTGAGCCAGTTCGAATGCAATACCATTTCGGCGCTGCAGGACAAGGTCCTGCACGATCCCGCGGTGTTCATGCAACTGCTGCAATTGCTGACGATACCGGTCAGTGAAATGTTCCGCGACCCTTCGCACTTCCTGGCCATTCGCAAGGAAGTGGTGCCTTTGCTCCGGACCTGGCCCTCGATCAAAATCTGGATTGCCGGGTGCAGCACGGGCGAAGAGGTGTATTCGATGGCGATTCTGCTGCGCGAGGAGGGTTTGCTCGATCGCACCATTATCTATGCCACCGACATCAACCCGCACTCACTGGAAAAAGCCAAGCAAGGGATTTTCTCGCTGGAGAATGTCCGTGCCTACACTGCCAATTACCAGCAGGCAGGTGGCCAGTGTTCGTTTGCCGACTACTATACGGCGGCGTACGACTACGCCATTTTCGACAAGACCCTGCGCGAGAACGTGACCTTCGCCGATCACAGCCTGGCGACGGACAGCGTATTCTCAGAAACTCAATTAATATCGTGCCGTAACGTATTGATTTATTTTAATAAAAAACTTCAGGATCGAGCATTTGGATTGTTTCATGAATCCCTTTGCCATCGAGGATTCCTGGTGTTGGGCAGCAAGGAAACCCCGGATTTTTCGGCCTTTGGCGATCACTTCCAGGCTATGGTCAAACAGGAACGGATCTACCGTAAATCATGAACAGCGCAGCGGGCCAGCCCGCCATCGAAGCAATAGTGATCGGTGCCTCTGCCGGAGGCGTCGAAGCATTGCTGCATATACTCGAACCGCTGCCGGCGGGCTTCGCCTTGCCGATCATCGTCGTGCTGCACCTGCCGGACCAGCGCCATAGCCAGTTGGCCGAGGTGTTCTCGCGCAGGGTCGCGCTGCCGGTCCTGGAGGCGGGGGACAAGACGCTGGTGGAAGCCGGCACCCTGTATTTCGCCACACCCGGTTATCACTTGTCGGTAGAGCAGGACCGCAGCTTTTCCCTGAGCCTGGAGCCCCGGGTGCACCATTCGCGTCCGGCGATCGATTACCTGTTCGAATCGGCCTCCGATGCATACGGAGCCAATCTGCTGGCGGTGTTGCTGACCGGCGCCAACCGTGACGGCGCGCTGGGCCTGGCTCAGGTTAAACAGCGCGGCGGCCTGACCGTCGTGCAGGACCCCCTTGAGGCCCAGGTGGCCACCATGCCTCAGGCTGCGCTGGATTTGCACCAGCCAGACCATATTCTCACCACACGCGGCATCGGCCGTCTGCTTGTCGAGCTGGAACGAATCGCATGCTAAGTACTATCCAGGCCAAACTGCTGATCGTCGACGATCTGCCGGAGAATCTGCTGGCGCTTGAAGCGCTGATCAAGCGGGAGGACCGTACGGTGTACAAGGCATTGTCCGCTGACGAGGCCTTGTCGCTGTTGCTGCAACACGAGTTTGCCATGGCCATTCTCGACGTGCAGATGCCTGGCATGAATGGCTTTGAACTGGCCGAACTGATGCGCGGCACGGAAAAGACCAGGAACATTCCGATCGTGTTCGTCAGTGCCGCCGGCCGTGAACTGAACTACGCATTCAAGGGCTACGAAAGCGGCGCCGTGGATTTCCTGCACAAGCCGCTGGATATCCATGCGGTCAAGAGCAAGGTCAATGTCTTCGTCGACCTGTACCGCCAGAGCAAGGCGATGAAAGAGCAGGTGCTGGCCCTGCAGGAGAGTCGCCGCGAGCAGGAGGCGTTGCTCAATCGCTTGCAAAACACCCAGCTGGAACTGGAGCAGGCGGTGCGCATGCGCGATGACTTCATGTCCATCGTCGCCCACGAAGTGCGTACGCCGCTCAACGGTCTGATTCTTGAAACCCAGTTGCGCAAGATGCATCTGGCGCGGGACAACGCCGCCGCGTTCACCCTGGACAAAATGCAGGCCATGGTCGAGCGCGACGAACGGCAGATCAAAAGCCTGATTCGCCTGATCGAAGACATGCTCGATGTGTCGCGGATTCGTACCGGTAAACTGTCAATCCAGGCCAGAAGTTTTGATCTGGCGGAATTGGTACGTGGCTTGCTGGAGAGTTTCGCCCCTCAGGTCGAGGCCGCCGAGTCCTCGGTGACACTGGATGCCGGACAACCGGTCATCGGCAGTTGGGATGAGTTTCGCATCGAACAGGTCATTTCCAACTTGCTGACCAACGCCCTGCGTTATGGCGCCAAGAGTCCGGTCAGCGTGAAGGTGTACAGTGACGGGCCGCAGGCAATAGTCGAAGTGCGTGATCAAGGGATTGGCATCAGTGAGGAGAACCAGCAGCGGATTTTTCAGCAGTTCGAGCGGGTATCGGCCAATCATGCCGTTGCCGGCCTCGGCCTGGGATTGTTCATTTCGGAGCAGATTGTCACCGCCCATGGCGGTACCATTACCGTCGAGAGCCGGATTGGCGAAGGCGCCCTGTTTCGCGTTTGTCTGCCGCTGTAGGAAAACAGCCGGATAAACGCAACCTCTGATCGGCCCTATGGTCGTATCAGCAGCAATTGACCGAACAAAGGCTTCCCATGAGTGAAGATGCGCAAGATGTTGTACTGGTCGTCGAAGACGATCCCTCCATACTGATGGTGCTGGTCGCTTATCTGTCGGGGGAGGGTTACCGGGTGCTGCAAGCCGAAAACGGTGAGCAGGCCTTCGAAATCCTCGCCAGCAAACCGCACCTGGACATGATGATCACTGACTTCCGCCTGCCCGGTGGTATCTCCGGCGTGCAGATCGCCGAGCCGGCAGTGAAGCTGCGACCGGAGCTCAAGGTGATCTTCATCAGCGGCTATGCCCAGGAAATCCGCGAGACGGACAGCCCGATCACGCGCACCGCACCGATTCTGGACAAGCCGTTTGATCTGGACAGGTTGCAGGAGTTGATGCAGGACATGTTGTCGTAAACATGTCTGCCTGAACCGATGGACCCTGTGGGAGCCAGCAGTCTGGCTCCCACAGGTTTTGCGCTTGTTTCAGATTCGGATCATCTCCTGCACCTTCGCCGTCAACAGGTCGAAGGTGAACGGCTTGGTGATCATCTGCATCCCCGGGTCAAGGAAGCCGCCGCGCACGGCGGCATGTTCGGCGTAGCCGGTGATGAACAACACCTTGAGATCAGGGCGCAGCTGCCGACCGATTTCCGCCAGCTGCCGGCCATTCATGCCTGGCAGACCGACGTCACTGATCAACAGATCGATGCGCTGCGGTGAGTCGAGAATCGGCACCGCGCTGTCGGCATCAGCGGCCTCGACAAAGGCATAGCCCAGATCGCTCAGTACCGTACAGACGAGCACGCGCACAGCCGGATCATCCTCGACGATCAGTACCGTCTCGCCGTGATACGCGAACGAATCGTACTGCCGGTCGGCCGGCTGGTCCTGGGGCAGGTCGCCGCCGAAGCGCGGCAGGTAGAGGCTGACGGTGGTGCCTTGGCCAGGTTCACTCTGGATGCTGGCATGACCGCGCGATTGTTTGCTGAAGCCATAGATCATCGAGAGGCCAAGACCAGTGCCCTGGCCAATGGGCTTGGTGGTGAAAAACGGATCAAAGGCTCGGTCGATGATGCTTTGCGACATGCCGCAGCCGGTATCGGTGACACTCAATACCACGTAATCGCCGACACCGAGGTTGCCGTGGGCCCGGGTGAAGTCTTCATCCAGATGCTGATTGCAAGTGCTGACCACCAATTTCCCGCCGTCGGGCATGGCATCACGGGCATTGATCACCAGGTTGAGCAGGGCGCTTTCCAGCTGATTGGGGTCGGCTTCGGCAACCCAAAGGTTGTCGCTCAACTGTATGTCCAGGCGAATGCTTTCGTTGATGCTGCGTTGCAGCAGTTCACCCATGGAGACTACCAGGGTGTTCATTTCCACCGGTTTTGAATCCAGTGACTGGCGCCGGGAGAACGCCAGCAGGCGATGGGTCAGGCCCGCCGCGCGGTTGGCCGAGGTCACTCCCAGATCGATCAGGCTGTCCAGATCTTCGGTGCGCCCCCGGGCCAGCCGGCGGCGCAGCAACTCGAGACTGCCGATGATGCCGGTGAGCATGTTGTTGAAGTCATGGGCGATGCCGCCGGTGAGTTGGCCGACCGCTTCCATTTTCTGCGACTGGCGCAGGGCCTCTTCGTTGTGGCGCAACTGGGCGGTGCGTTCCTCGACCTGCTGTTCCAGGGTTTCGAGGGTGTTTTGCAGGCGCAGTTCGCTTTGGCTGAGGTCGATCAGCCGGTCCCTGGCTTCATACTGGCGTCGCCGTCCCCGCAGGGCGGTGGTCACCAGGCTGATCAAGGTGACCGGGTGAAAAGGTCGCTCGAGGAACGTCACATTGCCCAGCTGCGGGCCAATGCGTGACGCGGGATTGTGTTCCGGGCCGCCATGGTGAGTGAGCAATACGATCGGCAGGTCGGACCACGCCGGTTGTTGCTCGAGCAAGCGCAGCAGCGGCTCGGGATCACTGCCCATGAGGGCCTCGGAGGAGATCAGCAGCAGTCCCGCGCCTTGCTCCAGCTCCCCGCACAAGGCGGCCAGATCACGGCTGATGACCCCGTCGAAACCGGCTTCATTGAGCAACATCAAGGCAATCTGGCTGTCGCGTCCCAGTGGCGCGAGGATGATCGCACGCTCGGAAGTCGCTCTCACCACCGTCACCGGTGGTCTTCCTCAAGTAGCGGGCTACTGGCGCCCAGATACGTGGGCACGCCACGCAATACGCCCTGGAATGCATCGAGCGGTTCGCCGATGGTCATGCCTTGGGCACTGATGCGATATTCACGGATGGTCGATTCATGGCTGCCGGTGCGCTTCTTGATGATGGAGATGGCCCGGCGCACCTTGCCCAGGGCCTCGAAATAGCGCAGCAGAATGACCGTGTCGGCCAGATAGGTGATGTCCACCGGAGCCTGCATGTCGCCGACCAGCCCGTGCTGGGCAACGGTCATGAAGGTCGCGGCACCCTGGCGATTGAGGTACAGCAACAGCTCGTGCATGTGCAGCACCAGGGCATTTTCTTCCGGCATCGCCGCCTGGTAGCCGTTGATGCTGTCGATGACCACGGTCTTGATATTGCGTTCATCGACGCAACGTCTGACCCGGTGGGAGAACTCGCCGGGGGACAGTTCGGCGGCATCCACTTGCTCGATCAGCAAGTTACCGCTGTCTTGCAGCACTTGCAGATCGATGCCGATGTTCTTCATGCGCTCGAACAGCAATCCCAATTCTTCGTCGAAGATGAACAGCGCAGCTTTTTCGCCCCTGGCAACCGCAGAGGCGGCAAAGATCATCGAGATCAGTGATTTGCCGGTACCGGCCGGGCCGAGAATCAGGGTGCTGGAACCGGTCTCGATACCGCCTCCGAGCAGGGCGTCCATTTCCCGTATGCCGCTGGTCAATTGCTGGCGGATGTAGGTACCGCGATGTTCGGCGGCCACCAGGCGCGGGAAAACATGCACGCCGTCGGCCATGATGGTGAAGTCATGAAAGCCGCCACGGTATTTCTGACCCCGGTATTTAACCACCCGTATGCGTCGTCGTTCGGCACCGTAGCTGGGCGTCAATTCTTCAAGGCGAATCACGCCATGGGCGACACTGTGCACGGTTTTGTCCAGTGACTCGGTGGTCAGGTCATCGAGCAACAACACCGTGGCGTTATAACGCACAAAGTAGTGCTTGATGGCCAGGATCTGACGACGATAACGCAGTGAGCTCTG
The DNA here is from genome assembly GCF_059415945.1 of Pseudomonas sp. GW821-FHT09H03. Lineage (NCBI taxonomy): Bacteria > Pseudomonadati > Pseudomonadota > Gammaproteobacteria > Pseudomonadales > Pseudomonadaceae > Pseudomonas > Pseudomonas sp. GW821-FHT09H03. Next base: position 365,510 of record NZ_JBWKOF010000004.1, on the reverse strand, counting down.
GGCCAACAGGCGAATCTCGGACAGGCTGTCGAGTATGACGCGGGTCGGCTTGAAGCGTTCCACCACTTCAAAGATCTGTCGGGTCGCTTCACCCAGCTCAAGGTCGGAGGAATACAGCAATGTCTGCTGTTGCTCGGCATTGAGCAGGCTTTCCGGTGGGGTCAGTTCGAAAATATGGATGTTTTCACCCAGTTCCCAGCCGTGGGACAGCGCTCCCTGGCGCAGCTCGCGTTCGGTTTCGGAGAGGGTGATATACAGCGAGCGCTCGCCGGCTGCCGCGCCGGCCATCAAGAAGTGCAAGGCCACCGTGGTCTTGCCGGTGCCCGGTTCACCTTCGAGCAGGAACACATGGCCGCGAGACAATCCGCCGGCGAGGATATCGTCCAGGCCTTCGATGCCGGTCGCGGCTTTGAGTTGGTTGAATTCGTTGGATGTAGACAAAAAACGTCCTCTCTTGTCCAAGGGGATGCGGGGCAGGTCAGTGCAAATCGCCGTGGCTGCCTTATCACTTGACCTTTTGTCGCCACGACCGTTCAACGAATTTTTTCGCTCACCTCAGAGCCCTTGCTGCAGGGCCGGGTCATCAGGATTGAGCTGTTCGAGTTGCGCCAGCAGGATCTGCACATTTTGCAGCTGGCCGCTTTCTTTCCAGTAATTGATCAACATGACCCGCGCCTTGCGGTCATTCGGGTGGCGCTGAACGATTTCCTGCAACTGTTTCTGGGCCGCTTCAAGCTCCTGTTCGTCATGCAGGGTAACGGCCAGGTCGTAGCGGTAATCCTTGTTATCAGGCTCCAGCTCGACGGCTTTGGACAGGCCAAGCAGGGCGAATTCACTTTGATCGTGATGCAGCAACCACATGCCCAGGGCATGTTGCAGATAGGCGGAGTTGGGTTGCGCCTGCAGTTGCCTGGCCAATAGCTGCCGGGCGGCGTCGCTCTGGCCCTGCTTGTCGAGTACTTCGATCTGCATGACCAGCGCCGGCAGGTTGCCCGGTGCCAGGCGCAGGGTATTGTCCAGAGCCTGTTGCGCTTCTTTGAGCTCGGCGTTGTGCAAGTGCAGTCGGGCCAGCTGATATTGGTTGTCGGCGCTTTGCGGCTCGCTTTTAAGCACCTGTTCCCAGGCATCTATAGCCTGCTCCAAAGGCCCGAAATACAACCCCAGATCATCCGGTGACAAACCCAGCAGGGCATTGACGGCGGCCAGCCGGACACTTTGCTCGTGGTCATCGAGCAAGGGGCCCAGCAGCAGGCTGCGCTGGCCGGTGGGCACCAGGGCGTTGATGCTTTTGATCGCCGCGATACGCACCTCGGGCGATTCGTTCTGCAAGTCCGCATCGGCCAGTTTCAAGGCCACCGAGCTTGGGTAGTTGGGCAACTCCGCATGCAGCCACACCCGCCGCTTGGGCGACAGGTCAGGGCGGGCCAGTTGCTGATAAAGCACCCGCGCGGCACCCGGCTGACCCGCCCGGGCTGCCGCCAGCGCTTCGCTGTAGCCGTGCTTGATCGCATCGGGAACCACCGGTGTGGTGCTGCGCAGGGACAACCACGCAAGGCCGATGACAAAAAGGGCGCAGAGGCTGATGAGCAGGTAGCGACGGGACTTGGGCATGCAGGAATCCGGAACTGGCAAGCTTTTGCAGAGGCGCCAGCTTCGGTCAGGTCAGGCTGTGAGTCAAACGTTGACGTCGTAGAACACCCGTGTAACCCACCATCAGGGCGCTTCGCCCCGAAAGCTGTCGAGAGCCCGAAGCAGTGACTACGCTTGCTTAAGATCACTCGACAGGCAACTTCATGCAAGCACTGCTGCAGTACTTCAAGGCGATGCTCTTCCCCGACCGCGGGGTACTGCTGTTTGCCTTGAGAACAATCGCCGCGGGGTTGTTGACCTTGTATCTGGCGTTTGTGTTTGACCTCGACCAACCCAAGTGGTCGATCATGGCCGTGGTGATTATCAGCCAGCCGCTGGGCGGCATGGTGCTGGCACGCAGTTTTGGCCAGGTCATCGGTACCACCCTGGGCGCGGTGGTGGCGGTGGCGATCATGGCGATTTTTCCCCAGGCGCCGTTGCCTTTCATCACCACCCTGGCCCTGTGGCTGGCACTGTGCACCGCCGGTGGCACGCTTTTGCGCTACACCAGTTCCCAGGCGTTCGTGCTCAGTGGCTACACCGCCGTGGTCATCGCGCTACTGGCGATACCCGATCAGGACGCCACGTTTTTGCTGGCGGTGACCCGTGTGACCGAGACCTTGTTGGCCGTGGCCTGTGTGTGCGTGGTCAGCCTGCTGACGGCGCGGCCGGAAGCGGTGGCCCGGGACTACTTCGCCAAAATCGATCAGATCACCAGGTTGCTGGCGACCCATGCCAGTGCCGTGATCCGTACTGAAGAAAGCGAGGAGGATTTTCAACGCCGGCAAATGCAGTTGCTGGGCCAGATCAGTGCGCTGGAGGGCGTGCGTCGGCACCTGTACTTTGATGCGCCGCGCCTGCGCAGCGCCAACGCTCTGGTGCAATTGTTGGGTAATCAGTTGGTGCTGCTGACGGCGAGACTCACCGCCCTGCGTCACCAGCGACTGCTGCTGACGGAGCGCTGGGAAGGGGAATTGCCCGAAGAAATCCAGCGTCTGCGCGCCGAAGAACTGGCCTTTCTCGATCAGTTGGCACTGCACGGACGTTCGCTGCCCGGCGACAAGCGTCACCATTTCACCTCGCTGCAACAGCGTTTCGATGAGCTGGCCTACAAGGCTGAACAATTGACCGAGACCATGCCGGCCACCCTGCGCTCGCTGGCCTGGTCACTGCGCTGGGAGCAGGCGCGCCTGTTGCAGCAGCTTGAACAGATACTGGAACTCAGTGACGCGATCCAGAGCGGGCGGCCAGCCAGCAGTATGTTTGCAGGCCAGGAAAACCCGCTGCACCTGGACTTTACCCTGGCCACCATGAATGCCATCCGCGCATTCACCGCCTTGTTGGTGGCCGGGCTGATCTGGATCGAAACCGGCTGGGACGGCGCGCGGGGCGGCATGGTCCTGGTGGGGATTCTGTGCTCGCTGATGTCGACTTTTCCACGGCCGCTGCTGGCGGTTCAAAGTTATGCCAGGGGGTTCGGGCTGGCGCTGGTGGCGTCGGCGCTGTTGCAGTTCATGTTCGTGCCAATGATCAGTAACTTCGAGATGCTCGCCTTGCTGCTGATGCCGCTGCTCTACGCCGTCGCGGTGGGTCTGGCCAACCCGGCAACCACAGGCACCGGGATTGGTCTGGGCCTGACCACTTTTCTAATGCTCGGTCCGGTGAACGCAGGGGTAGGACAGAACAGCGCTGTCCAGTGGTTCGAATTCGCCGGGGCCTATACTTGCGCTACCGTGCTGGCGTTGAGCGTCTATGCACTGATCTTCCCGTTCAGGCCCGTGTTGCGGATACGCCGGCTGTACAAGGAGAACTGCGAGCAGGTTTACGCCTTGTTGAAAGTACCGCCCACCGACCAGCAGCAGTTTGCCTTCGAGAGTCGCATGGTTGATCGCCTGACCATGATGTTGGGTTTGTTGCCGGCCACTCAGGATTCGCAGTCCCGGGATTTGTTTCAGGTGAGCCTTGGGTGCATGGCCCTGGGCATTGCCTTGAATCAGCTGCGACAACAGGGACAGAACAACGATCTGTTGAGTGCACAAGTCAAAACCCGCCTGTTCGCAACGGTCCGCGAGACCGGGAGGCTGGTCGCCGGCCGACCGGGCGTCGAGCCGGGCCAGGTGCTGGAAAATCTGCGCACGTTGGGCGACGAGCTCGATGGTCTGCATGCCAGCGTTCACGAACATCTATGGTCAGTATTTCGCATGCGCGTCGCGTTGTTGATCGTGGTGTCGTTCGTGGAGCGCTATCGTGGCTTCTTTGAGCCCGGATCTGTTGAAGGAGTGACTGCCCTTGCCCATTGACCTGGAGATTGGAGGCGTCTATCTCCCGCCGATTGCCCAGGCATTGTTGCTGGGCTTGCCGGTTTTCCTGCTGCTGGACTGGGTCTTGCGGCGTTTCGGTGTACTGCAGTTCGTCTGGCATGAGGCGCTGTTCGAAGGCGCGTTGTACGTCTGCGTCTGCGCCTCGTTGATTCTGCTGATGGGAGCCTGAGGCCTTGAAGAATATCCTTTCCCGATTCTCGACGGTGGCCGTGGTGGTGCTGGCGTTGGTCCTTGGCTGGTTCGCCTGGGAGCATTACACCCGCGCGCCCTGGACCCGTGATGCGCGGGTGCGTGCCGATGTGGTGACCTTGTCCGCTGATGTCACGGGGCGCATCGTCAGCCTGAGCGTGCAGGACAACCAGCATGTAGAAAAAGGCCAGGTTTTGCTGGAGATTGACCCGGCGCGCTACACGCTGGCCGTGGAGCATGCCAAGCGCTCCGTGGAAGTAGCGAAAGCCTCGCTGGGGCAGGCCGAGGCGAACATTGCCGCCAGTGAAGCGCTGCTCAGGCAACGCCAGAGCGAGGAGCAACGACGACGCACCCTCAAGGATCGTTCGGCGATTTCCGGGGAAGAATGGGAAAAAGCCCACACCGACGTGACGGTCGCCCAGGCCGATTTGTTGCGCAACCAGGCCAACCTGATTCTGGCCCAGGCCAATGTGCAACTGGCCGTCGCGGCATTGACCCAGACTGAACTCAATTTGCAGCGTACCCGGGTCGTATCCCCGGTCAGTGGTTTTGTCACCAACCTGCTGACCCGTCAGGGCGATTACGCCACGGCAGGTAGTCCCTTGCTGGCGCTGGTGGACAGCGCCTCGTTTTATGTCAGTGGTTATTTTGAAGAAACCAAGCTGCCGCGGATCGAAGAGGGCGACCGGGTCAAAATCGAATTGATGAGCGGTGAGACCTTCGGCGGCACGGTGCAAAGCATCGCCTTCGCCATCGCTGACCGGGAAAACCTGCCCGGTGGACGCCTGTTGGCCAGCATCAATCCCAGCTACACCTGGGTCAAACTGGCGCAACGGGTGCCTGTGCGGATACAGATCGACGCCGATTACGCCGGCAAGGACAAGTTGCGGGCCGGGACGACGGCCACTGTAACGGTCCTGGAAAACCGCAAACCCCAAGATCACCCCTGACCCTCCCTGTAGAAGCGAGCCTTTTGGCGAGCGGGCTTGCTGCGGTGAGGGGGGCTTGCTGTGGTGAGGGGGCTTGCTGCGGTGAGGGGGGCTTTCTGTGGCGAGGGGGCTTGCCCCCGATTGAGTGCGCAGCACTCACAAAATCGTTGGTGGTGCAGAAATCCTGGGGCTGCTTTGCAGCCCAGCGGGGGCAAGCCCCCTCGCCACAGGTCCGGTGTGCACAAGGAAAATTGTGGTAGGACTGAAAATACGCAGGCAAAAAAACGCCCCGCGACCGAATGAGACGCGGGGCAAGGAAAATGGTTGGTTGCGGCCAACCAAAGGAGCGCTTTAAAAACCGTATCACCTGCTGGCGACTGTCTCCGGCTGCCAGCCACCACCGAGGGCCTTGTAGATCGCGACGATGCCGCGATACAGGTCGACTTCGGCCTGGGCCTGGGTGTCTTCGGCGGCCAGGCGTTCACGCTGGGCGTCGAGCAGCACGAGGAAGTCCGCTGTGCCTTCGCGGTAGCGAATCTCCGCCAGATTCGCCGCCGATCGGCTGGACTCACTCTGGCGAATCAGCGAAATCAGCCGCTGTTGGCGTTTGCCGTAGTCGCTGAAGGCGTTCTCCGATTCTTCCAGGGCCAGCAGCACTTGCTGCTCGTAGGTCGCCAGGGCGCCTTCGGCATCGGCGTCGGCACCGCGCAAACGGGCCTTCACGCTGCCCAGGTCAAACGCCGCCCAGGTAATGCTCGGGCCCAGCGCCCAGGCGTTGGCCGCCGAGGAGCCGATCTGCGAACCGCGCCCGGCAGTAAAGCCAAGGAAGCCGCTGAGGCTGACCCGCGGGAAGAGATCGGCCTTGGCTACCCCGATGCGCGCCGTGGCCGAGGCCAGTTTACGTTCGGCGCTGAGGATGTCCGGACGCCGTTGCAGCAGTTCGCCCGGGTCGCCGATCGGCAGGGTTTTGGCAATTGCCGGCAAGTCTTTCGGACTCAGGTCGACGCTGAGCTTGTCCGGGCGTTCGCCCAGCAGGGTGGCGATGCGATTTTTCTGGCGCACCTGCTCGGCCTGCAATTGCGGCACGCTGGCTTCGACCGAGGCCAGACGCGCATCGGCGCGCTCGACATCAAGCTGATCGCCGACGCCTGCGTCACGCAGGTTGATGGTGATCTTGCGCGACTCCTGCTGATTCTGCAGGTTGGCCAGGGCTATTTTTTCCCGCAGTTGTGCACCGCGCAGTTGACCGTAGGAGTCCACCAGCTCGGCAATCATGCTGACTTGCAGTTGGTACAGGTCCGCTTCGATGGCTTGCTGCTCGGCGTTGGCCGATTCCAGGTTGCGCTGGATCCGGCCAAACAGATCGATTTCCCAGGCCATGTCCAGGCCCAGGTCATAGCGCTCGATATTCACCCGATCGGTGGTTTCCCCGGGAATCTGTGCTTTGCCCAAATCACTGCTGGCGCGGCTGGTGATGGTCGGCATGGCGTCATTGCTGACGTCATCACGAATCGCCCGTGCCGCTTTCCAGCGCGCGAAGGCCACGCGCAAATCTCGGTTGCCGGCCAGCGATTGCGTCACCAGCTGGTTGAGGGTCGGGTCTTCGAACTGCTGCCACCAGATGCCTTCGAAACGCGAGCGGTCGAAGTTCTTCTGGCCGGCGGCGCCATCGGTGGCGGACGTGATATGCGCCGCCTCGGTGGTCGGGGTCTTATAGTCCGGGCCGACGGTGCAGGCACTCAGGGCCAGCACCAGCAGGCTCGGCAGGAAGGCTTTCAACGTCATTGTCGCGACTCCAGCTTCAAAGTGGCCCTGGCTGCCTTGCGCGCTTGACCCCGCTCGACAAAGTTACGAATCAACACGTAGAACACCGGCGTCAGCAACAGGCCGAAGAAGGTCACCCCGAGCATCCCGGAGAACACCGCCACACCCATGGCGTGACGCATTTCGGCACCGGCACCGCTGGAGAACACCAGGGGCACCACACCCATGATGAAGGCGAAGGAGGTCATCAGGATCGGCCGCAGACGCAGGCGGCACGCTTCCAGGACCGCCGCCAGCGGGTTCATGCCTTCCAGCTGTTTGTCCTTGGCAAACTCGACGATCAGGATCGCGTTCTTGCAGGCAAGCCCTACCAATACGATCAGGCCGATCTGGGTGAAGATGTTGTTGTCGCCACCGGAGGCAATCACCCCGGTAATCGCCGACAGCAATGTCATCGGTACGATCAGGATCACCGCCAGCGGCAGGCTCCAGCTTTCGTACTGGGCCGCCAGCACCAGGAACGCCAGCAGCACACAGAGCGGGAACACGAACAGCGCAGTGTTGCCGGACAGGATCTGCTGGTAGGTCAGGTCGGTCCATTCGTAGGTCATGCCGTTGGGCAGTTCTTCCTTGAGCAGTTTCTCGATGGCTTTCTCGGCCTGGCCGGAGCTGTAGCCCGGGGCGGCCGCACCGTTGATTTCGGCGGTGATGAAGCCGTTGTAGTGCATCACGCGGTCCGGGCCCGAGGTGTCGCTGACCTTGATGAAGGTCGCCAGCGGGATCATCTCGCCTTTGTTGTTGCGCACCTTGAGCTGACCGATCTGGTCGGATTCAAGACGGAATTGCTGCTCGGCCTGCACGTTGACCTGATAGGTGCGCCCGAAGCGGTTGAAGTCGTTGGCATACAGCGAACCCAGGTAGATCTGCAGGGTGTCGAAGATGTCGCTGACGGCGACGCCGTGGGTCTTGGCTTTTTCCCGGTCGATAGCGGCATCGACCTGGGGCACGTTCACGGTGTAGCTGGTGAACAGACCGGCCAGTTCCGGCACGTTGTGGCTCTTGTTGATGATGTTCATGGTTTCCTTGTACAGCTCTTCGTAGCCCAGGTTGCCCCGGTCCTCGATCTGCAGGCGGAAACCACCGATGGTGCCCAGGCCTTGTACCGGCGGGGGCGGGAAGATCGCCATGTAGGCTTCCTGAATCTCGCCGTACTGGCCGTTCAACGCACCGGCAATCGCCCCGGCGGACATGCTCGGGTCTTTACGCTCGTCGAACGGTTTGAGCGTTACGAACACGATGCCGGCGTTCGGGCTGTTGGTGAAGCCGTTGATCGACAGGCCGGGGAAGGCCACCGCACTTTCCACGCCAGGCTGTTTCAGAGCCAGCTCGGACATGCGCTTGATCACGTCTTCGGTACGATCCAGGCTCGAGGCGTCCGGCAATTGCGCGAAGGCCACCAGGTATTGCTTGTCCTGGCCGGGTACGAAACCGGTCGGGGTGCTGGAGAAGCCGAAGAAGGTCAGGACCATGAGGCCTGCGTACAGCAGCAGGGCGATGCCGCTTGAGCGGATCACACGGGCAACGGTGCCGACATAACCATGGCTGGCCTTTTCAAAGAAACGGTTGAACGGACGGAACAACCAGCCACCGAAGAGCTTGTCCAGGACCCTGGAGAAACGATCCTTGGGCGCGTCATGGCCCTTGAGCAACACGGCGGCCAGCGCTGGCGACAGGGTCAGGGAGTTGAAGGCCGAGATCACCGTCGAGATGGCAATGGTCAGGGCAAATTGCTTGTAGAACTGACCTGTCAGGCCCGAGATGAAGGCCGCAGGTACGAATACCGCGCAGAGCACCAGCGCCGTGGCGATGATGGGGCCGGTCACCTCGCGCATGGCACGCTTGGTGGCTTCCACCGGGGTCAGCCCCAGCTCGATGTTGCGTTCGACGTTCTCCACCACCACGATGGCGTCGTCCACCACGATACCGATGGCCAACACGAGGCCGAACAGGGACAAGGCGTTAAGTGAGAAGCCGAACAGGTGCATCACCGCGAACGTACCGATCAGCGAAACCGGCACCGCCACCAACGGGATGATCGAGGCGCGCCAGGTCTGCAGGAACAGGATCACCACCAGCACCACGAGGATCAGCGCTTCGAACAGGGTGTGAACCACCGCCTCGATGGAGCCGCGCACGAAGATCGTCGGGTCATAGACGATGCTGAAGTCCATGCCTTCGGGAAAGCTCTTCTTCAGTTCGGCCATTTTTGCCCGGACTTCATTGGAGATATCGATGGCGTTGGAACCCGGGCGCTGGAAGATCGGGATCGCCACCGCCGGCTGGTTGTTCAGCAACGAACGCAGGGCATATTGGCTGGAGCCCAGTTCGACCCGGGCAATGTCTTTGAGGCGAGTGATTTCACCGTTGTCGCCAGAACGAATGATGATGTTCTCGAACTCTTCCTCGGACACCAGGCGACCCTGGGTGTTGACCGACAACTGGAAGGCCGTGGCATTCGGTGCAGGAGGCGCACCCAAGGCGCCGGCCGCCACCTGACGGTTCTGTTCGCGAATCGCGGTGACCACATCGGTGGCGGTCAGATTGCGTGAAGCGGTCTTGTTCGGATCGAGCCAGACCCGCAGCGAGTAGTCACCCATGCCGAATAGCTGTACATCACCGACACCGCCCAGCCGCGCCAGCTCATCCTTGATGTTGAGCAAGGCGTAGTTGGACAGGTACAGCATGTCGTAGCGTTTGTCCGGCGAGGTCAAGTGCACCACCATGGTCAGGTCGGGCGACGCCTTGTCCACAGTGATACCGATGCGCGTCACTTCCTCGGGAAGTTTCGGCTCGGTGCGGGTCACGCGGTTCTGCACCTGCACCTGCGCGTTGTCCAGGTCGGTGCCCAGGGCAAAGGTGATGGTCAGGGTGATCTTGCCGTCGGCGGTCGACTGCGAGGACATGTACAGCATGTTCTCGACGCCGGTGATGGCTTGCTCCAGTGGCGCGGCCACGGTTTCACCGATGACTTTCGGGTTGGCACCCGGGAAGTTCGCGCGCACCACCACGGTCGGCGGTACCACTTCGGGGTATTCGCTGATCGGCAACTGGAACAGCGAGATGGCACCGGCGATCAGGATCAGCAGCGACAGTACCGCTGCGAAGATCGGCCGAGAAATGAAGAATTGGGAAAAATTCATCGTCAAGTTCCCTTAACCGCGTGGGGTCGTGGCGGCCAGTTTCACAGCCGTACCCGGCGCAACCCTGGCAGGCGCTACTTGGGGCAGGTTGCTGGCTTCCAGCGCTTGTCGTTGTTGTGCGAGGGCCGCGAGGGTCTGTTCGCTGGCCATCGGAATCACTTCAGGGCTGACCGGTGAACCCGGACGCACCCGCTGCAAGCCCTTGACGATGACCGTGTCGTCCTTGTTCAGGCCGCTGCGCACGATGCGCAAGCCTTCGATTTTCGGACCCAGTTCCACCGCGCGGTAGGCGGTCTTGTTGTCGGCATCCATCACCAGCACGAACTTCTTGCCCAGGTCGGTACCGACCGCTTCGTCGTTGATCAGCACCGCGGAGTAGGTGCCGCTGCCGACCAGCTTCAGGCGCGCATACAGGCCCGGGGTGTAGCTGCCGTCGCTGTTGTCGAACACGGCGCGACCGCGGATGGTGCCGGTTTTCGGGTTGACCTGATTGTCGATGAAGTTCATCTGGCCCAGGTGCGGATTGCCGTCTTCATTGGACAGGCCCATGTACACCGGGGTGGTGGCGCCGCGTTTGCCCTGGCGGGCGAGCTGGGTGTACTTGAGGAACACGCGCTCGTCGGCATCGAAGTAGGCGTAGACCTTGTCGGTGGAGACCACGCTGGTCAGCGGGGTGGTGTCGGCGGTCACCAGGTTGCCGGCGGTGATTTCAGCGCGGCTGACACGACCGCTGATAGGCGCAGTGACGCGGGTAAAGCTCAGGTTCAATTTCGCCAGGTCCAGCTGCGCTTGCAGGGCGCCGACGGCGGCACGGGCTTCCTGTGCGGCGCTGGTGCGCGAGTCGGCGAGTTCAGCGGAGATGGCGTTGCTGGTGCGCAGGCGTTCGCCACGCTGGGCTTCGTTTTCGCTGCGGGTGGCATTGGCACGGGACTGCGCGACCAGGGCTTCGAGGCGGCGGACCTCGGCCTGGAACGGACGCGGGTCGATCTGGAACAGCAAGTCGCCTTTCTTGACCAGGGCGCCTTCGGTGAACCCCACTTCATCGATCTGCCCGGAGACCCGTGGACGAATCTCGACGGTTTCCGGAGCTTCAAGGCGTCCGGTGAACTCGTCCCACTCGTTGACCGGTTGCTCCAGCACCCTGGCTACGCTGACCTTGGCTGCAGGCGGTGTAGCGGCGGACTCCGGAGCCTTGCCGCAGGCGCTCAGCACCGCTATGGCCAACAGAGCCAACGGGATGCGCAAATGTTTGAGTGACTGTTCCATGGATGAATCCGCCAATGTGTTGAGATTGGCGAATGATGCGCGGCGGTGTTGTATCGGACGAATCGAATGGGGCGAAGGTAACTATCATTCGGAATGATAGGAGAGGGCTGCTTAGCTCTCTAGGCTGCGCCTTGTGTCAGCAGGAAATCAACCTGTTTGATGGCAATTGTGGGTTTGCATATATGCAATGTTTCGGCTCTGGAGTGAATTGCTTTCTTCGAAAGCAAGCCCGCTCCCACAGGGGGCACACAAATCAAATGTGGGAGCGGGCTTGCCCGCGAAGACGCCATCGGCCTCAACAAAATATCTGGATCAGGCCAGACTGTCCGGATCCCCGAAAAACATCTGAATCCGCGACCTCAACCAACGCTCCCCCGGATCGTTATCCTGAGAGCCACGCCAGGCCATGTGCAATTCAAAACTGCGCACTGGCAACGGCGGATCTTCCGCCCGCACACCGCCTGCGGCCGTCAGCGCATCCGCGGTGTAATCAGGCACGGTAGCGACAATGTCAGTACCGGCAAGCAGGGTGCTCAACCCATTGAACTGCGGCACCGCCAACACCACGTGCCGCTTGCGCCCCAGCTTTTCCAGCTCTTCATCGATAAAGCCGCTGAGGTCGCCGGCGAAGGAAACCAGCGCATGAGGTCGTGCGCAGTAATCATCCAGGCTCAACGGCCCCGGCACGGTGTCAGCGCGCAACAGCTTGGGCTGGCTGCGGCGCAGCACTTTGCGCTTGGCGTTCGCCGGCAGGTCGGTGGTGTAGCTGACGCCGATGGAAATCTCCCCGGAGGCGAGCAATCCCGGCATCAGGATGTAGTTGACCCGCCGTACCACCAGGACAATCCCCGGTGATTCGGCGCGCAGGCGTTTGAGCAGCATGGGCAACAAGGCGAATTCGACGTCGTCCGACAGGCCGATGCGGAACACCGCGGTGCTGGTGGCCGGATCGAATTCGGCGGCGCGGCTCACCGCCGTGGAAATCGAGTCCAGTGCCGGAGAGAGCAGGGCGAAGATCTCGATCGCCCGGGCAGACGGCTCCATGCTGCGACCGGTGCGCACGAACAACGGATCGTCGAACAGACCGCGCAAGCGCGAAAGCGCCGCACTGATGGCTGGCTGGCCGAGGAACAGTTTTTCCGCAGCGCGGGTCACGCTGCGTTCGTGCATCAAGGTTTCGAATACGATCAACAGGTTCAGGTCGACACGACGCAGGTCATTACGATTCATCTGGAGTCCTGGCAGAGTCAGCAAACTTGACGTGAGCGGCCATATGAGAACAATGGCCAGCAGGAATATTACGGGCAAAGGCTGGTACTCTGCACGGGTAATTCAGATTTCCTGCACAGGCCGTGCAGGTCGGCTGCGGTTCAGGGTGATGTCGCTGCGGTTGCGGAATCAATGACAGGCATGTCGACTATCAATAGCCACAGATAGTGTTGGGGTAAAAGCCCGGCTAGAGTTCATGGCATTAGAGGTTCAATTGGCGAGGTTTGCGATGTCCCGCACGATCCGTTTTCACAAGTTTGGTCCAGCCGAGGTGCTCAAATGCGAAGAGCATGCGGCCGCTCAGCCTGCACCGGGTGAAGTGCAGGTGCGCGTCGAAGCCATTGGCATCAGTTGGTACGACACCCTCTGGCGGCAGAATCTGGCCCCGTCCCACGCACGCCTGCCTTCCGGCCTTGGCCAGGAAATGGCCGGTATCGTGACCGCGGTCGGTGACGGCGTCGATGACCTGGCAGTGGGTGACAAGGTCGCCAGCTTCCCGGCCGAAAGCCCCAATGATTATCCTGTCTATGGCGAGCAGATTGTCTTGCCGCGTTCGGCACTGACCCGCTACCCGGACATCCTGAGCCCGATCGAAGCGAGCGTGCATTACACGCCGCTGTTGATCGCCTATTTCGCTTATACCGATCTGGCTCGGGTCAAACCCGGGCAATTTGCCCTGGTCACTGATGCCAGTCACTGCGCCGGACCTTCTTTTGTACAGCTGGGCAAGGCAATGGGTATTCGCGTGATTGCCGCCACCAAAAGCGCGGACGAGCGGGAAAACCTGCTGGCGCTGGGTGCCGAGAAAGTCATCGTTACCGAGGAAGAAGATCTGCTGATGCGGGTCAACAAAATCACCGACAACCGTGGTGTGGACGTGGTGTTCGATGGCCTGGGCGGCCCGCAGATGTCCTTGCTCGGTGATGTGCTGGCACCACGCGGCAGCCTGGTGCTGTACGGCTTGCAAGGTGGCAACCAGACGCCATTCCCGGCCTGTGCAGCGTTCCAGAAGAACATTCAGTTCTTCGTGCACTGCATCGGCAACTTCACCGGCAAACCTGAACTGGGCATCGTCCAGGATCAGGCGGCACTGCAGCGTGCGTTGCGCGACATCAACCAGATGACCGCCGATCGCGTTCTGCTGCCGCTCAAGACTCGGGTCTTCCCCTTTGCCCAGTTTGTCGAAGCACACCGCTACATGGACGAATGCCCATGCCGCGAACGGGTCGCCCTTGAGGTCGAACCGGCGTAATCCCGCACGGATGCCGTCATCTGCAGGAGCGAGCATGCTCGCTCCTGCAAGTACAGCCGCTTTACCCCCGCCAACAACGCCCCCACAGCCCTGCGGCTGGACCGATTCAGCAACTGAACTGGTTTTTGCTCTCAATCTGTAGCTTCTAATCAGCCATTAAGCCCTGATAATTGAATGATTACTTTCATCTCAAGGAACGAGTCATGTCTGTTTGTCAGGCTGATGCTTATCAATTTGCATTATGGGTGCATGTTTCAGAAGTAGTGCGTTGTTACGTAATAACCGCAAAGACAACCACGGCTTCTTTCTTTATTTCATGTGCTAAATGTCTGTGGGACGCTGTCGGACATTTCCTAGGACCTTCAATAAAACCGCTGCAGGGCCTGTCCTTCTGGCACTTCGGGCTTTTACCGGAGGCTAGAGGGCGGGCGAACTTCGCACGTCTGGAATGATTGCCAGAAAATTCAAGTGTTAGCATTTGGTAATAATGTCCATGACCCAGACCGTACAGGCTCCGTTTGCCTGTCGCTGTTTGCGCGATATCGAATTCACGAGTACCAGGTAAATAAAGATGAGCAGCATTCATGATCAAGCGATGAACTACGTCTACCAACAAGTGTTGCAACGATTGCTGGGTTTTTTCTCCCGAGCCGAACGTACGGCATTGCAATTGTTGATACAGCGTCTGGGGGTAGCGGCGGGGGGCATGCGGCACATCGGCGACTTCAAGGTACTGGCGATTCAGACGGGGTCCCGGGACAGTTGCTACCGACTGGCGTTGCTGCGCGCCGCGCAACTGGCTATCGCCACCCGGTCGCCAGCAACGTTCAAGTTGCGCATCGCTTCCTTGCGCTTGAATGGAGTGACCCCGGCGACGGTGGACAACATGCATCGCACCCACAGCGCACTGTTTATCTATGACGACCCGCGAGTGGAGGTGCTGATGGTGGATGACCGCGAGGTTTTACCTTTCTGTCACCTGACCCCCATGTCTGATGCCGGACGCGAATCCAATCGCTTGAATCTGCTGTTGGTCGGGCATCGCCGGGCCTGGGACGAGCCGCTTGACCTGTGGGATGGGGGGTATCTGGCCACAGCCGAGTTCTACGGGCAGATCTCGCGATGGGAGGGCGGTGTCGACTCCCTGATCAGTGGCGATACACCACGTCAGCAGAAGTATTTTATCGAGGGCCTCAGACGTGCTGCCGCCAGGGCCGGGATTACCACGTCTGAACCTGGCGCAGCCGACTACGAAGGCTTGTTCACGCTGCTCGATGAGCTGGGCAGCGACTGTTTTCAGGCTTTCTACGGCGAGCAAGGCCAGGCGATGTGGCGACCGGGTGATAAGTTTGAAATGTGTCGTCGCACGACTTGCGTTGATATTCACGACATCCTGGTCAGCAACCTGGAAGAACGCTGGCCGCTGATGACAGAGTTTCTTGGCTGTCAGGTCGACGAACTGGAGGCACAACTGCGTGACAGCGAGCACGTCAGCCTGGCGATTTCGGTGCACCTGCATGGGTTGCACGCGCAATACGTTCAAGGCCGCAGTTATGCGCTCGGGGTCGCCGAGTATTTGCAACGCGTCCTGGTGATGATTCGCCGCAAGCGGCTACCGGAGCGTTTGTGCCAGCAGGCCATGGCGGCATTTGGCAGCCCGGTGCAGTTGGCTGAGCAGCGCGGGCGGATCGCCGCGCAGGTACAGCTGAACTTTGGCCTGAGTGAGGCGCAGCTGGTGTGCCTGCTATTTGCACCTTTTGCCAACAACGCTGCGGGACTTGAGCGTTTTCTGCGTCAATGCCATCCGGGCATGCTGGTGGCCATGCCTGATCTGCATCGGGCCCTGCAGGGGGAACCGGTCGCCGAACAGATCACGCAATGGATGGTCGATGTCAGCGGTTTACCCCTCAGTATGATTGCCAGGCTTTATCGCATGGGCCCGGTGTTTCGGCTGGCGGACGCGGTGCAGAGCACCAAGGGCTCGGGTCATGCCGATGATGATGCTGGTGCCGCGGTGGTGGATGAATGGTCAGCGGGTCATTGAGCGTGCGTCGACTGACTGATTTTGTGTTCGGCCTGCGCCCATGAAAAACCTGAGAGAAACCGATTTTGCCTATCAGGCGGTGTACCGATACCTGACCAGTCTGATCAACGAATCGGTGGGCGACTCTGGCGCGCGTTTGCCGTCGCTGCGCAGCCTGGCGGATCGCCTGAATGTGTCGATCTCGACCATTCAATATGCCTATTCATTGCTGGAGAAAGAAGGGCGCGTCTATTCGGTGGCAAAATCCGGTTATTACGCATTGCCGGTGTCGTCGATCAACCTGCTGCACAGCGGCAACGATCTGCTCGAAACCGTTTATGTCAGTACCAGGCGTCCGGGCATGCTGGTTTTGAGCGCCGATGAGCCGGCGTTGTTACAGCCGCTCGACAGCCCCTTGCTGCTCATGGAAAGAGAGTTGCTGCGCCAATACCCGCGCCACCCGCAGCCCTGCGCGCAACCTTGTGGCGAGCTGGAACTGCGTACGGCGCTGGCCGCGCGCTATACCACTTCGCCGGTGCGCTGCTGGCACGCCGATAATGTCTATATCGGCGCAGACCTTCGCGGCGTGCTGGAAATACTGATCACAGTGCTCAGTCTCAAGGATGCCACCGTGGTGGTCGAATCCCCGTGCGACTGGACCATACTGCGTTTGTTTCAGGCGTCTTGCGTGCGGGTGATCGAGCTGCCATTGCAGACTGATGGCAGCCTGGATCCTGATCGACTCAAGGAGCTGCTGGACACTGAACCTGTGCGGCTGGTGATGGTTTCGTCGGGGTTGAACATGCCCCATGGCAGCCTGGCGCCGGACGCTAACCGCCGGGCCATCGCTCGCTTGCTGGAGCGCTACGACAGCTGGGTGCTGGAGAATGACTGTCACGGCGAACTTGGCTTCGAAGCCGACACCATGCGCTTTCGCGATCTGCTGGCGCCCGAGCGATTGATGGTGTTTTCCACCTTCGAAAAATTCATCGGCCCGGAAGCGCCCTACGGCTATCTGCTTTCGCGGCATTTGAACACCGAGTTGCAGCGGCATTTTCTCTTGCGCTCATTCCGCTTGTCACCGATTCGCCAGAAAGCCATTGCACGTCTGTACAGCAACGGACGTATCGATCAGCACCTGCTGGTATTGCGGCGCCTGCTCAAGGAGCGCAAGGGGCACATGATCCAGTTATTGCACGAGCGCCTGGGCGACGCCCTGCAATTGATCGAGCCACAGGGTGGGGCGACGATCTGGGCGCACTCGCTGCGCAAGGTGAACCTGCGCCGGGTGTTCCAGCGTCTGGTCGCTCATCAAGTGGTGATAGCGCCGGGTGAACTGTTCAGTCTGCAGGGTTTGTACACCCAGCATTTGCGCTTGAGTCATACCTTTGGCGGCGATCACGACCTCGCTACGGCCTTGGGTTTACTGGGGGATGCGCTACGCCTGGAATCAATCGACTGAGCACAACGTTAAAAAACTTCTGCCAAAGCCTGAATCGATCCCGTCGCGTTGCGGTCAAACTGCCAGTAAACTGCGACCTATTATCGAGCCACTCTTTTCCAGAGGTTTTGCATGACACTCAGTCCTTTTGCGGGCAAACCGGCACCGGCAGAATTGTTGGTCGACATCCCGCGACTGGTTACGGCCTATTACACCGGCCAGCCTGATGCGGCCATTTCGACCCAGCGCGTGGCTTTCGGCACGTCCGGGCATCGAGGCAGCTCGTTCGACTTGAGTTTCAACGAATGGCACGTCCTGGCGATCAGCCAGGCAATCTGCCTGTATCGCCAGGCGCAGGGCATCGATGGTCCACTGTTCGTCGGCATTGACACCCATGCACTGTCCACCCCGGCCGGGGCCAGCGCCCTCGAAGTGCTCGCGGCCAACGGTGTGACCGTGATGATTGCCGAAGGCGACGAGTACACCCCGACGCCGGCCGTTTCCCACGCAATCCTCTGCTACAACCGTGGGCGCACCTCGGGCCTGGCGGACGGCATTGTCATCACGCCGTCGCACAACCCGCCGCAAAGCGGTGGCTACAAGTACAACCCAACCAACGGCGGCCCGGCCGACACCCACATCACCAAGTGGATCGAAGCCAAGGCCAACGAGCTGCTAAGCAACAAGCTCGCCGGGGTCAAACGCATCAGCTACGAGCAGGCGCTCAAGGCCGGCACCACCCATCGTCACGACTACCTCAATACCTACGTCGCGGATCTGATCAACGTGATCGACTTCGACGCCATCCGCGACGCCAAGCTTCGCCTGGGCGTCGACCCGCTGGGTGGAGCAGGGGTGCGCTACTGGTCGGCGATTGCCGAGCACTACCGCCTGGACCTGGACGTGGTGAACAAGGAGGTCGATTCGACGTTCCGCTTCATGACGGTCGACTGGGACGGGCAGATCCGCATGGACCCATCCTCCAGTCACGCCATGCAAGGCCTGATCGGTCTGAAAGAGCGTTACGACGTGGCCTTTGCCTGTGATCCGGATCACGACCGCCATGGCATCGTGACCCCGTCCGGTGGTTTGCTGGCACCGAACAACTACCTGGCGGTGTCTATCGACTACCTGTTCCAGAACCGTCCGCAATGGCGCGCCGATGCGGCGGTAGGTAAAACCGTGGTCAGCAGCGGCTTGATCGATCGCGTGGCAAAACGCCTGGGACGTCGCCTGTATGAAGTGCCGGTCGGTTTCAAATGGTTTGCCGATGGCCTGTTCGACGGATCGCTGGGCTTTGGCGGTGAAGAAAGCGCCGGGGCATCGTTCCTGCGCAAGGACGGCGGCGTCTGGAGCACCGACAAGGACGGACTGATCCCGGCACTGCTGGCGGCTGAAATGACGGCCCGCACCGGCCGTGACCCGAGCCAGGCCTACCGTGCCCTGACCGACGAACTGGGCGAGCCGTTCTCGGTGCGCGTGGATGCCAAGGCCAACCCGGAGCAAAAGGCCCTGCTGAGCAAACTGTCACCGCAGCAGGTCACCTCGACCGAGCTGGCGGGCGAAGCAATTCAGAGCATCCTCAGTCATGCTCCGGGCAACGACCAGGCCATCGGCGGCTTGAAGGTCATGACCGAAAACGGCTGGTTCGCAGCGCGGCCGTCGGGCACTGAAGACATCTACAAGATCTACGCCGAAAGTTTTGTCAGCGACGACCACCTCAAGCAGTTGGTGGCCGAGGCGCAGACCCTGGTGGATGGCGCGATTAGCGCGAAATAATCGATGTTACTGGGGCGAAGCAGCGTTTTTGTGGTGAGCCGGCGTCCCTGTGGCGAGGGGGCTTGCCCCCGATGCGCTGCGCAGCCGCCCTAAAAACAGATCGCACGGTTTATCTGTAAGGCCCGGGTGGTTGTAATGGGGGTGGCTTCGCCACCCAACGGGGGCAAGCCCCCTCGCCACAAAAGCCCTTCGCCACGCCACAATTGAACAAAAAAAGGGGCGACCATAACGGTCGCCCCATTTTTTTTGCCAAGGGTTCAGTGAATCAAGCCAGATCCACCAACACAATCTCGCTATCCTCGATTGCCGTCACCCGCAACACCTGCTCTTCGGCCACGGCAACGCCGTCTCGAGCTTGTGCGCGCAAGCCATTGACTTCAATGACTCCCGTCGCCGGAACCAGATAAGCACGACGGCCATTGTCCAGACGGTACTCGGCAGACTCGCCAGCCTTGAGGTTGGCGGCCACCAGCCTGGCGTCGGCGCGGATCCGTAGGCTCTGGTCGTCGCCGTCCTTGCCGCTGGCCAGGGTCACGAAACCTTCACGCTCGCCCTTTGGAAACGGCTTGGCGCCCCATGACGGTGCCAGGCCGGATTCATTGGGAATGATCCAGATCTGGAAAATCCGCGTCTCGGTCGCCTCCAGGTTGTACTCGCTGTGGGCGATCCCGGTGCCGGCGCTCATGACCTGGACATCACCCGCTTCGGTACGGCCCTTGTTACCCAGATTGTCCTGGTGGGTGATCGCACCTTCACGCACGTAAGTGATGATTTCCATGTCCCGGTGCGGGTGCTGTGGAAAGCCGGTGCCCGGGGCTATCACGTCGTCGTTCCATACCCGCAGGTTGCCCCAGTTCATGCGCTTGGGATCGTAGTACTCGGCGAACGAAAAATGGTGATGGGCATCCAGCCAGCCGTGGTGGGCGCCACCGAGGGAGTTGAAAGGTCTGAGTTCAAGCATGATCGTCTCCTGAAAAGGTTCGTCATGGGGCGCAGCGCCTAAGCCACGAAGCGAGACCGGTGGTTGATGCTGGCCATAATCCATCAGGTAACAATCGATAAAAAGCGTAAAAATTGCAGTATTCCTATCGAAACTATTGATATGAATGAGGTTCGAAACTTTCTCGTGCAACCTTCAAATCAGCGCATAAGCCAATGAGTCATAAGCATTTCACTAGAACTCCACGGCAAATGCAGACACCATAGCCGTCAACAGCCTCACACCCTGGAGACAGTCCGCGTGCCGCAACACACCCCCGATCTTCCTCCTGAACTTCGTCCCCTGGCCGAGATGCCGCTGGTCAAGCGCCTGCTCGCACGGTTCTTCGGCTACAGCCTGACCCGTCTGCATGCACAACACCGTGCATCCTGGTTGCATGGCCAGGCTGATGGATTTCGTAGCGGGCACAGTGCCGGCGTCGATTACGGCTTCAAGGAAGGCAAGGCAGAAGGGCTGGAGGAAGGCCGGCAAGTCCTGCTCATACGGGATACGCGCTGCACCGAACACCGGCCACCCAATGTCGACGAGATGTTGTTTGACGATTGGCGCTTGCCCTTGAGCGCCGAACTGAAAAAACGCATGAAGGCCGATGTTGCCCGACTGCTGCCGGCCCATGCCCAGCCCAGCGCCGCCCAGTGGAAAATGATCTTCAGCGATACGCCGTCCACGTCGGTCATCGCAGGGGCCGGGGCAGGGAAGTCGACGACCCTGGTGTTGCGCATTCTGTTGCTGAGCCATTACCTGGGATTCGAACTCGACTCAATGACGGTGGTGACCTTCACCCGCGAGTCGCGCAAGGACTTCATCAACAAACTGATCGAACTCTTTGCGCTCTGGGGCCGGGCCATCAGCCTCAAGCAAGCGCGGGATCTGGTGCGCACCTTCCACTCGCGGATTCTGCCGATGGTTCGCAGCTTGCCCGGTTTCGAGCGCCTGCAGGCTTTCGAAAACCTCAGCCATCGGGCGCAGAGTGGCGATGACGAGGTCGACAGCAATCCGTTCGACTTGCGCATCAACGACGCCCAGCGCCAGCAGCTCAACGCCTGTTATCACCGCCTGCATAGCAGCGATGAGCGCTTTCGCGAGCTGATCAGGCCACTGTCCCGCCATGCCTTGCAGCTCAAGGAGCTGGAGCGCGACCACCCGGACGTGCAAAAACGTGTGGCGGTCACCGAACTCGCCGCCAAACGCGATGAAGAACTCTGTGACACCCTCGAAGACCTGTGGTTTCGCGCCGGCGCCTGGCCGATCAAGGGTATTGAGCCCAGTCGGCAGGCGTTCGACATCAACGGCGCGAAGTTTCATAGCCACGGCTACATTCCGTCCCTGGACGCCTGGGTGGTATTGGGCTTTGATCCGCGGGAAAATCCGCAGATGAGCCGCCCGAATGCCAAGTTGAGCGTGCGCGCGGAGTGGGCTGTAAAGCGCACATTGTTTCAAGCTTTTTGTCGTAAGCCATTGATTTGGCTAGATAGTTACGAATCATCCAAGCGGGTGCTGGCCTCTCTGGCTGGTGATGCCAGCGCGGGGCCGGGCTTCGATTACAAGGTCAAGGGTGAGCTGGCCAGCGCGCCGCTGCTGGACTGTTTCGCCGCCGCCGCCGGGTTTATCGAAAACCTCGGCCTGGACGTGCCCGCTGCTGTCGGCCAGATGAGTTTCGCCAAGGATGACCCGGACCGGTACTTCTTTGAGGCCCTGGGCCTGTACTGGCGTGCGCTGGAAGATCATCTGCTCGATCAGAAACCGCCGGTGATGACCTACAACCGCATGTTCGCCTTGTTCAGTGAGCATTCGCCGGAAAACCTCAAATTGCTCGGCGATGATCTGCTACGGCCCTTGTCACACTTGATGATCGACGAATTTCAGGACGTTTCGCCGCAAATTGTCTCCTGGATTCGCGCCAGCCTGACGGA
This sequence comes from Pseudomonas sp. GW821-FHT09H03, assembly GCF_059415945.1. NCBI lineage: Bacteria > Pseudomonadati > Pseudomonadota > Gammaproteobacteria > Pseudomonadales > Pseudomonadaceae > Pseudomonas > Pseudomonas sp. GW821-FHT09H03. The sequence goes on along the minus strand of NZ_JBWKOF010000004.1, from coordinate 343,535 downwards.
AATCCGCAGTCGTGGGCCGGCCATGCACGTCGGGCGCGGTGCCCAGCGCTCTTCGTTGCTCTGTGTGGGGGATGACTGGCAGTCCATTTACGGCTGGCGCGGCAGTTCACCGACGTACTTCATGGAGTTCAACAAGGAATTCCCGTCGCCGGGCACTACCAGAGTCATGCTCAGTGATAACTATCGCAGTCACCAGCACATCATCGACGCCGCCGAGCATATCGTACGGGCGGCACCGGCGATTGCGGGCAAGAAGGCCAAGGCGAGCGGTGAGCCCAGGGCGCTGTTGCCGGTAAACGTGCTCGATCGTGATGATCAAGGCATGGCCACGCAATTGATGGAGCATTACAGAAAGGGCGATACAATCTTGATGCTTTATCGAAAAAGTAGCGATAAGTCGTTGATAGAGCAGCATATTCAGTCGGTAGTTAATGTTGATTCTAGCTTGCCCTATGAATCCCGGCGACTGAAGCAACTGACCTACCACAGCGCCAAGGGCTTGCAGGCTGACGCGGTGTTTCTGCTCGGGGATTGCCAGCACCTGACCAGTTCACCCTACAAGAACCAGGTCTACCGGATGGCGGGCCTGGGCAAGGCTGGAGACAGCGAACCGTATGACAGCGCGCAAAAGGACGAGATCCTGCGCCTGGCCTACGTGGGTATCACCCGAGCTGTGAGCCATTGCTATTGGTACGTCGATGGGCAAGACACCCAGGCGGCGAATATGCCCAAGGCTTCCGACCGGATCGGCAAGGGCAAGGCGTTTTTTGCCGATCACCGTAAAGGCAAGACACCGGCGTGATTCGGGTTGCCGTGCACTGAACAGCAGCCATGAAAAAGCCCACAAAACGTGGGCTTTTCAGTCCTCAGCCTTCAGGCATAACTCCTGAGGATCTGCGGTGGTACGAACGCTTCCAGCTCATCCTCTACCGCTTCGATAATTCGTTCGACATCGGCAGCATTCATCACTGTCGCGCAAGGTATCCCGGCAATGGCGATCATGGTCTCGCCTGTCACGCGGTCAAACAGACGGGCAATCATGCTGCCCGGTGCGTCCATGCTCGCCTCGAAACCCATGGGATGAAAATGCCAGCGCATCAGCTGGCAGGCGTTTGGAAAAGTGACCTTGCTAAATCCTTTATTCATATGTTGCCCGCCTTCATTAACGAGCGCTTCCTTTAGCTCATGGTAGGAGGGAAGAACCTTCATTGGTTCGACCGGTGACAGTCTCTTAAAGTAGCATCGGTGTGTGAAAAGTAAGCGGATTTTTCAGGCCGTTTGGCGATTGATGCGAATCTTTTTGATTCAGATCACAGGTTGCAGGGTGGATGGCAAAATGCCGGCGTCGGCTTAGTCGTTGAAGCGCTTGCAGAAGTTGGGCAAGCTCGGCTTTTTCGCGACGAGAACTTTATGCACGCCGATGATGATGGCCCGCTGCAAACCGAGGCTACCGGCGAGGCGGTCATGCGCTATCACTTGCGCTGGAAACACCGGGATCTGGATGGGGTCATGGCGCTGTATCACCCGGATGTCCAGTACAACGATTTTTTCCAGAATCGGGTGATGGGCCTGGCCGATCTGCGCGAGTACGTGCAAAGCAGCATGCCGCGTGACCCCGACGAGGCGCTGGAACACACCGACCGGATCCGTCTGGACGGCAGCACCGCATTCATCCAGTACCGCATCACCCTGAACGGCGGTGAAGGGCTGGTGTCGTTCCGTGCCAGTGAGGCGATTACCGTCAAGGACGGGTTGATCTGGCGGGTCAATGAATACGCCTCTCTGGTGCACGAGCGGCCGCCGAGCAAGGCGTCCGGCAACCAGCGCCCGGCAGTCAGCCGCCTGGGGCTGTCGCCACGTCAACTGAGTTTCATGGCCGATGACTTGCGGCAGTACTTCCAGGGCCAGCAGCCGTATCTGGACCCGGAGCTCGATCTGCAACGGGTGGCGAAGGAGTGCGGATACAGCCGCAATCAGATTTCCTACCTGCTTAATCAGGTGCTCGGTCAAAGCTTCTACCGCTACGTCAATCAGGCGCGCTTGCAGCATTTGCTGGCGGCACTGGACACCGCCACGCCGCCACTGCGCATTGACGAGCTGGCCTTCGCCGCCGGGTTCAATTCGCTGTCGGCGTTCTACAGCTGTTTCCGTCAGCACACGGGCCAGTCGCCCAAGGCTTACGTTAAACAAATTTCTTTGCGTGCACGCGCGCAAGACAGTCGCTGAGCCCACGCACTAGGATCGACGCCATCGAAGTTTGAGTGGCGGAGTCTTGCATGACGGCGTGGCGCACTATCAGTTTGTGGATGGACCAGCTCGAAGAGCCCCTGTTGGCGCGTCCGTCCCTGGAACAGGATCTGGATGTCGACGTCGCCATCATCGGCGCGGGATATACCGGGCTCTGGACTGCCTATTACCTCAAGCGCCAGGCCCCCGGCCTGAGCATCGCCATTGTCGAAGCGCAAACCGCCGGATTTGGTGCGTCGGGGCGCAATGGCGGCTGGTTGATGGGCAACCTGCTCGGCGAAGATCGCTTGCTTGCCGGCTTGTCTACCGAGGACCGTCGGGCCTCCTATGATCTTCTGCACAGCATTCCGGATGAGGTGGAGATCGTCATCGAACGTGAAGGTATCGACTGCGATTACCGCAAGGGCGGAGTGTTATATTGCGCTGCTCGCTATCCGGAACAGGAAAGCAGTCTGCGCCAGTATCTGGATGACCTCTACCGCCAGGGCCTGACCGAGCACGACTACCACTGGTTAACTGCGCAGCAATTGGCCCAACAGATCAGAGTCGCCAAGCCCTATGGCGGCATCTATGCGCCTCACGTTGCGACCATTCACCCGGCCAGACTGGTCAGGGGGCTGGCGCGCACGGTGGAGCGCATGGGCGTGAAAATCTACGAAAACAGCCCGGTCACCCATTGGCAGTCGGGCAGCCTGCGCACGGCGAAAGCCTCGGTGCGCAGCCGCTGGGTGGTGCCGGCGGTAGAAGGGTACTCGGTGACCTTGCCGCCATTGGGGCGTTATCAGTTGCCGGTGCAGAGCCTGATCGTCGCGACCGAGCCGCTGTCCGCTGCCACCTGGGACGAAATCGGCCTGAGCCGTGGCCAGGCGTTCAGCGAAGCCAGCCGCCAGGTCACCTATGGTCAGCGGACTGCAGACAACCGCTTGATTTTCGGGGCCCGGGGCGGTTACCGCTTCGCCGGCAAACTGCGTCACGACTTTGACTTGACCCGCAGCGAAGTAGAGTTGCGGCGCTACCTGTTCGGCGAATTGTTCCCGCAACTGAAGAACGTGCAGATCACCCACTCCTGGGGCGGCAATCTGGGCATGTCCCGGCGCTTCAGACCTCACATGCTGTGCGACCGGGCCAGTGGTATCGCCTTGTCCGGCGGATACGGCGGGGAGGGTGTCGGCGCCAGCAACCTGGGTGGAAGAACCCTGGCGGACCTGATCCTCGAGCAAGACACCGAGCTGGTTCGCCAGCCATGGGTCATGCCCCAACGCGGCCTCGACGCACTCAGGGCCTGGGAGCCAGAGCCCATCCGCTGGCTCGGCTACAACGCAATCATCCGCAGCTTCGTCCATGAAGACCAGACCCTGGCCAACCCGTCCACAGCGCCCTGGCGGCGCAAACTCGCCAGCGGGGTCGCGGGGTTCATGGAAGGCTTCATGCACTGAACGGCGTGCACCTCATCTACAGGCTTCATCGACAAGGTACTCCCATGAGCATCACTCAATTCAAGAACACCGCAACCCTCCAGCTTGAAGAGTCCAACCCGGTCGCCGTGCCATTGGGCACACTGGTCGCAGTGGCCTCGACCACCAGCGTCGAACGCAGCGATGGCGTCGAAACCGGTGTCTGGGAATGCACCCCGGGGCGCTGGCGGCGGCAGATCGTCGCCCAGGAGTTCTGTCACTTCATCCAGGGCCGCTGCACCTTCACCCCGGACGACGGCGAAACCCTGCACATCGAAGCCGGTGACGCATTGATGTTGCCGGCCAACAGCCTCGGCATCTGGGATATCCAGGAAACCGTGCGCAAGACCTACGTCTTGATTTTTTGATCCCTTGATTGCCTGCCAGCTCGCCAATAAAAACAACACCCCTACAGGAATCGACCCATGCTGCGAAAGACACTGACCCTTGCCCCGTTGATGCTCGTTGCGTCATTCAGCCAGGCGGCGGACACCGTCAAGATCTATAACTGGTCGGACTACATCGCCCCGGACACCACGAAAAACTTCCAGAAGGAAACTGGCATCGCGTTCACCTACGACGTCTATGACAGCAACGAGACCCTCGACGGCAAGTTGATGACCGGCAAATCCGGATACGATGTGGTGTTCCCGTCCAATCACTTCATGGCACGGCAGATCGAAGGCGGGGCCCTGAAGAAACTCGACAAGAGCCAGTTGCCGAACTGGAAGAACCTCAACCCGGTGCTACTCAAGGCCTTGCAGAGCAACGATCCGGGTAACGAGCATGGCTTCCCGTACCTGTGGGGCAGCACCGGCATCGGCTACAACATTGCCAAGGTCAAGGCGGTGTTGGGGGATAACGCGCCAGTGGATTCCTGGGACCTGATCTTCAAGCCCGAGAATATGCAGAAGCTGCAGAAGTGCGGGGTAGCCATCCTCGACAACGGCCCGGAATTGCTCCCGGCTGCGCTGAATTACCTGGGCCTGCCCCATCACAGCAAAAACCCGGAAGATTATAAAAAGGCCGAAGCTCTACTGCTGAAAGTGCGGCCGTATGTCAGCTATTTCCATTCGTCCAAATACACCAGTGACCTGGCTAACGGGGATATCTGCGTAGCAGTCGGTTTCTCTGGCGACATCCTGCAAGCGGAAAACCGTGCCAAAGAAGCTAACAACGGCATCGACATCGGTTATTCAATCCCGAGGGAAGGCGCGGCGATCTGGTTCGACATGGTCGCGATGCCCGTCGACGCTCCGGATGAAAAGGCCGGTTATGCTTTCATGGATTACCTGTTGCGCCCGGACGTCATGGCCGGCGTCAGCAACTACGTGCATTACGCCAATGGCAACGAACAGGCCGACAGCCTGATCGATCCGGCGATCAAGAACGATACCAAAGTCTATCCGAGCCCGGAAATGATGGGTAAGTTGTTCGCCCTGGAAGCCATGCCGTTGAACATCGACCGGGTTCGTACCCGGGTCTGGAACAAGATTCGTACCGGCAGTTGAGAACACGGCTCAGGTCAGCGGGACAGAACGTCCCGTTGCCATCAACCTGGCCAATCAGATGGCCGGTTCGCCTGTACAGCTCAACTGCCCTGAGCCTGGCATCTGGAAAGTCGCATCGTTGCCGTCTTGCCAGAAGCGGTAGTTCGCTCGGGCATCCTTGCTCGTATACAGGTTTCCTGAGCCGGTCGGCACCTGGCTGAGTGAGGCTGAGGTGTTTGCCCACTTCAGGAACACGATACCCGGTTGCACATGAAAGTAAGTGGCCTCAATCGGTGAGTTGAGGCCTGCGCAGCGAAAGGCTGCGGGGCCATCGGTGAGTCGGCTCGGATCCCGGGTTCTGGCAATGGCCGAACCCTTGCGCAACTGGTAGGCGCGCTCGGCATAACGCTGGAGCGTGCACACCTTGGGCTCGGGCCCGGAGCCACACTGATTGCGGGCATCGATCCAGAACAGTTGATCGGTCTCGACTTTGCGTGGGGGCGGCTGCGAATGGTCATCCGTCAGCGCCAGCAGATAGAGTCGCTGCAACTCCAGATCCATCTGCGCCAGTTGCGAGTCGCGGCAGATCAGCTTTTCGACAGATGCCCGGGTGCCGGTGCAATCGAAGCTGGTTTTGAACACCGGCGCAGGCTTCGCGGCAACCGCACACAGGCTCGTTGCCGCACACGCACTGGCGGCGGCCAGAGAGACCAGAAGTCGCGTGACCCTATTCATTTCGGTTTCACCTGAATCATGACGTGATGCCTGCGTGGAAGCGCGATCCATCCCATGAGGTCTATCGCAGTGTAAGGCAGTGCCCGGAACCTGCCACACCAAGAGGAAAAGGAGCAGTTGGGATTGCCGACCCTCAGTCTTCGACGCGAATCGTCGCTACTTCGTCAGACCGCACCCTCACTTTGGCACCGGAAATATCCTCGAACTCGAAGAAGCCGTCTTCCGTCCTGGTGTCCGGCATGTCCTTGGTCAGATACTGGGTGCCGTTTTGCAGGGTGACAACCGTTGGCGTCGCGCATCCGGCCAAGACCAGCAAGGCAGTTAATGCCAGGGGCCAACCCAGGGTCTTGATGTTCATAACTACCTCTCATCGCTAAAAAAACAGCGCGATTATCGTGAACAACCACGCCGCTACCGCGGTTGGTGCCTTGGATCGATAAAAAGTTCTACTACCTTGAAAATATAGCGGAGTTATCCGCCACTTATCTTTTTCCGTTTGCGCCGGGCGGGGCGTAACTGTTATCTGTACGCATAACCAGTACTCGATCGCCATGGCGCATTTTCCCGTGACCGCAAACCCCCTCGATGACCCGTTCTATTACTTGAACAACTTCATGCAAGTGCTTGAGTGGCTTGAGCTTCGCTATGCCGATGTACTGAGCGTCGATGAGCAACGCTTCATTGCCACCTTCAAGGTCCTGCCCCGTGAATCGAGGGCGTTGCTGGTCAGGATGGTGATGCGCAAGGGCATTCACTTTCGCGCGAGCAAGCTGGTCTACACCGAGATCGGTGACGTCCGGGCCGCTGTCGGCCCTTTGCTTGAACTGGGTTGGGTCGATGAACGCATGCCGGTGCCGGTCGAGACATTGTTCGAGGTGTTGCTCAAGGCAGAAATCCTCCAGTGTTTTGCTTCGGTCATCGATCAGCCGAAGGGTAAGAAGAGTCAATGGCTGGCGGCGCTGAGCATGCATTTCCCGCAAATGAACAGTTTCAACGACTGGTGTCCGTCACTGGATGAGCGCTTGTTCAGCCTGACCATCATGGGCCTGTGCGATCGCCTGCGCTTGATGTTTTTCGGCAACCTTTATCAGGACTGGTCAGAATTCGTGCTGGCCGACCTGGGCATCCATACCTACGAAAAAGTCGAATTCTGCGCCGACTCCCGTGGGCTGCGCAGCCGCGAGGACGTGGACGCCTGCCTTTTCCTGCATGAATGCCAGCAACAGTTCGAAGCCGGCGAAGCACTGCAAAGCGTTATCGAGCGAATCAGGGATCTGGTTCTGGGCAATCCCTGGCTGCATAGACGCCGGGACAAGTTGCTGTTCCAGATCGCGCAGCATTGCGAGCGCATCGCGGATTTCTCCACAGCCTTGGGCCTGTACCGCGATTGCGCTTATCCCGGTGCGCGCCTGCGCCTGATCCGTGTGCTGGAACGCTGCGCCGAGTACCAACTGGCCATGGACCTCGCCAGTCAGGCCGAACTGGCCCCGCAAAGCGCCGCCGAACAACAGCAACTGCTGCGGGTGATGCCCAGATTGCGGCGCAAACTCGGTGGCCCGCCGATCAAACGTGCCTCTGCCCGGCAAATGCAACGCCTGGACCTGCAACTGCCCAGAACCGACCCGGCCTTGTCGGTGGAGTATTACGTCCAGGCGCATTTGTCGGAACAGACAGCGCCGGTGCACTACGTCGAGAACAGCCTGATCAACTCGCTGTTCGGGCTGCTCTGCTGGCCGGCGATTTTCGCGCCATTGCCGGGGGCATTCTTCCACCCGTTCCAGCGCGGTCCGGTGGATCTGCTCAGCGAAGATTTCCATGATCGCCGGGCCGAGCTTTTCCGGAAGTGCCTGGCCGAGCTCGACGACGGGCGCTATGTGCAGACGATCCGTGAGCGTTATGCCAGCAAATGGGGCGTGCAGTCGCCGTTCGTGTTTTGGGGCGTACTCAGCGAGGAACTGCTCGACCAGGCACTGGATTGCCTTCCGGCGGAGCATCTCAAGCACTGGTTCAATCGTCTGTTGCTGGACATCAAGGCCAATCGCGCCGGCATGCCCGACCTGATCCAGTTCTGGCCGCAGCAAAAGACCTACCGCATGATCGAGGTCAAGGGCCCGGGCGATCGCCTGCAGGACAACCAGCTTCGCTGGCTGGAGTTCTGCCATGAACACCGCATGCCAATTGCCGTTTGTTATGTGCAGTGGGCGGAGCAGAGCGCTTGAGCTACAGCATTGCGGTACGGGCGTTGTGTGAGTTCACCGCCAAGAGCGGTGATCTGGATCTGCGTTTCACGCCGTCGCCGACGGCGCTTGAGGGCATTGTCGGGCACCGCACCGTGGCGTCGCGACGCAGCGAGGGTTATCAGAGCGAAGTGGCACTTGAAGGCGTCTACCAGGCATTGACAGTCAAGGGCAGGGCGGACGGCTACGATCCCGGGCAAAACTGCCTGGAGGAGGTCAAGACCTATCGCGGCGACCTGAGCAAACAACCGGCCAACCACCGTGCGTTGCATTGGGCACAGGCGAAGATCTATGGCTGGTTGATGTGCCATAGACTGAATCTGCCGCAGATCAACGTGGCACTGGTGTACTTCGATATCGTCAGTGAAAAGGAAACCTGTCTGGTCGAGGCTTGCAGCGCCAGCGAACTGCAAGCGTTCTTCGAGCTGCACTGCGCACGCTTCCTGCACTGGGCCGAGCTGGAAATGGCCCACCGGCAACGACGCAACCTGGCGACCCAGCGCCTGGCGTTTCCCCATGCCGACTTTCGACCGGGGCAGCGCCATCTGGCCGAATCGGTGTTCAAGGCCGTCAGCACCGGACGCTGCCTGATGGCCCAGGCACCGACCGGTATCGGCAAGACCCTGGGCACGCTGTTCCCGATGCTCAAGGCCATGCAGGCGCAGCAGCTGGACAAGGTGTTCTTCCTCACGGCGAAAACCCCGGGGCGCAAACTGGCCCTGGACGCCGCCCAAGTGCTGCTTCAACGCACCGATGCGCCGCCGCTGCGGGTGCTGGAGATGGTCGCCCGGGACAAGGCCTGCGAACATCCGGACAAGGCCTGTCATGGGGAGTCCTGCCCGTTGGCCCGGGGGTTTTATGATCGCCTGCCCGCTGCGCGTCAGGCCGCCAGCCAACTGAGCCTGCTCGACCAGAGCGCCTTGCGCGAGGTCGCCCTGGGCCATCAAATATGCCCGTATTACCTGAGCCAGGAAATGGCACGGTGGGCGGACGTCGTGGTTGCCGACTACAACTACTACTTCGATTTCAGCGCGTTGCTGTTCGGCCTGGCCCAGGCCAATAACTGGAAAGTCGCGGTACTGGTCGACGAAGCCCACAACCTGGTGGAGCGTGGCCGCCAGATGTACAGCGCCTCCCTCGATCAAGCGGCGCTCGGCGGTTTGCGTAAAACCGCTCCCGAGGTACTGAAAAAGCCGCTACAGCGAGTCAACCGCGAATGGAATGCCCTGCACAACCTGCAAACGGGCGCCTATCAGGCTTACGACCGTGCGCCGCAAAAGCTGTTGCTGGCGCTGTCGTCCTGCAGCGCGAGCATCGGCGATTACCTCAATGATCACCCCCAGGGGCTGGACAGCGCATTGCAGAGCTTTTACTTCGACCTGTTGCAGTTTTGTCGGGTGGCGGAACTCTTCGATGAGCAGTATCTGTTCGACATCAGCAAGCGCGACCTCGAGCGCAAACGCAGCCTGTCCCAGCTGTGCCTGCGCAATGTGGTGCCTGCCGGTTTCATTCGCCCACGCCTGACCGCTGCACGCAGCACTGTCCTGTTTTCCGCAACCTTGAGCCCCCGGCACTACTACGCCGACTTGTTGGGAACACCGGCTGACACGGTGTGCATTGACGTTGAATCGCCGTTCCACGCCGACCAGCTGAAAGTACACATCGTCAGCCGAATTTCCACGCGGTACGTCCATCGGCAGGCATCCCTGGAGCCGATTGTGGACCTGATCGCCAACCAGTTCAGCGAGCGTCCGGGCAACTACCTGGCCTTTTTCAGCAGCTTCGATTATTTGCAGCAGGTGGCGCAGTTGCTGGCGCAAAAGCATCCGCACATCAACCTGTGGTCGCAGTCCCGAGGCATGGGCGAGCAGCAGCGCCAGGCCTTTCTCGAGCAATTTCGCGCCGACAGTTGCGGTATCGGTTTCGCAGTATTGGGTGGTGCCTTTGGTGAAGGCATCGATTTGCCCGGGGCGCGTCTGATTGGCGCGTTCATCGCCACCCTGGGGCTGGCGCAACTCAACCCGGTCAATGAACAGCTGAAACGACGCATGGCGGCCATCTTTGGCGCCGGTTACGACTACACCTACCTGTACCCAGGGGTGCAAAAAGTGGTGCAGGCCGCCGGACGGGTGATTCGCACCCAGCAGGATCGGGGTGTAGTGATGTTGATTGATGACCGTTTTGGCGAGAGCAAGGTCAAACAGTTACTGCCTCGCTGGTGGGCCATTGCACCGCTGGTTCTAAACGCCTCTTCGTGATCTGGCGCTCAGCGCGATTTTTTGTGCCTTTTCAAATTGGCGGTTTGTCGCATACTCCATTGAAATAATAATTCGGTGTGTTCAATGAGCGAAGATCGAAGCAAAACCAGCGCCATCGACAACAGTCGTTTCCGGCTGCTGATTGATGCGGTGATTGACTACGCGATCTACATGATTGACCCCGATGGCATCATTACCAGCTGGAACACCGGCGCCAAGCGCTTCAAGGGCTACGAAGAAGCCGAGATTCTCGGTCAGCATTTTTCCCGGTTCTACACCGATGCCGATCGCCGTGCCGGCTTGCCGCAACGGGCGCTGGACACGGCCATTCACGAGGGGCGTTTCGAAGGCGAAGGCTGGCGGGTGCGCAAGGACGGCACGCATTTCTGGTGCCACGTGGTGATCGATCCGATTCGCGATTCAGCCGGCACCCTGCTGGGGTTCGCCAAGATCACCCGTGACCTGACCGACCGCAAGATGGCCGAGGAAGTCCTCAAGCAAAGCGAACAGCAATTCCGTCTGCTGGTGCAAAGCGTGACGGACTATGCGATCTATATGCTCGCCCCCGATGGACGCCTGACCAACTGGAATCCTGGCGCACAGCGCATCAAGGGCTATTTGCCCGAGGAAGTCATCGGCCAGCACTTCTCTTTGTTCTACACACCCGAAGACCGCGAAGCCGGCGAACCGCAGCGGACACTGGAAATTGCCCGCACCGAAGGCCGCTTCGAAAACAAAGGCTGGCGGGTACGCAAGGACGGTACGCGCTTCCTCGCCCATGTGGTTGTCGATCCGATCTGGGGCGACACCGGTACTCTGCTCGGTTTTGCCAAGATCACCCGCGACATTACCGAGGTCACCCAGGCCCAGCAGGCACTGGAGCAAACCCGCGAAGCGCTGTTCCAGGCGCAAAAAATGCAGGCTATCGGCCAGCTCAGCGGCGGCATTGCCCACGACTTCAATAATTTGCTGACGGTGATCCTCGGCAATCTGGAAATCGTCCGCAAACGGGTTGCGGACGATCCGAAAGTCATCCGCTTGATCGACAACGCGACCCAGGGCGCCTTGCGCGGGGTTTCCCTGACCCAGCGCATGCTGGCCTTTGCCCGACGTCAAGAGCTGAAGTCCGAGCCGGTGGCTATTCCGGCCCTGGTCACCGGAATCTCCGGGTTGTTGCGCAGCTCCCTGGGGCCCTCGGTGAAGATCGAGACCTGTTTTCCAGCCGATCTGGAATCGGTTCTGGCCGATTCCAATCAACTGGAACTGGCAGTCCTTAATCTGGCAACCAATGCCCGTGATGCCATGCCCAACGGCGGAAAAATCGTCTTCAGTGCCCACACCGAGGAGGTTGTCGACAGCCAGCAATCTGCCCTGGCGCTGGGGCGATATGTCTGTCTGACGGTGGCTGATTCCGGGGAGGGCATGGATCAGGCCACCCTGGCGTTGGCGATGGATCCGTTTTTTACTACCAAGGGTGTCGGCAAAGGCACCGGCCTTGGGCTATCGATGGTCCATGGTTTTATAGAACAACTGGGCGGGCGCTTCATCCTCAAGAGCGAACAGGGTCAGGGCACGACGGCGGAACTGTGGTTGCCTGTGGCCAGGGGTGGGGCGGTCGTCCAGCCGCTGGCCCAGAGGATGATCGCCGAGGTGCCACGCTTGTGCGTTCTGGTGGTGGACGATGACAGCCTGGTATTGACGAGCACCTGCCTGCTGCTCGAAGACCTGGGGCATCGGGTCATCGGCGCGACATCGGGTGCGAGGGGCCTTGAACTGTTCGCCAGCGAGTCGGATATTGACCTGATCATCACGGACATGGCCATGCCGCATATGAGTGGCGCACAACTGGCCCACGCTATCCGCATCCAGAAACCGGGCGTGCCGATCATTCTGGCCACCGGTTACGCCGAGAGACTGGAAGGCTTTGCCGCGCACCTGCCGCGGCTGTCCAAACCCTTTACCCAACTCAATCTGGTGCAGGTCATTGCCCAGGCGATGAAGTGAGTGACTTGCGCTGTTCATAGCGAGCGAGGATCGGCTGGGTGCTGATCCCGTGCACCAGGATGCTCAGCGCGACCACCGACAGGGTGAGATTGGTGCACAGCGCCGCCACGGACGGATCGAGTCCGTGGTTCACGGCGTAGAACAGATAGTACAGGCTGCCGATACCGCGAATACCAAACCAGCCGATCAACAGCCGTTGGCGTACATCAAGCAGGGATGCCCAGGGTACGAGGACGACGCTGAGGGGGCGAATCAGGCAAAACAGTACGCCGCCCAGGAGTATTGCCCGCCAGTCCCAATGGGCACTGAGCACCACCCCGAGCAGCGTCACCAGAAACACTTCCATGGCCCGTTCCACCAGGCTGCCGAAGGCGAGCATGTCTCCCATCATGATGCCGGCGGCGACCTGGCTATCCTCCAGGCTATCGGTATCACCATGCACGGCGTGCTGTGGTTCGACGTTCTGGTGGCCGACGACCGCTTGCACCACATGTTCGGCCGGTGTCTGGTGACTGCCCATGGATTTGACCTCTTCCTGGCGCAAACCGAGGCCGGCGGCGAACACCGACAGGAACCCGAAGCCATGGATGGCTTCGGCGCCGACATAGGCCAGCGCGATCAACGCCAGGGTAAGGAAGTCATTATGGGAAAGGGTGCTGTCGCCATAGCGGGTGCGCAGCAGCAATGTCAGCCGGCCAATGCCACGTCCCATCGAGTAGCCCACCAGCAAGCCGGCAGGGATCGCCCATAGCAGATTGCTCAGGGCCCAGTCAGCGAGCCAGCCGGGGTAGCTGTCATGCTGCACCATCAGCAAGCCGAGGATCACGAAAGGGAAGGCGACCCCGTCATTCAGGCCGGCTTCGCCGGACAGGCCGAACCGGACGCTGTCGACATCGCCTGCGTTGTTGACCTGTACCAGAGAGGCGAGCACCGGGTCGGTCGGCGCGAGAATCGAGCCGATCAGGACTGAAATGCCCCACGACAAGCCAATCACGTAGTGCAACAGCAGGCACACGCCGCCAATGGTCAGGAGCATTACCGGCCCGGCCAGGCAGACTGCGACACGCCAGTTTCGATCCTTCAACGGCAAGCGCAACTTCAAGCCACAAACGAACAGCGAGAACAACAAGGCCACTTCCGTGAGGTGTTCCATCCAGCCGGAGATGTCCTGGGTCGCCAGATTCAACCAGGCAAAGCCGGCCGGGCCGATGGCCATGCCCAGAACCAGACACACCGCCGAAGTGGTCACCGGCAGCCAGCGCAGGTAGGACGAAGTCAGTGCCAGGGTGAGCAGCACCGCGCCAAACACTGCCACCCAGGCGATAAAGCCCATTAACCGACAGTAGCGCGCAGGTACTCAGGGGTGAGCACGTTGAACCACAACAGAATCATCGACACCAGGATTGTCACCAGTACCAGCAGCCCGACACCCCAGACGCATGCCGAGTTGAGCAAGCCTTGTTCCTTGCGCTCATGCATGAAGGTCGGCAAACCGACGAACAGCAGGAAGGTCGAGTAGGCTGAAGCCGCCCCCAACACCACAATCGCCAGCCAGCGACTGGGGTACAGACCGGCAATGCCGGCGAGGAAAAAAGGCGTGGCGGTATACGCGGCAAAGCCTATGCACTGATTGATCGTCGGCCGGGCCTCGAAGGCGCGGGACATCCAGCGGATGAACAGGCCCATCACCGCTATGCCGATCAGAATGGCCACATACAGCATGGCGCACAGTTGCAGGGCGCTCTGGGTACTGAGTCGAACCGTTTCGTTCTCCGCCAGGCTCCAGCCTACGTAGGTGGTCCCGATAAACAGGCACACGGCCGGAATCAAGGCGAGCAGCAGCAGGTGAGGGAGATAGTGACGTGGGTGGGCTTCCTCTTCCTTGCGAATATCCGTCCACGCGAAGTTGGGTTGGGTGAACAGCTTGACGATAGGTGCGGACATGACGACCTCCAGGCTTGGAACAACCGCCATAACAGTGGCTATACGGTGTTGAGCGCTGGAGACGGCATCGGGTTCATTTTTTTCGGCACATTCATAAAATCGGTTTGCCGCCCGTGACGCCAAATCGCTGGCCGGTAATGTAGCTGGCTTCATCCGAAGCCAGCAGCACGTAGATCGGCGCGACCTCGACCGGTTGACCGGGGCGGCCAAGGGGCGTGTTGGCGCCGAAATCCTGCACGCTCTCATCGGGCATGGTCGAGACGATCAGTGGCGTCCAGATCGGCCCAGGTGCCACGCTGTTGACCCGGATATTCTTCGGCCCGAGCATTTGCCCAAGCCCGGCGGTGAAGTTGGCAATCGCGCCCTTGGTCGTGGCATAGGCCAGCAGGGTGGGGTTGGGCATGTCGGAATTGACGGAACTGCTGTTGATGATCGAGCTACCCGGCTTCATGTACTTGAGCGCAGCCTGGCAAACCCGGAAAATCGCCGTGATGTTGACGTCGAAAGTCATCACCCATTCTTCATCAGCGATGTCTTCGAGACTGTCGTGTGTCATCTGGAAGGCGGCGTTGTTGACCAGTACGTCGATGCGGCCGAAGCGTTCGACGGTTTTTTCCACCAGTTCCAGGCAGTGCGCCCGCTGTGCCAGGTCCCCGGACAGCAGCAGGCACTGGCGGCCGGCCTGCTCGACCCAGCGCGCGGTCTCCCGGGCGTCTTCGTGCTCGTTGAGGTAAGCGATGACCACATCGGCGCCTTCACGGGCATAGGCAATCGCCACCGCCCGGCCAATGCCGCTGTCGCCACCGGTGATCAGGGCAATCTTGCCCGCAAGGCGACCAGAGCCTTTGTAGCTTTGCTCGCCGCAGTCGGGGTAGGGGTCCATTTTACGTTGAGAGCCGGGGACCGGTTGTGGCTGCTTGGGGAAGGGGGGGCGTGGGTAGTCGTTCATCGTCAATCTCCGGTCTCAAGGTTAAGGAGTCAAACGGTGGACTCTGGCGTTTTGTCTTGAGTTCGGTTGGATTTCGGATGAGCAGCGCACTCAGGCTCTTTGTGGCGAGGGGGCTTGCCCCCGCTGGACTACGCAGTAGTCCCAATAGTTTTGGGTCTGCTTCGCAGCCCAGCGGGGGCAAGCCCCCTCGCCACACAGGGAATAGCTGTGCCTTCAGGAACCCTGCCGGTTACGCAAACTGCGCTCCATGCGCGCGATGCCTTCTTCGAGCAGCGACCGTGGGCAGCCGAAGTTCAGGCGCACGAACTGTTGGCACTCATCGCCGAAGTCCAGCCCGGCGCTCAGGCCGACCCGGGCCTCGTCGAGGAAGAACTGCTGCGGGTTGTCCAGGCCCAGTGCCGAGCAATCGAGCCACGCCAGGTAGGTACTTTGCGGCACGTGCATGCTGATGCCCGGCAAACGGCTGCGCACGGCATCGACCAGATAGTCGCGGTTGCCCTGCAGGTAGTCCTTGAGCTGTGCCAGCCAGGGCGCCGCTTCGCTGTAGGCAACGCGGGTGGCCTCCATGCCCAGCGGGTTGACGCTGTCGACCATGCCGCAGCGGGCCTGGTTGACCCGCTCGCGCAGGTGGCTGTCCTGAATGATCATGAACGAGGTTTTCATGCCGGCGATATTATACGCCTTGCTCGCCGACATCAGCGTGATGGTGCGCTGGGCAACCTGCGGGCTCAGGGTCGCTATCGGAGTGTGCTGGCGGCCGTCGAAACACAGCTCGGCGTGGATTTCGTCGCTAATGATCCAGGCGTCCTGCTCCAGGCAGATGTCGGCAATCGCTTGCAGTTCTTCCCGGGGGAACGCCTTGCCCAGCGGGTTGTGCGGGTTGCTCAACAGCAGCGCACCACCGCCTTGCAACGACTGGCTCAAGGTATCGAGCGGCGTGGCATAGGTGCCGTCCGCACGGGTGTCAAAATTCAGTTCGACCTTGTTCAGCCCCCAATGGCCAGGCGCGTGGCGCAGCGGCGGATAGTTGGGGACTTGCACGACAACGTTCTGTTGCGCCTGCACCAGTGCCTTGAGTGCCATGTTGACGCCTGACTCGACACCCGGCAGGAAAATCAGTGCCTGGGGTTCGACGCGCCAGGCGTATTTGTTCCAGAGGTCGGCGACGATAGCCTCGCGCAGGTCTTGCTGGGCCACGCTGTAGCCGACCATCGGGTGCTCCAGACGCTTTTGCAGGGCCTGGATGATTACCGGCGGCGCGGCGAAATCCATGTCGGCCACCCACATTGGCAACACGTCAGCCGGGTAGCGGCTCCATTTGGTGCTGCCAGTGCCGTGGCGGTCGAACACCTGATCAAAATCGTAAGTCATGGAAGGTCTCGTAAAGGCGGGTTGTGCAGGGTCGCCATGATAAGCCCATGGCGCTTTGTGGGCGAGCCTGCTCGCCATGATGATTTGGGCCACCCACCGGCTCCCACAGGGTTTTGTGTGTGCACCAAATCTGGCCGACGGTCGGTTTTCACACCGTGCGCCAATACCTTGACTAAAGTGTCAAATGTCGGCAGCCAGGCTGCTGGCACCGTGGTTGTTCAAAAAGGCCCGGCCATGCACCGGGTTCCACCTGATCAGGAGTGCACGATGGATCTCAGCCGTCGTCAATTCTTCAAGGTCGCCGGTATCGGCCTTGCAGGCTCTAGCCTGGGTGCGTTGGGTATGGCCCCGACGCCTGCGTTTGCCGAACAGGTGCGTCACTTCAAGCTTGCCCACACCCATGAAACCCGCAACACCTGCCCTTATTGCTCGGTCGGTTGCGGCTTGATCATGTACAGC
This sequence comes from Pseudomonas sp. GW821-FHT09H03, assembly GCF_059415945.1. Taxonomy (NCBI): domain Bacteria; kingdom Pseudomonadati; phylum Pseudomonadota; class Gammaproteobacteria; order Pseudomonadales; family Pseudomonadaceae; genus Pseudomonas; species Pseudomonas sp. GW821-FHT09H03. The sequence goes on along the minus strand of NZ_JBWKOF010000004.1, from coordinate 326,387 downwards.
CAGGGCGATGCCTCCAAGAATGTCGCGCAAAATATCATTCACATCGAAGGTGACGCCGACCATCCGGTCAACCGCGGCACCCTGTGCCCAAAAGGCGCCGGCCTGCTCGACTTCATTCACAGCCCCGGCCGCCTGCAGTACCCGCAGGTGCGCAAGCCCGGCAGCAGCGAATGGACGCGCATGTCCTGGGATGAAGCACTCGATCGTGTCGCCAACCTGATGAAGGCCGACCGCGACGCCAACTTTATCGAGAAGAACGCGGCAGGCCAGACGGTGAACCGCTGGCTGACCACCGGTTTCCTCGCTGCCTCGGCGGCGTCCAACGAAGCGGGTTACATCACCCACAAGGTCATTCGCAGTCTTGGCATGCTGGGGTTCGATAACCAGGCGCGTGTCTGACACGGCCCGACGGTGGCAAGTCTTGCCCCGACGTACGGCCGTGGTGCCATGACCAACCACTGGACCGATATCGCCAACGCGAATCTGGTTCTGGTGATGGGTGGCAACGCAGCAGAAGCGCATCCGTGCGGCTTCAAATGGGTGACCGAAGCCAAGGCGCACAACAAGGCGCGGCTGATCGTGGTCGACCCGCGGTTTACCCGCACAGCATCCGTGGCCGACTATTACGCCCCCATCCGCACCGGTACCGACATCGCCTTCATGGGCGGGCTGATCAATTACCTGCTGACCGAGGACAAGATCCAGCACGAGTACGTGCGCAACTACACCGACGTCTCGTTCATCGTCAAAGCCGGCTATGGCTTCGAGGACGGAATCTTCAGCGGCTACGATGCGGCCAAGCGCGTATATACGGATAAATCCGGCTGGGGTTATGAGCTCGGGGAAGACGGTTTTGCCAAGGTCGACCCGACCCTGCAGGACCCGCGCTGCGTCTATCAACTGATGAAGCAGCACTACAGCCGCTACAACATCGACCTGGCCAGCCAGATCTGCGGGATGCCGGTCGATGCCATGCAGAAAATCTGGGAGGAGATCGCCACTTGCTCGCAACCGGGCAAGACCATGACCATCCTCTACGCCCTGGGCTGGACCCAGCATTCGATCGGCGCGCAGATCATCCGCAGCGCGGCCATGGTGCAACTGCTGCTGGGCAACGTCGGTATGCCCGGTGGCGGGGTCAATGCCTTGCGCGGGCACTCCAATATCCAGGGCCTGACCGACCTCGGCCTGTTGTCCAACTCGCTGCCCGGCTACCTGACGTTGCCGGTGGATGCCGAGCAGGATTACAACGCCTACATTATCAAGCGCACCCAGAAACCGTTGCGCCCGGGGCAGTTGTCCTATTGGCAGAACTACGGCAAGTTCCACGTCAGCCTGATGAAGGCCTGGTACGGCGCCAACGCCACGGCGGAAAACAATTGGGCCTACGACTACCTGCCCAAACTCGACATTCCCAACTACGACATCCTCAAGGTGTTCGACCTGATGGGCCAGGGCAAGGTCAACGGCTACATGTGCCAGGGTTTCAACCCGATCGCCGCGTTGCCCGACAAGAACCGGGTGATGGCGGCGCTGGCAAAACTCAAATGGCTGGTGGTGATGGACCCGCTGGCCACCGAAACCTCTGAGTTCTGGCGCAATGTCGGGCCTTACAACGATGTTAAGAGCGCCGACATCCAGACCGAAGTCATTCGGCTGCCCACCACCTGTTTCGCCGAGGAGGATGGCTCGCTGGTCAATAGCAGCCGCTGGCTGCAATGGCACTGGAAAGGCGCCGACGGTCCGGGTGAAGCGCACACCGACATACGGATCATGAGCGAGCTGTTCCTGCGCCTGCGTCAGCGCTATCAGGCTGATGGCGGGGTATACCCCGACCCGATGCTGAAACTGTCATGGCAGTACAAAATCCCCGAGGAACCATCACCGGAGGAAGTGGCCAAGGAGATCAACGGCTACGCCACTACCGACTTCACCGACGCCACCGGCGTTGCGGTCAAGGCCAATGCGCAACTGGCCGGGTTCGGCCAGCTCAAGGACGACGGCAGCACCGCCTCCGGTTGCTGGATCTTCTGCGGCAGCTGGACCGAACTGGGCAACCAGATGGCCCGGCGCGACAACAACGATCCCTATGGCATGCACCAGCATCAGGGCTGGGCCTGGGCCTGGCCGGCCAACCGGCGGATTCTCTACAACCGCGCCTCGGCTGACGTGCAAGGCAAACCCTGGGATGCGAAAAAGCGCCTGGTGTGGTGGAACGGCAAACTCTGGACCGGCACCGATGTGCCGGACTTCAAGGCTGACGTGGCACCGGAAGCGGGTATGAATCCGTTCATCATGAACCCTGAAGGCGTGGCGCGATTCTTTGCCGTCGACAAGATGAACGAAGGGCCATTCCCCGAACACTACGAGCCGTTCGAGACGCCCATCGGCATCAATCCGCTGCACCCGCAAAACAAGCAGGCCACCAGCAACCCGGCGGCGCGGATCTTCGACTCGGTGTGGGACACCCTTGGCGTGGCCAAGGACTACCCATACGCCGCCACCAGCTATCGCCTGACCGAGCATTTTCACTTCTGGAGCAAGCACTGCAAGCTCAACGCGATCGCCCAGCCGGAGCAATTCGTCGAAATCGGCGAAGTGCTGGCCAAGGAGAAAGGCATAGCCGCCGGTGACCGGGTGCGGGTCAGCAGCAAGCGCGGCTTTATCGAAGCAGTGGCGGTGGTGACCAAGCGGATTCGTCCACTGCAGGTCAACAATCAAGTGGTGCACCAGATCGGCATTCCGTTGCATTGGGGCTTTACCGGGCTCACGCGCCACGGTTACCTGACCAACACCCTGGTGCCGTTCCTCGGCGATGGCAACACCCAGACCCCGGAATCCAAGTCATTCCTGGTCAACGTGGAGAAAGTCTAAATGGCCAGCCAAGACATCATCGCCCGTTCGGCCACCACCACCGTGCCGCCTTCGGTGCGCAACCTGGAGGAAGTCGCCAAGCTGATCGACACCACCAAGTGCATAGGTTGCAAGGCCTGCCAGGTGGCTTGTTCGGAATGGAACGAGCTGCGTGACGAGGTCGGGCACAATCACGGCACCTACGACAACCCCCAGGACCTCACGGCCGAGACCTGGACGTTGATGCGCTTTACCGAGCACGAAACCGACGCCGGCAATCTTGAATGGCTGATCCGCAAGGACGGCTGTATGCACTGCGCCGAACCCGGTTGCCTGGCGGCGTGCCCCAGCCCCGGGGCGATCATCAAGCACGCCAACGGCATCGTCGACTTCAACCAGGATCATTGCATCGGCTGTGGTTACTGCATCACCGGTTGTCCGTTCAACATTCCGCGTATTTCGCAAAAGGACCACAAGGCCTACAAGTGCACTTTGTGCTCGGACCGGGTGGCGGTAGGCCTGGAGCCGGCCTGCGTGAAAACCTGCCCGACCGGGGCCATCGTGTTCGGCACCAAGGTCGACATGAAGGAGCACGCCGCCGAGCGCATCGTCGACCTCAAGAGTCGCGGCTTCGAACACGCTGGCCTGTACGACCCCGAAGGCGTTGGTGGCACCCATGTGATGTACGTGCTGCATCACGCCGACACGCCAACGCTCTACGCCGGGCTGCCCAGCGCCCCGGTCATCAGCCCCTTGGTAGGCCTGTGGAAAGGCATCAGCAAACCCTTGGCGCTGCTGGCCATGGGCGCGGCGGTGCTGGCCGGGTTCTTCCACTATGTGAGGGTTGGACCGCAGCGGGTCGAAGAGGATGAACAACCTGACCTTGCGGATACTTCCGTGCACCAGGTCGATCCCTCGGTGCACACCTTCGATCCCCGTGGGGAGGACCGGCCATGAGTCGTAAAACCATCCTGCGCTACACCAGCAACCAGCGCACCAACCACTGGCTGGTGGCGATTGTGTTCTTCATGGCCGGTTTGTCCGGGCTGGCGTTGTTCCACCCGGCGCTGTTCTGGCTGAGCAACCTGTTCGGTGGAGGGCCCTGGACGCGCATCCTGCATCCGTTCATGGGTGTAGTGATGTTCGTGCTGTTCCTCGGCCTGGTGTTTCGTTTTTGGCGCGCCAACTATTTCATTGCCAATGACCGCTTGTGGCTCAGGCGCATTGACCGGGTGATGCGTAACGAAGAGGAGGGCGTGCCCGCCATCGGCAAGTACAACCCCGGGCAGAAGTTGCTGTTCTGGACTTTACTGCTGTGCATGCTGGGTTTGCTGTTGACTGGCCTGGTGATCTGGCGCGCGTATTTCAGCGACTACTTTGGTATCACCACGATTCGCTGGGCGATGCTGTTGCATGCGTTGGCGGGGTTTGTGCTGATCCTCTGCATCATTGTGCACATCTACGCCGGGATCTGGATCAAAGGCTCGGTCAGCGCGATGATGCATGGCCGGGTCAGCCGCGCTTGGGCGAAGAAGCACCATGAACTCTGGTACCGCGAGGTGACTCGCGACGAGGCGCCGCAACCACCGATCAGGAAAAAGGGCTGAGCCTTTGGCAACCATTCTCGAACCCGGACAAATCGAAGCGGCGGCCAGTTCGCCGCCGTTTCTCTACCTGCCACCCCACAACCTGTTCAGCCTGCGTGCGGTGCGCCTGGAGCATCTGGCCGAGGGACATGCGTTGGCCGATTACCTGCTTCTTATCGCCGGCGTCTGTCGGACGCAGCAGCGGGTGCTCGACGATCCGCCCTTGAGCGAGCCGCTGGACCGCCAGCGCATCGACTTGTGCCAGCAACACGGCTTGCCGCCCTTTGCCGCAGACAGCCTGGCGCGGGAGGACGACTGGCAGCTGTACCTCGATGCCTTCCTGCAACATTATGCCGTGCCAGAGCAACCGGCCGTGGTCGACGCGGTGACGACCTTGCGCGAGGCCAGCCCCGGCCAACGTCGCGCCTGGGCAGTCGCGCTGGTCAGCGGGCAATTTTCCCTGGTGCCAGCGGCGCTGGTGCCATTTCTGGGCGCGGCCCTGCAGACGGCCTGGAGCCACTGGCTGCTGAGTACGCCGGACTTGAAATTGACGCCGGGTGACAGCCTCAGCCAATGCCCGGCCTGCGGCTCACCGGCCATGGCCGGGGTGATCCGCCATCGCGGCAAGCACAACGGCTTGCGCTATCTGGCCTGTTCCCTGTGTGCCTGCGAGTGGCATGTGGTGCGGGTCAAATGCGTGTATTGCGAACAGAGCAAGGGGCTTGAGTATCTCAGTCTTGAAGACGAACGCCACGCCGCCAATCAGGCGCCGCTGCGCGCCGAGATGTGCCCGGGCTGCAACAGCTATCTGAAGTTGCTCTACCTGGAAAACGACGCCGATGCCGAGCCGCTGTCGGCGGACCTGTCCAGCCTGCTGCTGGACATGCGCCTGGCCCAGGACGGTTATCAGCGCCTGGCACCGAATCTGATGCTGGCACCGGGAGACGAATGACCACAGTGACTACACTCTGGCGCGACGGTTATTGGTTTTCAGGAGCACCCGATGTCCGCACGCGGTAGCAGCCAACCCCTGCGTCTGCCTTCTATCGATAGCCTGCTGCGTCACCCGGCATGCCAGCCACTGGCCGGGCGCTATGGGCGCGATGCCTTGCTGGCCACCTTGCGCCAACTGCTCGATGAACTGCGCGAAGGGGTGCAGCAAGGGTTGCTCGAAGCGGTTGAGATCAGCCCTGAAGTGCTGGCGGGCAGGGCTGGCGAACGTTTACAGGCACAACATCGCAGCCATGTGCGTCGGGTATTCAATCTCACTGGCACGGTGCTGCACACCAACCTCGGGCGGGCATTGTTGCCGCAGGAGGCCATAGATGCGGTGCAGATTGCCGCGCGCTATCCGCTCAATCTGGAGTTCGACCTGCACACTGGCAAGCGCGGCGATCGCGACGACTTGATCGAAGGGCTGATCCGCGAGCTGACCGGTGCCGAAGCGGTGACCGTGGTCAACAACAACGCCGCCGCAGTGCTGCTGGCCCTCAACAGCCTGGGCGCGCGCAAGGAAGGCATCATTTCCCGGGGCGAACTGATCGAAATCGGCGGCGCCTTCCGCATTCCCGACATCATGGCCCGGGCCGGAGTGAAGCTGCATGAAGTTGGCACCACCAACCGCACCCATGCCCGCGATTACGAAGCGGCCATCGGCCCGCGCAGCGGCTTGATCATGCGTGTGCACGCAAGCAACTACAGCATCCAGGGTTTCACCACCAGCGTGCCGACAGCGCAGCTCGCCGCGCTGGCACATCAACATGGCCTGCCGCTGCTCGAGGACCTCGGCAGCGGCAGTCTGCTGGATCTGACCCGCTGGGGCCTGCCCGCCGAACCGACCGTGCGCCAGGCGCTGCACGATGGCGCGGACATCGTCACCTTCAGTGGCGACAAACTTCTTGGCGGTCCCCAGGCCGGGTTGATCGTCGGGCGCAAGGACCTGATCGCCAGAATCAAGAAGAACCCGCTGAAACGCGCGTTACGGGTCGACAAGCTGACCCTCGCAGCCCTCGAAGCCGTACTGGGCTTGTACCGCAACCCGGATCGACTGGCCGAACGCTTGCCCAGCCTGCGTTTGCTGACCCGGCCCCAGGCCGACATCCTTGCCCAGGCCGAGCGCTTGCAACCTTCACTGGCTCAAGCATTAGGCGACACCTGGGCTGTGAACGCGCAGAAGGCGCAGGGCATGATCGGCAGCGGCAGCCAACCGGTGGCGCGGCTTCCCAGTGCGGCGCTGTGCCTTCGTCCGCTGGTATCGAAACGCCTGCGCGGACGCAGCCTACTCAATCTTGAGGCGGCCTTGCGCGGCTTGCCGGTACCGGTGCTCGGGCGCCTTGATGACGACGCCCTGTGGTTGGACCTGCGGCAACTGGACGATGAACCGGCGTGGCTGGCACAGCTCGATCAGTTGCAGGTGGAGGGCCGGGCAGGGTGATTGTTGGCACCGCAGGACACATCGACCACGGCAAGACTGCACTGCTCCAGGCCCTGACCGGCCAGGCCGGTGACCGCCGCCGGGAAGAGCGTGAGCGCGGCATGACCATCGACCTCGGTTACCTTTACGCCGCGCTGGAGCCGGGCGCCGCCCTGACCGGTTTCATCGACGTGCCCGGCCATGAGCGCTTCACCCATAACATGCTCGCTGGCGCCCAAGGCATTGATCTGGTACTGCTGGTGGTGGCGGCCGATGACGGCGTGATGCCGCAGACCCGCGAGCATCTGGCGATCGTCGAGCTGCTGGGCATTCCCCGGGCGCTGGTGGCGATCAGCAAGTGTGACCGGGTTGACGCGGCCAGGGTCGCTGAGGTTCGCGAGCAGATCCAGGCGCTGCTGGCTCCCGGGCCTTATGCCGATGCGCCAATAACGGCGTTATCGAGTGTGACGGGCGACGGTGTCGAGCCCCTGCGTGAACTGTTGCTACAGGCGCAGCGCAATGTGCGGCAACGCAGTACTGAGGGCGGTTTTCGACTGGCGATCGACCGCACATTCAGCGTCGCCGGCGCCGGGATCGTGGTCACTGGCACGGCATTGTCCGGGCGGGTCGCAGTGGGTGATACCTTGCTGCTGGGCCCCCAGGGCAAACCCGTGCGCATTCGCGGTTTGCATGCGCAGAACCAGCCTGCGGATGGTGCGTTTGCCGGTCAGCGCGTGGCCTTGAACCTGAGCGCCGAACGCTTGGCACTGGAGCAGATTCATCGGGGCCATTGGTTGCTGGCTGATACGTTGTACGCGCCGACTTTGCGCCTGGATATCGACATGCAATTGCTGCCCGCCGAGGCGCGGGCGTTCGAACACTTCCAGCCGGTGCATGTGCATGTGGGTACCCAGGACGTGACCGGGCGCGTGGCGTTGCTGCAGGGGGCCAGCCTGGCACCGGGCGGGCGGATGTTCGCGCAGTTGCTGCTCAATACACCGGTTCAGGCGGTCAAAGGCGATCGGTTGATCCTGCGTGATCAGAGCGCCCAGCGCACCCTTGGTGGTGGTCGCGTGCTCGATCCCTTTGCCCCGACCCGACAACGCCGCAGCCCCGAGCGCCTGGCGCAGTTGCAGGCGCTGGTCAGCAGTTCTCGGCTGGAGGACGTGCTGCCGGCATTGCTGGCCCACAGCGACAGCGGGCTCGATCCGCGTCTTCTGGAGCGTCAGTTCAACCGGCCACGCAGCACCTGGGTTTTACCCGATGACGTACGCCTGATCGATACCCGCCAGGGCCCCTTGCTGTTCAGCACCCCTCGCTGGGAAGCCTTGAAAACGCCACTGCTGGAACACCTCGCACGCTTCCATGAACTGGAGCCGGACCAGATGGGCCCGGATCGGGATCGCCTGCGCCGCTTTAGCGCCAGTGCCCTGGAGCGACCGACATTCCTCAGTTTGCTCGACGAGATGATGGCCAGCGGCGCCATTGCCAGCAACGGGCCATGGCTGCATCTGCCCGGGCATCAGGTGCGCTTGAGCGAAGCGGACGAAGCCCTTTGGCAAAAGCTTCAACCCTTGTTCGAAACTGCCGGGTTTGATCCGCCATGGGTGCGCAACCTGGGGCATGACGAGGCGACCGTGCGCGCACTGCTGCGCAAAATGGCGCGCCTGGGACTGGTCCATCAAGTGGTCCGTGATCTGTTCTACCCCGATAGCGTGATTCGCCGATTGGCGGTTATGCTTGTGCAACTGGCGGACGCCGACCCGGTGATCCAGGTGGCGGCGTTTCGTGACGCGGTGGGCCTGGGGCGCAAGCGCAGCATCCAGATTCTTGAATACTTCGACCGCATTGGCCTGACCCGGCGCATGGGCGACCGACGCCAGATCCGCCGGGACAACGCACTGGCCCTGGGCACAGGAGACTGATTCAAGGGCAAGATTTCAAGGAAGGCAATCGCGCCCGGTGGCGCGGCCGGGCTTCAAACCCGGTTGGGGACGGCATCCGTTCCCGGGCAGGTTCGACTCCGGCTGCCTTCCGCCATTTTCCGCAAAAACCCGGTACACCAAAAACCCTGTTGGAGCGAGCCTGCTCGCGATGAGGCCGGCCCATCCAACATCACTGGCGCCTGACACGCCGCCATCGCTGGCAAGCCAGCTCCCACAGAGGAATGTGGCCGTACGCAGATTTTGTGTCCGCTGCAGACTCACTGTAGGAGCGAGCCTGCTCGCGATGAGGCCGGCTCATCCAACATCACTGGCGCCTGACACGCCGCCATCGCTGGCAAGCCAGCCCCCACAGGGGAATGTGGCCGTACGCAAATTTTGTGTCCGCTGCAGACTCACTGTAGGAGCGAGCCTGCTCGCGAAGGTCGTGAACGATTACGCGTGTTAACCGGGTTGCAGGTCATCATGCTGGCGGACCCGGCCGTCAACCGGATAACGTCGCCCCGCTGGAATAAACATTGAACCAGGTGGTGAGGGAGCCAGCTTCCTCGCCACAGCAGGTGAGCTCAATAGATTCCTGGAGATCAAGCGCCTCTACTTGCTCCCCCGTCGTCTTTGTTCGGCGAACGTACCTTGGTTTAGACCGACGTGGACTTGCGCACTACTACGCCTTGTTGGCCCCTAAAGACTTCAAGAAATAAACCACCCGTTCGGTCTCTGTGAAACCCAGAGCCTCATGCATGGCGTGACTTCCCTGGTTATCCAGCAGTGCATCCGAAGCCAACTCGGTGCATCCCATTTCTTCGGCCCACTGCTGGATACCCGCAACGAGTTGTCGCGCGATGCCTTGGCCTCGACTGGTGGGCCGGACGTACAGACCTTCGAGAAAGGCCACGGGCGATGAATGGGTACCGTTGACATAGTCCGCTCGGAGCGAAGCCTCGGCAAACCCTAGAGCATTGCCTTGTTCATTGATGAAGAGCAGTACCAGATAGCGCTCTGGCGCGCTCAGTACGTTGTTTGTGTCATGGTCATTGTCCGGGGCGGAATCAGGCCATAGAGCAACACGCAGGGGCAGCCAATCATCATGGTCGAGCAAAGTGCAGCGCTTTATCATTGAGGGAGAACCCGAAGGAATAATTGATGAAGATCATAGGTCATCTTCGATCAGGCTTGAACGGTCAGATCGCTCTTCACAGGTGCGCCTGACACGCCGCCATCGCTGGCAGGCCAGCTCCCACAAGGGATTTGTGTCGTGCGCAAATGTTGAATTCACCATGGAAACCTGTGGGCGCTGGCCTGCCAGCGATGAGGCCCTCACATCCACCATCTTTGGCGCCTGACACGCCGCTATCGCTGGCAAGCCAGCTCCTGCAGGGGATTGGTGTCGTGCACTGAATTAGCAGGCGGGCACTTCCGGCAAATCTGACATCCATTCACCGCTGAACTAGGCTGCGTTAGAAACCCTTGTCCTGAATCTTTGTGATGAAAGGAACCAAGCCATGCGCAGCAGGCTGCTCGCGGTATTGTTTACTGTCTTCGGGCTGTTCTGGTCAGTGTTGCTCTGGGCCGAGGATGCACCGCAGGTGGTTGACGCTCCCGCTGAATTGAAAGTGGCCAACCGCAGCATCATGGTGTTTCGCGCGACCATGCTGGGCGAAACCCCGGTTTCTCGGGTCAAGCGGGCGAAGACGGTGATTATTGAAGCGCTGGATGAGGCGCAGGACCTTAATGTCACCCTAGACCCGGTGCTCAACAGCTACATGGTGCTGCTGGGCAGCAGGCGCGCGTTTATCGTGACGCCAAAGGATTTCGACCCCACTGAATTCGACTCGGCGCAGCAGGCCGCCGAAGCCGCGGCCGCAAAACTCAGCCAGGTGGTGGCGGAAGTCCATGAGTCTCGCAGCCTGCGCTTGATAATCTGGGCAGTGGGGGCTGCCTTGCTCGCCACGGGTATCTATCTCGGCCTGCTTCTTGGCATGGTGTTTGTGCGCCGCAAACTACTGGCCAAACTACCCGGGCTGATGCGTCGACATACCCAGGCGCTGAAGGTCGGGCAAGTACCGCTGATTGACGCCAATTACCTGTATCCAGTGGTCAGCCGCCTGCTGGAGTTGCTGCGCTGGGCCCTGGTATTGCTGCTCACCTACGAGTGGCTGGGTTTTGTCCTGTCGCGGTTTCCCTACACCCGGCCATGGGGGGAAAGCCTCAATAACTATCTGCTGAATGTCGCCGACTATCTGCTGGAAGGGATCCTCGGGGCCATCCCCGGGATTGGCGTGGCTCTGGCGATCTTTTTCATCGCCCGCGGTGTAAGCGCCTTCTCTCACAGGGTTCTGCGGCGCATGTCCGGCCCCGGCACTGTCAGTTGGCTGAACCATGAAACCCTGCAACCGACCCAACGCCTGACGTCCCTGGCGATCTGGCTGTTTGCCCTGGCCATGGCCTATCCCTACCTGCCGGGTGCCGGCACCGATGCCTTCAAGGGCCTGTCGGTGTTGATTGGTCTGATGATTTCCCTGGGGGCGTCCAGTGTGGTGGGCCAGGCGGCCGCCGGATTGATCCTGACCTACACCCGTACCCTGCGCCCGGGCGAGTTCGTGCGTATTGGCGATCACGAAGGTACCGTCACAGAACTGGGCATGTTCACCACCAGCATCCGCACAGGTCTGGGCGAGGTTCTGACATTGCCCAACTCAATGATCACCAGTGCAGTCACCAAGAACTATTCGCGGGTCGTTCAGGGCCCCGGTTATGTGGTCGATACGGTGGTGACCATCGGCTACGACACGCCGTGGCGGCAGGTCGAAGGGATGTTGCTGGAAGCGGCCCGGCGCACTCCCGGCATTCTGGAGAAACCACCGGCGCAGGTATTCCAGACGGCATTGTCGGACTTTTATCCCGAATACCGCCTGGTGGCCCAGGCCATTCCGAGCGAGCCCCGGCCGCGCGCGGTGTTGCTGAGCATGCTGCACGCCAATATCCAGGATGTGTTCAACGAGTACGGCGTGCAAATCATGTCGCCGCACTATCTGGGCGACCCGCAGGCAGAGAAGTGGGTGCCGAGGGACAAGTGGTTTACCGCGCCTGCGCAGGAGCCGAAGGACATCTGACTGCCGGCAGAGTGCCCGGTGTCAATCGTCCAGTGAAAACTGACGCGTTGGCTTTTGATCTTGTCATTGATCCCGTCCACCGCTGTCGAGTGATCAGGACCACGCGCAATCTGCGGGGCGATAGATATTTAATTGAATAAAATGCTTATTGCGTCAGGCGATTTTTATCGCTGAACGCAAGATTACATATAAACAGTATTCACTGTTTTGATGGCTGCGACAGGGTCTTTGCAATCAATCGCGTATGATTTTTTTGCGTGAACTCTGAACACATTGCTCGCATTGTCAGCTCTTTCCGATAGCCAAGTAGGATGCTTCCTTTTTCGCTGATTCTCTGCTGGCGGCTCGTAGTAACTGGCAAGAAGTATGGTGGAATAAAGTGTTGGCGCCTTGACTTCCCTGCCCATAGTTCAAACCGCCTGTAGCGGGGTATTTCTCCGCGTCAAATCATAAAAGTGGAGAAATCATGGCTAATCCCTATCGCGAGCTTCTGACAACCCCCGGGGTAATGGGGTTAGTCATCGCGAGTTCCATTGCCCGTCTACCGCACGCCATGATCGGCATCGGCATCATTACCATGTTGGTGCAGCATACCGGGTTGTATTGGCTGGCCGGTGCTGTCGCAGGTACTTTTACCCTGGCCAATGCCTTGATCGGCCCACGAGTGTCGAAACTCGTTGATCAGCGCGGTCAGAGTCGAGTCCTGCCCCTGGTGACGGCCTTCAGCGTTGGCATGTTGCTGGCGCTGATACTGGCTGTGTATCTGAGTGCTCCGGTCGTACTGCTTTTTATTCTTGCGGCATTGGCGGGCATGATGCCCAGCATGCCCGCCATGATAAGGGCGCGCTGGACACAGCTTTTCCGTGGCAAGCCGCAACTACACACGGCCTTCTCGCTGGACACGGTACTGACTGAACTCGCCTTTATTATCGGCCCACCCATCGCCATTGGCTTGAGTACGAGTTTCTTCGCCGAAGCCGGCCCCCTTGCCGCGGTGGTGCTGCTGATTATCGGCGTCACGGCTTTTCTGCTGCAGCGTCAGACCGAGCCGAAGGTCGTCGTATCCAGCAGCAAGAGCACAGGTTCGACCTTGTTTATCCCTGGTGTTCGCACCATCGTGGTGGCGCTTCTGGTGATGGGGGTGATTGGCGGATCAATCGATGTGGCTGTGGTTGCTTTCGCCAACGAACAAGGTTGGCCCGCGTCTGCCAGTTTCATCCTCGCGGCCTATGCCCTCGGCTCATTGATCACTGGCCTGACATTCGGCATGTTGAGGCTCACCCTGTCGATTGAAAAGCAGTTCCTTGCAGGAGTGTTGGTAACAGCGGTAACGGGCGTGCTGCCGATTTTCTCTGCGGATGTCTACATCCTTGCCGGGATGCTTTTTGTAGCAGGCAGTTCGTTCGCACCCACTATGGTCATTGTCATGAATCTTGGTTCGATCATCGTTCCATCGTCCAGGATCACCGAAGGGCTGACCTGGATGACGACAGGTATAAGCACCGGCGTAGCGCTCGGTGGGGTACTTGCGGGCCTGGTCATCGACGTCTACGGCGCGCGGGCAGGGTTCGGTGTTGGTATTGTCGCGGGGGTCGTATTGGTTGTGGTCGTGCTGCTCGGTATGCGAATACTTCGCGCCGCGCCGGCGATGTACCCCGAGGCGACCGTCCAGTAATTGGCACTGCTGAACCAGTGACAGGACCCAATCAGAAAACAGTTCACCTCCAGAGCCTGTCAGGGTAAGCGCTGCTTTGAACATGGATCGAGCCCGGATTCACCCGGGCTGATCGCTGCTATCTGATGAGGGGTTGGTGGCAAAGGGGCAGGGTCAGTGCCGTCCCCTTTTTGGCGCCTTTCAGGCCGTGGCGCTGACGCCTGCTCCGTTGTTCCGGGGCGCAATGTCATGCAGGGAAATCCGCGAAGTCTCGGGTAGCGCCAAGCCACCCGCCAGCGCCAGCAATGCCACCGCGATCAGATAGAACGCCGGTGACAGGTTGCTGCCGGTGGTGCTGATCAGCCACGTCGCCACCAGCGGGGCGGTACCGCCGAAGAGGGTGTAGGCCATGTTGTAGGTAATTGCCGAGGCGGTGTATCGGGTTCGGGTCGGGAAGGTTTCCGAAAGCAAGGCCGCAGTGACCACGCCACATAACACCGCGCCAATCGCCAGGAGCATGACGCCGACGATGGACGCGGCGAACGAGCCGGAACTGGCCATCAGGAACGATGGATACACCACCACGATCAGCAGGACGCAAGCGGTCACCACTGTCATTCGCCGACCGACCCGGTCCGAATACAACCCGGCGAGGGGGCAGATCGCCGCGGCGAACAGCAACGCAATCAGTGACACCAGCAACGCCGTTGCACGAGTGAGGCCACCGGCGACTTGCAGGTAGGTCGCGAAGTAGGTGGTGAACATATAGAACGACAGGGCCGTCAATGACACGAAGGCGCCCAGGCAGCAGATCGCCGCGCCATGGTTGCGCAGGGTTTCCTTGAGCGGGGAGTGTGCGACCGCATGGTCCTGGGTCACCGCCTGGAATGCCGGGGTCTCATCGAGTTTCCAGCGCAGGTAGAGTCCAACCAGGCCCAGCGGCGCGGCAACCAGGAACGGCAGGCGCCAGCCCCAGCTGCCCATCGCTTCGGCCGACAGTGACGCCTCGAGTGCGTAGGCCACCACCGCTGCTGCGGCAAACGCGGAAAATGTCGACACAGGGATGAAGCTGCCGTACCAGGCGCGTTTATCACTTGGTGCATGTTCCATGAGGTAGGCACAGGCACCGGCGTATTCCCCGCCTGCGGAAAAGCCCTGGGCACAACGGATCAGCGATAGCAGCACCGGCGCCATGACCCCGATCGCGGCGTAGGTGGGCAGAAGACCGATCAAGGTCGTCGCCGCGGCCATCAGCAGTATCGTGATGGCCAGGGTGCGCTTGCGGCCGATCCGGTCGCCCAGCATGCCGAAGAAAATCCCGCCAAGGGGCCGAAACGCAAAGGCCACGGCAAACACCGCGAAGGTCTTGAGCAAGGCGGCGCTGGCATCGCCGCTGGGGAAAAATTGCTGGGCGATGGTCGTGGCCAGAAAACCATAGACGGCGAAGTCGAACCACTCGACAAAATTGCCGATGCCGGCAGCCACAATCACTTTCCTCAGCGTTTTTGCACTGACTTGTTCGGTAGCTGCATTCGTCATGGTGGACCCCGGCATTCCGTTAGTAAGCTTTCGATTATCCGGTCACAAGCCCAGGCGTTTTACCTCAAAAGTGTCATCGGCATAGTCAGGACCGACTTGCGGCTGTTGAATCTGGTGTCCAGCGTCCTCCGTCAATGACTTAAAAGATCGCCGCCTCCCGCAGGGAGTCGCCTAAACGTGTCGGAGCTGCTGAAGGCTGCGATCTTTAAAAGTGCACTCATCATTCCATTGGAACTCCCCATAACGCCGTTCCGTCATCTGCATTGAGGGGGGGCTGCGGCTGTTTCGTGGCGATCCCTGATAACGCTTTTTTTCATTCAGAAGGCGAGGGGCGACATGAACACTACTGACAGCAGCACCGACAGCCAGCCAGATAAACCTGATTCAGGAGGGCCAGAGCAAGGCTTTGAACACTTGAAGGAAAACGTCACAGAGGCATTGGGCGGCGCCCGGCAGCAGGCGGATGCGCAGTTCGGCCAATATCGCGATACCGCCGCCGACCAGATCGAGGCGCTGGCCCAAGGGGCGAAGTCTTTCGTTTCGGAACTGGAGGACAAGGATGCCCTTGGCATGTCCGACTACCTCGCGGACATGGCCGAATCCATGAGCGGGCTGGCCGGCAATCTGCGAGGCAAAAGTGCCGAACAGTTGCTCCATGACGGCGCCGACCTGGCCCGCAACAACCCTGCGTTGTTCATTGCCGGCAGCATTGCCCTGGGCTTTGGCCTGTCGCGCTTTCTCAAGGCCGGTGCCGCCCCCGCGGCGACATTTGCCGATTCCAGGGATCCGGCCGCAGGCCATTCAATGCCTGCGTCAGGTGGTTTTGGAGCGCAGCGGCCCTACGAATCGCCCCTACCATCACACGCGGGTCAAGGCCCTGGCCTGGCCACTGGCATTACGCCGGCCGCGCCCAACGAGCATGACCACACTTCGGACTTTGCTACTCGCCCGACCCCTGGTTCGACAAACTTCAATGGAGCACTGTGATGAACAGAGAAGATCCGGATTTCCCTGGCGCAAGACCGATGCCCGTACCTGATCCTGACGTTTCGGTCGTCGGCCTGCTACGGCAGTTGGCCCGCGAAGTGCCCGCGCTGTTCACCAAGGAACTGGCGTTGGCCAAAGCCGAGCTACAGACCAGCCTGACAACGCTCAAGGCAGGCATTGCCGGGGTCGCGAGCGGTGCGATTGTGCTGCTGGCAGGCTTCATCATCCTGTTGATGTCCGCCGTCTATGGGCTGAGCATCGTGATGGCGCCGTGGCTGGCTGCGCTGATTGTTGGCGTCGTGGTGATGATCGTCGGCTTCGCCATGCTCCAGGCTGGAAAAAAACAGTTCGAGCCGTCCCATTTAAAACCTGACCGGACGCTGGACGCCTTGAACAAAGACCAGGAAGCGCTGCGCAGGAGAGTCTCATGAACAGTGAATTCGAATACGAGTCGCAGAAAAGTCCAGAGGCCATCGAGCGCGATATCGATGCGCAGCGGGAAAGCATCGGCAACATTGTCGACGCACTGGAAAGCAAGTTCACCCCGGGCCAGGCCTTCGATCAGGCGTTGTCTTTTATGCAGAACAACGGGACGACTTTCCTGAGCAACCTGGGCACCAGCGTGCGCAATAATCCCGTTCCAGCCGTGCTCACATCGGTTGGTTTGCTGTGGCTGATGATGAGCCAGAACCGTGCGCCGACGCCGCGCCTGACTTACCCCGTGACGCCGGATAAGAACAAGGCCGGAGAGTGGGCCGATGGCTTGGCGGAGGGTATCGACAGTGCGCGAGACCATTTGCACCAGACTGCCGACACGCTCAAGGAGGGTTATCAGAGCGTGAAAGACAAGGCGGCGAACCTGGGAGACAACCTCGGCGCGGCCAGCGACAACATCAGCCACGCCATGCACGACGCCAGCGACCGTTTGGTGCACAGCACGCAGGTAGTGGGTGATCAGTTGGGCCGTTTGCTCAAGGAACAACCGCTGATGGTCGCCGCTGCGGGTATTGCACTGGGCGCCATGCTCGGCGCGGCATTACCGTCGACGGCGACGGAGCAACGCTACATGGGCAAGACCAGCGCCGGCTTGGCCGACAAGGTCAAACAGCAGGCACGGGAGGGGTTTGAGGCGGTGCGCGATACCGTTACCAAAACGACTGATCACCCGGATGCACAGAACAAGCCGCAACAGGCTCAAGCCGAAGCCAGCAATGGTCCAGCCGATCTGTCCAGAGGTTTGGGTACTTCGTAAGGGGTAGCAGGATTAGCGGGAAGTCTGAACCGGCTTCCCGCTATTTTTTTCCGCTGAGTGTACAGGGCAGACACTCATCTGATCCATTTGAACGCAGCCGGGAATCTTGCGACGAAACAAGTTCCTGTCTCCCGCGTCGAGGAGACATTCAAGCTGCCGTTGTGCGCCGTGGCAATCTGTGAAGCGATATAAAGCCCCAATCCCAGACCTTCACCGCGCTGACCCGCTTCGGAGCGGGTAAAGGGTTCGAACAGCAGCGGCATCAGCGGTGCTGGAATCGGAGCGCCCTGATTGGTCACCGATACGACGATTTCATCACCTTCGGCATAGGCTCGCACGTTGATGGGCGCGGTCGGTGAGCCATGGGTGACCGCATTGCCCAGGAGATTGGAAAGCAACTGGCTCAAACGCAACGAGTCGCAGTAAATGCCGGGCGGTATGTCCAGAGAGTGGATCAGGGTCGCCTGGGGGTGTGAAGCCTGTATTTCATCCAGGGTCAGTTTCAGCGTGCGCCCCAGATCATCGGTCAACTGGCGCCTGACCGGGATCCCGCCCCCCATTCTTCCCCGGGCAAAATCCAGCACGTTTTCTATCAAGACACCCATTCGCGTCGAGCTATTGCGGATCGCAGCGATCAGGTTCAGTGATCGCACCTCGGTAGTTTTCGTTTCCAGCAGGTCGGCGCTCAGCCGAATCGCGCTCAAGGGCGTGCGCAGGTCATGCCCCAATACGGCGATGAACTGCTCACGCAGCCGTCCATGTTCAGTGGCATCGACCAGCGCGGCTTTGGTTGTCTCCAGACGGCTTTGCGTATCAAGACTCATGGCGATCAGTTGGGCGAAAAGTGTCAGTGTCTTGGCAATGGCAGGCTCGTCGAGATTGGCCGGTACCGAATCGATGGCACACAAGGTCCCGAAAAAATCGCCATTGGCCCTGATGATAGGGATGGAGATATAGCTCTCCAAACCGTAGGTTCTCGGGGTGTGATGCAGCGAAAAAACCGGGTGTGCACTGGCGTGACCGAAGATGACCGGTTTTCTGTGCTGGCGGATTTCATGGCAGATGGTCGATTCGAGGACCAGTTCGCCGCCAGGCTTCAAACCGAAATCGATTGAATCATCGACGGCGCAGGCGACCCAGCTTCTGTCGGTAACCCTGGCGACAGCGGCAAAACGCATCCCGGTCAGATGCTTGACCATGCTCAAGATGACGGGCACGGCATCAATGCTGCGGATGGCGTGGACGTCAGGGGAAAAGTCTGGGCCGGTCATGGTCTGAATGTTCGATAGGGAGGTCGGCCAGAGCCTATCTTTAAACTCGGTACTTGGCCAATGGTGCGGCCGGACACCAGCATCATCATTCGTCCTGCCGCCGGGTGTAATGCAACAAACGATCGGTTTCGGTCTTGACCACCAGGTAGCACTCGCAGCTGAGCCGCTCCAGGCGCACTCTGTCCAGTACGGTGATCTGCCCGCGGCTGTACTCGATGACGCCTTGGCGCTGCAGTTTGCCAGCCGCTTCGGTAACGCCTTCGCGACGCACGCCGAGCATGTTGGCAATCAGCTCCTGGGTCATGTTCAGGCGATTGCCGGGCAGACGATCCAGGGACAACAGCAGCCATCGGCACAATTGCTGGTCGATCGAGTGATGGCGATTGCACAGGGCGGTCTGGGACATCTGCGTGATCAGCGCCTGGGTGTAGCGCAGCATCAGCAGGAGCAGATCGCCATGGCGGTTGAACTCTTTCTTGAGTTTTTGCCCGGGCAGGCGAAATGCGCTGCCGGCACTTTGCACCACCGCCCGGCTGGAGGTGCTTTCGCCGCCCATGAACAGGGCGATGCCGATCAAGCCCTCGTTGCCGACCACGGCGATTTCCGCTGACGAGCCGTTTTCCGTGACGTGCAGCAGGGAAACGATAGCGTCGGTCGGGAAGTAAACATGGCGCAAGGTATCCCCCGGTTCATACAGCACATCGCCCAGCACCAGGCTGACTTGCTCCAGGTGCGGCATCAGGCGCTTGAGGTCGAAGGCCGGGAGCGCCGCAAGCAGATGATTGTGGTTTGGCTGGGGTGAGGCATACATGGCAAAGCACCGTGGCGGTAGGGGACGTACCGACTCAGGGTACTCCCATGCGCGCCCGGGCTGGTGATCGATGTCTACTGATCGACGGCTTGCTCGTAGGCCAGCGCCAGGGGCTGGGGGGAGCGAGCGCGGCAGTCTACCCGCAGCCAATGCTCCAGGCCGTCGTCATCCAGGGTCAGCGCGTTGCCGCCGACTGGCTGGCCGTCGATGGTCATGGTGGTGACGGTTGCACTGCCCTGACGCACATCAAAGTGGTAGAGGGCCTTGCCATAGCGGTAGTGCAGCATGAAACCCGGCCAGTCCGCCGGTATCAGCGGTTCGATTTTCAGTGTTCGGCCGCTGCGCTGTACGCCCAGCAATGACTCGACAATCAACCGGTACATCCAGCCGGCGGAGCCGGTGTACCAGGTCCAGCCACCGCGCCCGGCATGGGGCGCGGTGCCGTAGACATCGGCGGCCATCACGTAGGGTTCGACCTTGTAGGTGTCGATTCGAACGTTGTTGGCAGGAACTGCGGGGTTGATCAGGTTCAGCAGCTCCCAGGCCTTGCCCGCTTCACCCAGTTGCGCATACGCCATGCCCGCCCACACGGCAGCGTGGGTGTACTGCCCGCCATTCTCGCGCACGCCGGGCACGTAGCCCTTGATATAACCAGGGTCCAGAGTGCCCTTGTCGAACGGCGGATCGAGCAGCAGCACGGCGCGGATGTCGCGCTTGATCAGATGCTCATCCAGTGACTGCATGGCCTGGATCTGGCGATGCGCAGCACCGGCCCCTGACAGCACCGACCAGCTTTGCGCAATCGAGTCGATGCGACACTCTTCATTGCTGGCCGAGCCGAGCAATTGGCCGTCATCGAACCAGGCCCGGCGATACCAGGCGCCGTCCCAGGCGCTTTGCTCGAGGTTGCTTTGCAGGGTGCGCGCGCTCTCGCTGCAGCGTTTGGCAAAGTCGTCATCCCCGTGCAAACGGGCAGTCACGGCAAACTGTTCCAGCACCTGATAGCTGAAAAAGCCCAGCCAGACACTTTCCCCGGCACCCAGATGGCCGACGCGATTCATGCCATCGTTCCAGTCACCGGAGCCCATCAGCGGCAAGCCGTGCTTGCCGCGACGCAAGCCGTGTTCGATGGCCCGCACGCAGTGTCGATACAGGGACTCGTGCAGCGGCGAGGTGCCCGGAAGGTCATAGTAGGATTCTTCAGCAGCAGCCAGCAGGCGTCCTTCCAGGTAGCCGACGGACTCGTCCAGCACGGCCACGTCTGCGGTCACTTCCACGTAGCGATTGGTGGCGGCCACCAGCCACAGGAAGTCATCGGAACAGCCAGTGCGTACCCCTCGATTCATTGGCGGGTGCCACCAGTGCTGCACGTCACCTTCGGCATACTGATGACCGGCGCACAGCAACAGATGCGCGCGCACGGCAGCCGGATCGGCGTGGATCATTGCCATGCTGTCTTGTAACTGGTCGCGAAAACCAATGGCACCGCCCGATTGGTAGTAGCCGCTGCGGGCCTGGAAGCGGCAGGCGATGACCTGATACATCAACCAGCCGTTGACCATGACGTCGACCGCGGGCGCTGCCGATTCGATACGAATGACGCCAAGCAGCGAGCGCCAGTGGTCGCGAACTTTCTGCAACTCCGTGGCGGCCGCCAGGCTGCCCCGATAGCGCTGCACCCGTTGGGTGGCGGCGTTGCCGGAGTCGGCCGCGCCCAGGCGCAGGATAACTTCCTGGCTGGCGCCATCGACGAGGTCGACCGCCACCTGCAGGGCGGCACAGGGGTCCAGCCCACCGCCCATACGCCCGGACAACCCGGCGTGCCGCATCGCCGCCGGCGCGGCCAGGGTGCCGCCGCGGCCAATGAATTCGGTACGGTCGGCGCTGACGCCGTGATTCACCGTGTCGGTGTCGAAGAACGCGACCCGCTCGCAAAACTCCACCGAGTAGGCGTTGCGGGCGAAGAGGGCGCCGCTGACCGGATCCGATTGGGTGACCACATGCATGGCCGACTTGCCGCGCAGATCGCCCAGCACCCATTCCACATACCCGGTCACCGACAGCTTGCGGCTGCGCCCCGAGCGGTTGCTTAACAACAACCGCGAGAATTTGATCGGCGCATCCAGCGCCACGTAGATCCACAGCTCGCTGTAAATGCCGTCTTCTTCATGTTCGAACACGCTGTAGCCGAAACCGTGACGAGTCTGGTACGGGCCTTTTCCGGGGCAGGGCTGGGGTGCCGCCGACCAGAAATGCCCGGTCTCTTCATCCCGCAGGTAAATGGCTTCGCCGCTGCGATCGGTGACCGGGTCGTTGTGCCAGGGGCTCAGGCGAAACTCATGGGCGTTTTCCGCCCAGGTGTAGGCACTGCCGGCCTCCGATACCACAGTACCGAGATGGGCATTGGCGATCACGTTGACCCAGGGCGCCGGTGGCGGGTGGTCGGCCAGCCCGCTGATGATGTATTCATTGCCATCAGCGCTGAAGCCGCCATAGGTATTTTCCAGCAGCAGCGCCGAAGGCTTGGGCTGTGGTGAAAGCGGCCCGGCTTTATACGGCCGGGTCGCCACAAACGGCGCGTGCACCGGCGACACATTGCGCCTGTGAACCTGTTCGGCGAGGCTGCCCGAACCTTCGCTGAGCACTAGCCTTGCGACCGAGAGCACCAGCACGCGATCCTCATTCGAAATCTGTTGCACCGGCCGCACAAAAATGCCACCCGGACGGTCCAGCAGGGTGGCTTCACTGCCGGAGGTGATCAGGCCCATGATCGCGTCCTGCAGTTGCTGGCGATAGCCGGCCTGATCTTCGTTCCAGATCAGCAGATCGACCACCAGGCCTTTTTGTCGCCAGTAGGCGTGGGCCTGAATCATCTGCTGCGCCAGGGCGATGTTGTCCAGGCTGTGGATCCGCAGCAACACGATGGGCAAGTCGCCGGAGATGGCCTGGCCCCAGAGCCCTGTCTGATTGCGCCGATTGCTCATCAGCACCGTGTTGTCGGTGCGCATCGAGGCGTTGGCATATAGCAGGGACGAAGCCATCTGTTCGAATAGGCGGGCGTCGGATAACGAAGCGTTGAGCTGACGCAGCAGCACCTGGCTATGGGTCCAGGACAGGTCGAACACCCGGTCGGCGAGGTGGCGGTCGCGGTATTTGTTGATCAAATAAAGGCAACCATCACGGCTGTCGGCGACACCGGTGACCAGGTCAATGGTGGCCTGTTGGCCAGGTTGCAGGGTAATCCTGCAGCGAATCGCGACTATCGGATCCAGCACCGGGCCAGCACTGCCTGACAACATCTGGCAATCGCCATCGAGGGCTGCGGGCGATACCAGGCTGCGTCCACGGCCGATGAATCGGGCACGATCGGTTTCGTAGGAGATCGCATCGATATCCACCCCGTGTGCGGCCAGCAAATGGCACATCCACGGCGTCGCTTCATCGCTGGCCCGGGGGCGGCGACTGCAGATAATGGCTTGAAGCTCAGGCAGCAGTTCGGTTTGCACGAACAGCTTGCTGAATGCCGGGTGCATCGCGTCGTTGCCCGGGGGCGTCAGCACGACTTCGGCATAGGTAGTGACCTCCAGCGTCTTGGCCACTGACGCGCGATTGGTCACATGCAGGCGCCGCAGTTCCATGTCGTCTTCAGGCGAGACAACAATTTCCAGGTGGGTGTCGAAATCCAGATTGCGCGCGCGAAATTCGGCGCGCGAATCACTGAAGATCGCCTCGTGGCTTTCGGTTTGCTGCAAGGTTGGTTGATAAGCCGCGGACCAAAGCGTATTGGTCTGGACGTCGCGCAGGTAACAGAACGTCCCCCAGTTGTCCTGTGAGATGTCCTCCTGCCAACGGGTGACGGCCATGTCGTGGCGTCGGCTGTAGCCTCCGCCGCCACTGGTCAGCATGACGTGGTAGCGACCATTGGAGAGCAATTGCACGGCCGGACGTTTGCGTCCCGGATCGAAGAACACCCTCAGGCCGTTTTCCTCGCTCTGGCCCTCGCCGGCATTGACGGGCGCCGGTGATTGCGCGGTCTGCAGGTACGGCGCAGCAGACTTGGGCACCCGTTCCTGCAACAGCAACAGGGCTGATTGCAACGCCGGGTTGGCCTCGAATCGCCGTTGCATGGGTTGATCGAGCAGTCGGCTGGTCAACGCCAGCAGGCTCATGCCCTGGTGGTGAGCCATGAACGAGCGGACCACGGCGAGGGTCTGACCGCGGGGCACGCGGGCCTCGGTGTAGTCCACCGCTTCATACAGTCCGAATCGGCCTGCAGAACCTTGCCCGGCAAGGCGCTGCAGGTTCTTGCAGGCAGCCTCGGCGTCGACCATCAACGCCAGAACGCTGGCATAGGGCGCAATCACCACGTCATCGCTGAGCCCGCGCTTTAGCCCCAGGGCCTGAACGCCGAAGGCGCGATACTGATAATTGAAGTGCGCGTCGACGGTGTAGTAACCGGACTCCGAAACGCCCCAGGGGATGCCCAGCGTGTTGCCATGTTCGATCTGCACCGCCACGGCGGCCCGGCAGGTCTGGTCGAGCAGGCTGCCCTCGTAGTTAGGCATCACCAGCATGGGCATCAGGTATTCGAACATCGAGCCCGACCAGGACAACAAGGTCGGTACCCCGGCGTTTTCACCCAGCAGCCTGCCCAGGGTGAACCAGGCGCGCTGGGGGATCTGTCCTTGAGCGATGGCGACGAAAATGGGCAGTCGCACCTCGGACGCCAGCAGGTCGTAGTAACCGCTGTCCAGCCGGAGCTCTTCGGCGTTGTAACCGATGACGAACAGGTCGCGCTGTTGATCGTAAAGCAGCGAGTAGTCCATCTGTGCCAACCCGGTCGCCAATACAGCCAGACGCTCCAGTGTCGCCAGACGCGATCCGGCGACACTGCGCACCCGCTCTATTTGCGGGTGGTGTTCGGCTGCCCAGTCGGCGGGGTTCAACGCTGCCAGCTGACGCAAGGTCGTCGACGCGGTAGCGGTTAGCGGGGCAGGGAGCTGGTAACGCAGCAGTTCTTCTGTCCAGTCATTGCACTGAAGCCTAAACGCCTCGCGCCAGTAAAGGCTTTCCTCGTTGCTGTCCGCTTGCATGTTTGCGACCGCGAGGCGTGCCGTGTGCAGCAAATCGACCAGCATGCCTGGCGTCGCCTCTGGCGAGACAAGATCAAGGCGCTTGCCCAGTTGATTCAAGGCGGGTTGATCCGCACTTGCGCCACCCTGGCACACGACAAGGATGTCGAGGCTGTCGCGCAGGCCCTTGATCAGTGCAGGGCCGAACAGCGGCGAGTCTGCAAGTTGCGTCAGACCGGTGCTCAAGGTCAGCAGCAGGCCCGCCAGGTTACCACTGTCGACGGTTGAGACGTAATGCGGTCGCAGCGGCTCCAGGGTCTGGGTGTCGTACCAGTTGTAGAAGTGCTGCCGATGACGCTCCAGGCCGTCCATGCTGTCCAGTGACGCCCCAAGCCGGTTCAGCAGGCGCTCAGTGCTCAAATAGCCGAAGTCGTGAGCGGCCAGGTGGGCGAGCAAGGACATGCCCATGTTGGTCGGGGAGGTGCGATGGGCAATGGCCGGCCTGGGTTGTTCCTGCACGTTGTCTGGGGGCAGCCAATTGTCTTCAGGCCCGACGTATTGATCAAAAAATGCCCAGGTCTTGCGCGCCAGTACCCGCAGGAAGCGTAACTCCTGCGCCGACGGCGCGAACACCGACTGCCCGGGGGGTGAGCTGAGTCGCCAGGCGACCCAGGGGCCAACCAGCCACGACAACAGCAGCGGGCTGGCGATGGCCAGCGTCTGCGGGTTGTCCACCAGCAGGGCCAAAGAGGCAAGGGATGACACGGGCCCGATCCACATCTGCCGGTAGAGGCCGGACAACCGGTTATCGGTGGTGCGTTCCACCTCGCGCGAGGGTTGCCATTGCAGCAGGCGACGCCGGCTGAAGCCGATCCGCCAGAGCGAGCGCAGTACAGCATCGACGCTGTAGAGCATTTCGAAAGGCAGCCAGGCGAGCGCCAGACACGCCCGGGCCAGGTCCTGCCCGAGATCGCCCAGCAGCGCCCCCAGATATTGTCTGTAGGGGACGTCGGCGGGGGCTCGGAGCAGATCGCTCGCCGCTCGCAGCAAGGGTTGAATCACCAGCAAACCGATGACTGCGACGGTCCAGCCCAGCGGTTCGCTGCTGGCCAGCCAGGCCCATGCAAACATCAGCAACAGCGCCAGCGGTTCCAGGCTGCGGCGCAGATTGTCGAGAATCTTCCAGCGCGCCATGACGCTCAGCCGGTTGCGCACCCGTTTTCCATCGGCGTTGCGCGCCCAGGGCAAGGTCCACGGCAGCAGTTGCCAGTCGCCGCGTATCCAGCGATGCCGGCGTTTTACATCGGCGGCAAAGTGCGAGGGGTATTGCTCGTAGACCTGCACATCGCTGAGCAGGCCGGATCGGGCATAACAGCCTTCGATCAGGTCGTGGCTGAGAATCTGGTTATCCGGCAGACAACCTTCCAGGGCACAGGTGAAAGCATCCACGTCGTAGATGCCCTTGCCGATGAACGAGCCCTGCTGGAACAGATCCTGGTAAACGTCCGAAACCGCCCGGGTATAGGGATCTACCCCGGCATCGCTGCCGAACAGCCGGGCATAGCTCGAGCGCGTGGCGCTGGTCAGGCTGATACCGACCCGCGGTTGCAACACGGCGTAGCCGCAAATGATCTGCTCGCCGGCACTGTCGAACAACGGACGATTCAACGGGTGCATCATGGCCGCCACGCATTGACGGGCGACGTCGCGCGGCAGCAGGGTGTCGGTGTCCAGGGTGATGACGTAGCGAACCTGGTGCAATGGCGTGATATCGCCGACGATCGTGTCGAAACGTTCCTGTCCGTTGCCGCGCAACAGGGCGTTGAGCTCGATCAGCTTGCCGCGTTTACGCTCGTGGCCCATCCACACGCGTTCACTGGCGTTCCAGCGCCGTGGCCGATGCAGCAGAAAGAATCGGTCGTTGAGTCCGTCCGCGTACTTCTGGTTGAGCAGGGTGATTGCACGGGAGGCGTGGTTGAGCAAATCGGCGTCCTGCGGCAGGGATTCTTCATTGGCATCGAGAAAATCGCTGAGCAAGGCGAAATACAGGTTGTCGTCGCGGTTGGCGAGAAAACGTACCTCCAGGCCTTCGACCAACTCATCGACATCGGCCAGGCTGGCGATCAGCGTCGGGATTACTACCAGGCTTCGCGCCTCGTCGGGAATGCCGTTGGCGTAATCCATTTTCGGCAGAACCGCCGGCAACAGACTGAAGGTCACCAGCCAGTTGATCAGGCTGACGGCCAGTCGGCTGGTCATGATCAGGCATGGAATGGCCAGCAGCAGGAGCGCTACGTCAGGCAATCCGTCGCGTCGCGCCGAGGCCAGCAGCGGCCAGGCAAACAGCAGCGTCAGCAATGCCACCGGGGCCAGATAAAAAATCAGCGGGGATTGCTGCAACAACCGGTTCCAGCGCTTATGCAGCGGCACCCGGGCGTCGATGCGGCGCTCCAGGGTTGGCAGCCCGGCGCTGATCAGGTAATAGCCGACGTGGCGGGCCAGCAACGGGCAGGGGACCGTGGCGGTCCCGGCTGTGGCGAGATCGATCGCGGCGCGGGCGACCTGGATTTCCGATAATTGGGGGCTGCTTCGGGCCAGGCGTTCAATGACATGCCGGTAGCTGTCACGGGTAGCGAAATCCATGGTCGGGTAAATCGCCGCCGGGTCTTGCGCGAGAATCTGTTCGACATGACTCATCGATTCGACGAACTCGCGCCAGTCGGTGGCGGACAGCAGGCGCAAGCTGCCGATGCTGTTGCCGATGGACACCTGATCCGCGGCCTGTTGCTGCGCATCGAGCTGCACCTGGCGTTCGATGCTCGAACCGGTCTCGCTGAGCATCTGCTCGATCCAGCTCAGCGGCAGGGCCAGGGCTGCGCTCTGACCCTGCAGGCTGCGGGTCAGTTCGGCGACAAAAGCCGGGGTCATCGGCGGTGTGGAGCGGGCCATATCGGCAACGGTCAGCACCACGCTCTTGATATCCCGTTCCGAGGTTTCGATCAGGCGCTCGGCCCAGTCATCGGCGAGGTTTCGATCGTCGGCGTTGGCCATGACCCGCGACGCCACGCGACGCAGGTTTTCGATCAACGCCAGGCGCAACATGATCGGGATCGCCCACAGCTCTCCCAGTGCCAGAGGCATCACCGTCTGGTAGGCATCGATGAAGCGACTGAGGGTTTGCTCATCGACTCGGCCGTCGCCATGGGAAATGGTCTCCAGCGCGATGTCATAGACCCTCGGCAGCCCGGCGGACGGGCCGTTGATCAGGCGTGGCAACTCACGGCTGTAGCCTTTGGGCAGGTGCGTGCGGGCGGTGCGGATGTGGTCTTCGATCAGAAAGTTATTGTCCAGCAGCCACTCTGCTGCCGGCGTTACCCGTCGGCTGGACATTTGCGCGTGGGTCAGCGCCGAGCAGCTGCGTTTGAGCAGTTGTTCGTTGTCATCGAGTCGACGCAGCATGGCGTCCTTTGCGGACAACGCGCTCAGGCGATGCTGTCCGGCCAGGGCGATACCGTGGCTGGCCATCTGATCGGCGTTAATCAGCTCCGAGCGTAATATCGGCTCGTATTCGAATCGGGGGCGGGACAAATGACCGGTTCGCCAAAATCCGGACGAACGGGGAAACACCTTTTGCATGCGTGTCCATATGCTGTTCATAAGGTCCTGATCCTGGAATGCCTGAATACAAATGCGCGTGTTGCGGCAGGTGCGCCAGTCCATTGCGTGCGCACCGGGCAGCACGTGCTGGACGTACCTTTTGTACCTTGAGTTTGACGATTGGCAGGGGTGTTCGTCTGTTCGCTGGCGAACATAGGCAGGATGAAGGCGACTTGCAGCCCTGGGGCTTTATTGCAGGCAAAAAAAGACCCGCGATGGGGGGGGCGGGCCAGGAATCACAAAGGAGTTGGGTTAACCCTACGCCGGTGAATGTGAAATTATCGTGATGGATGGATGGCTGACGATGTTTGGCGGGCCTAGCCTTGGCTGGTGGATAAAATAGCCGGCATTTGCAGTTCTTTGTAAATGGCAAGAAACCTCAAGGAAGAGGTGAATATCAGGGCCAGCCAACCGGCGATCTGGATTGACCCGAATACATCGCGTAACAAGACATACAAAATGCACCCCAGCAGGATCGGTGTGGCATAGATCTCACGTGACATCAACAACGAGGTTCTGCCGGCCAGCACATCGCGAGCGATGCCTCCTCCGATACTGGTCAGTACACCCATCATCACGGCAAAAGGCGCAGCAAGTTGTAGTCCCAGCACTTTCTCGGTAGCCACTAATCCAAACAGAGCGGCCGCGAATCCATCGAGGTACAACAACAGGCGATAACGTTGCTGGAATCTCTTGGTGAGGAAAAAAGCCAGCAATGCGGCACCGCCGCCGACCCAGATGTAGTTGAAGTCTGCTATCCAGAAAATCGGTTGATCGAGAAGTAGATCGCGAATGGTGCCGCCACCAATGGCAGTAATGATGCCCAGTACCACGGCGCCGAATACATCGACCCCCACCTTGTGAATAGCCAGTACCCCGGTAATGGCGAATACCGCGGTGCCCAGCATTTGCTGAAAATACAGCATCCGTCACTCCGTTTTCAGGCTGGCCATCTCGAGAGTGATGGCGGTGTGGGCGTGCGGTTGTGATTGTAGCTGATGGCTGGCCGCCAGCTATTTGCGCTGAAGGGCTTTCGCGGGTCATCACCCTGAGGCGCGGCACCCAGTCACCAAGAGCGAAATCGCAGGATTTTCGCTCCGTCAAACGGGTCAACGAGATAGTGCGCGTGGACTCCGAACGTCTGCAAAAGGCGGTGCGGGGTCAGCACTTCAAGCGGTTTGCCCAAGGCAACGAGGCGTCCACGTTCCAGCACGGCCAGACGATCGCAGGTGAGGGCCTGGTTGAGGTCATGCAGGGCGATCACCGTTGTCACGGGCAATGCGTGAACCAGATTCAAAATCCCTATCTGGTGCTGGATATCCAGGTGATTGGTTGGCTCGTCCAGCAGCAGGATGCGCGGGCACTGAGCCAGGGAACGAGCGATATGCACACGTTGACGCTCTCCGCCAGACAGGCTGCGCCAGGTTCGCGTGGTCAGATGCGCCGCATCCACGTTGCGCAGCGCTTGATGAACGATCTCGGTGTCCTTGGCCGACCACGAGCTCAAGGCAGACAGCCAGGGTGTTCGGCCCAGGGCCACGGCATCAAATACACTGATGGCATCCAGGGTATCGGCCTGTTGCTCAACCAGCGCCAGGGTTCGCGCTATGGTTCGTCTTGACTGTGCCTTGAGGCATTGGCCGTCGAGATGGATGCTTCCCCGGCTTGGCATGCGCACGCCGGCCAGCAGCTTGAGCAGTGTGGATTTTCCCGAACCGTTGGGCCCGATAAGGCCCAGGGTCTCGCCGTGGCGGATGTCCAGGTGGATCTCGTCCAGTAATTCAATGTCGCGAATTTGCAATCCGAGGCCGGAACAGCTCAATACAGGCTGGTCGATAAAGGGCATGGCAGCATTCATCGGGCATTCCTTCGGCCGATCAGGATCAGGGCGAACACCGGCGCTCCGACCAATGCAGTAATCACGCCGACCGGGATAACCTGGCCTTTTATGAGGGTGCGGGAGAGCACATCGGCGGCAATCAGAAACACGGCACCACCCAGCGCGCTGGCCGGTAGCAGGCGTGTATGCCCGGTACCCAGCAACAGCCTTGCGGCGTGGGGAATGACCAGACCGACGAAACCTATGGAGCCGACAATCGACACCATCACCGCCGTCACCAGTGCGGCGCAACTGATCAGCAGAAATTGCACGCGACGTACGGCAATGCCGAGCGAGGCGGCGGAGTCGGTACCAAAGGTGAAGGCATCCAGCGCGCGACGGTGCCACAGGCAAACGGCCAGACCGGCCATGGCAGCGGGAACGGCCAGCCACACCGAAGGCCAGCGCACACCACTGAGGTTGCCCAGCAACCAGAACATGATGCCGCGTGCCTGTTCGGAGCTGGCCGACTTGGTGATCAAAAATGCAGTCAGCGCATTGAACAGCTGCGAACCGGCAATCCCCGCCAGGATGATCTGACCGGTACTGCCAGGGACACCGCTGGCGCGCCCCAGTAAAACCACGACAGCAAAGGCAGCAACGGCTCCGGCAAACGCCCCGACCGACATCGAAATGGCTCCGGCACCGATACCGAGTAACGCCACCAGAACGGCCCCCGTCGAAGCGCCCGCGGAAATGCCGAGCAGATAGGGATCGGCCAACGGGTTGCGCAACAGCGATTGCAGGATCACCCCGCAGGTCGCCAGGCCCGCACCGCAAGCTCCTGCGACCAACGCGCGGGTCAGGCGGTAGTTCCAGACGATGCCTTCGTCGATGGGGTCGAGAACATAGCCGGCATTCCACAGTTTGTTGGCCAGCACCTGGAGTACCACGCCGGGTTCGATGCTTGTTTCACCGATAGCGACACCGGCAACCACGCTTAAAAGCAGGGCCACCAACGCCAGCAGGGTACGAATCAGCGCTGCAGTCATTTTGGCAGGTCGTAGCTGTTGATGGCCGTTGCCAGGGCTTGCAGCCCATCGAACATTCTCAGGCTGGCCTGCATGGCCATGGCGTCGAGGATGATGATGCGGTTGTTTTTTACCGCGTCCATGTTGCGGGTTACCGGATCGCTGTGCAGGAATGCCAGCTTCTTTTGGTAGTCGTCAGCGGGGAAACGACGGCGATCCATGCGGGCGATGACCAGGAAAGTCGGGTTGGCTTTTGCGATGGTTTCCCAACCGACCGTTGGCCACTCTTCGTCGGACTGCACCACATTGCGCACACCCAGCGTTTTGAGCATGAAGTCTGGAATGCCTTTGTGACCGGCGACATAGGGGTCGATATCCAGACTGGCACTGGAAAACCACACCAGTGCACTGGTGTGGTTCTTGTCTTGCACTGCGGCAACGGACCTGGCCAGACTGGCCTTGAGTTGCGCGTTCAACTGTTGGCCACGGGCCTGAACATCGAAAATCCTGGCCAGCTCAGTGATGCTTTTGTAGATGCTTTGCACACGAAACGGCGCCAGGCGAGTGCCGTCGGCACCGACCAGGTTGTCCTTGGATTCGCAATCCGAGGGCATGAGGTAAGTGGCGATTCCCAGTTCGTGAAACTGCTCGCGGGTAGCGACTGCGCCTTGCGGGCCGACCATCCACTCCAGCTCGACAGCGACCAGTTCCGGTCGTTTGCCGATCACCGACTCGAAACTCGGCTCGTTATCCGCCAGGCGTTCGATCTTGTCGTTTTGCCCCTTGTACTTATCCAGCACATCGTTGAACCACAGAGAAGTGCCGGCCAGTTTGTCACCCAGCCCGAGGGCAAAGAGCATTTCGGTGCCGGCCTGGCCGATCGTGACGGTTCGAGCCGGTGCGTGTGGGAAGGTCAGCGTGGCACCGCAGTTCTCGACCGTCAGCGGATATTCAGTAGGCGCGGCACAGACCAGCGAGCAAAGACCCAGGCCAGCGAATAGGGTGACAAAGCGGGGCAACAGCATGATGCATCTACATTTGAACCGTACACGGAGCAAGGGTGCACGGTCTGGAAACACATCATCGAACGCTGCCAAAAAGCAGGGCAGGGCGATCACCTGAGTGACGCGCGCGCAAGGATGTCCTTCCCGGACACCCCGCCGGTCAGTGATTGTTACTTGGCCGGCAGGTCTCCTGACTGATGCGTCATCGCATGCTCCAGCCTTCCCGGGGTTCAATCCCAGTGGCAGTTCAGGAGCACGCTCAGCACCTACAGTTGCGGGGGCAGTTCCGTTTGATGCGTTGCACGCATCACGGATTCCCTATTAATCCCATTTGGAAACCGGCGGCGGCATGTTAGTCGATCATGCCGCCCGAGGCGAACCCTCTCTGGATCAGAAGTATTTGAGCCAGCCGATATCACGACGGCGGGCCTTCACGGCGGCAAACCAGCGCACAGGCAGATACAGCGCGGCGGCCAGCAGCACCGCCGTCAGCCACACCGAAAAAATGCTATCGAAACCGAAGTAGTCGCTCTGGTTCAGACCGAACAACGCGACGCTGGTCAGATAGAGCACCTTCAGCACATAAAGGTGCAGCAGGTAGAAGAACATCGGCGCCGCACCAAACACCGCCAAAGCGCTGATCCACTGGCGTTGCCGAGCCCGCTCGAAGCCAAGAAGCAGCAACAGGCCCACCCCGAGTGTCAGCGCAAGGAACAGCAGAGAAGGTGGGTACTTAGTGATGTTGAAGAAGCTCATGAGGGTCTGTGTGGTGGTTTCATGCACCCTCCATTGCGCCTCGCCATACCCGTTGACCAGGCGCAGTGCGACAAAGCCCAAAAGCGCGCCGGCACCCCCCAGCAACAGATGGCGTTGACGCAGGCGGGCAGAGGCTGAATGCGCGAACCAGGGGCCGATGCAATAACCCAGGGCGATGACACCGATCCACGGCAGCACAGGGTAGGAGCTGCGCAGGCGCAGGCCGTCAGAGAACTCGATCCAGCCGCGATCATGCAAAATGGCCCACGGCAGGTGCATGGCTGATCCGACCGGGAAGTGCAGCGGATCGAGCAGGTTGTGCCCGGCGACGATGACCGCACCCACAACCCACAGAATCGGCCGCGGCAGCCAGACCAGCGCAGCAAGGGCAAGCATGCTCACGCCAATCGCCCAGATCACCTGCAGGTAAATCACATGGGGCGGGAACTGGAAGGTCCAGGCGAAATTCACCAGCGTGAACTCCAGCAGAACCAGGAACAGGCCACGCTTGAAGAGGAACATCGACACCGCGTTCCGGCCCTGGTGCTTTTCGCCGTACAGGTAAGCGGACAGTCCGGTGAGCAGCACGAACACCGGCGCACATAAATGGGCGAGGGTGCGGCTGAAAAACAACGTCGGCTCGGTGGTGTCGATGGCCATCGGGTCAGCCACCTGGCGGTGCAGAAAGAACGTCTCGCGTACGTGATCCAGCAGCATGAACAGGATCACCAAACCCCTGAGGGCATCGATGGACATCAGGCGTTGACTGGCGCGGGTGGCGGGTGGGGTTTGATAAAGGGTTGTCATTGAAAGCCGCAGGCAAGGGGGGGATAGCGCTGCCAGTTAACGGCCGGCAGTCAATATAATGTTATTATATAACATAAAATAATCCGAAGGCGACTCTTTCAAGGGGGGCTGTGCGCTCCCCTTCAACACTCATAAAAGCCAGTGGGAGGACCAAGAAGGGGAGATGCCATACCTGCAAGACCTACTGTCTTTTGGTTACGATAAGCACGACCGCCGCAATTCTCTCGACTTCCCTGTAGATATCCGACTCCAGTTCCTCTCCAAAGACGTCGGGATCCATCTCCCGATAGCTCCAGGCCAGTCCCGGGCGGTCAACCAGCGGCAGCGCCTGCTCAAGAAACAAATCCACGCCCTCTACACAAGGCGCGCCGGTATACAGAATCACGCTGCCTCCCGGCGTCAGGCGCTCGATCGCCTGGGTCAAAATACGCACCGATAACTCCGAACCCAAATGCTCCCCGCCATGTCGGTAGGCGCGACGTTGAGTGTCTTGCATGTATGGTGGGTTGGCGACGATCAGGTCAAAACAGCCTGTTGTTCCTGCAAGGATATCGCTGTGGCACGCGCAAACATTATCGACCCCTGCAAGCGAAGCATTGACGGCGGTGAATCTCAGGGCCAGGGGATTGATATCCAGTGCCGTGACCTGAGCGTCCGGTCGTGCCCTGGCGATCAGAATGGCACCGACCCCGCTACCGCAACCAATGTCCACTGCCGTCTGGATCGGATGCACGGAAGATTGCAGGAAGCCCTCCACTGCCTGAGCGAAACGATAGGTGTCGGGGCCGAAAAAAACCGAGTCGTGAGCCTGGGTAGGAAAACTGGAATGAACCAGGAGCAAATCGTCGAGGCTCGACCAGCGTACGCCACTCACCCACATGTCAGCCTGGGGGTGCAGGAAGCCACTTTGAAATAGCGCCTGATGCTCTTGCGCCCCAAGCAAACCGGCCTCGAACGGGCGACTCCAGCCGAAGATATCTCTCAGATTGTGCGCCGTGCGGTTTTCCTCTCGTCCATTGACCCGCAGGTGAGTCAATGGCGTCACCGTCACGAACCGATATTGCTGTTGCTGTAGACGTTGCCCCAGATGCAGCAAGGCCAGGTCTTGACTGTGGTGTTCCGATACAGCCGTGTTCGCGCTCGAGTCGCAAAGGTCGGATCGATTCATGATGTCAGTGACCCTTGAGAAAGACGTTGAGAGTAGATTCTGGTAGCGGCCAGACCTTCGGGTGTCGGGTGCGAGTCGGGACCCATCAGCGCAATAAGCTCTTCAACAGACGCCAACAGCAAAGCGGGTGACGACGCGCTCGGCGAAACTCTGCTATCGCGCCGAGGAAAGCGGTTGCGAAACGGATTGGCTGCTTCGCCTTGCCAGTCACCTGCAATCCAGTCATTCAACAGCTGTTTCTCGTAGCCATTGAACACACCGAACATGGCGGCGCCCGGACCCTCGACAAGCTGCCAGAAGCGGCTGTCCCGAGGGTCTTGATGGCGCTTGATCCAGCCCCTGTTTTCCAAAGCTGCAAGCAACTGCCGGCTTTGGCCAGGGGTGGCCAGCCACTGGTTGATGGTGCGGCCTTCGAGGCGACAGTAATCTGAATGCATGTGCTGGCCAAAGGTGCTCTTGGTCTCGAGCATGGCGACCAGTTCCTGCTCAAGCTCAAACGAGTGAATGACGTCCGTGGAGTTTTTTCCGAGATCATTGAGCAGATAGCCGGCGCGCAGGCGTTCCAGAAATACAGCCTTCGTTTCGTCGTTGGGCAAGAAATTCAAAACCGCTTCCACGGCCTTGAGTGCATGCCCGGAGCTGGCATTGTCGATGGTGACATGCAGCGTAAAGTAGTAAGGGTCGATACCCAGTTCGTTGAGTTCGAAAGCCGTGATCAGAAGATGCAAGGGCAGTTGTTCGTAGCCAAGGTTGTAGCCAAGCATTTCTGGCAGGAAATCATCTGACAGCCTTCCCAGTGCCAGTTGTATCGCCCCTTGTAGATAGAACGCGTCATCGAGCGGGGCGTGCGGCGCACAGTCGTGCTCAGTGAGCAGGTTACGAAAAAGCAGGACGTGATTGAGAGCGGGTTCGCCGTCGCCCAGTTCCTCGAGATAGGTGCGGATCAGACCGCTGTATCTCCAGTCATCGACGTGCTGGGTAGTGCCATATAGCCACGCCCCGTCCACCAGTTTGCTCGGTGCCACATGTTGCAAGAAATACAACGCATGAGCTTTGTTGGTGAAGAATTTCCTGCCTTCCCCAGCGCGTCGACCTTCCAGGTAGGTGCGGTAACGCTCGGCGACGGCCTGGCTGTTGTGTGCAACCCAGCCGGGCAGATCTGCCAGACCGATTGGCAGGTTGGCAGTGAGACACCTCGCAGCCTGCAATTGATCCTGCAGGTAGCGACGCACAGTCTCCTCCTCGACTTCACCCGGTGTCCGGATCAGCCGGGTATACAGCGAAAAATGGGCGCCCAAGGCTATTGGCGTCTTGGATGAATGCTCGGAATGAATCTGTAAGGACGTCATGGCAGGCCTGCTGACTTTTCTCGGTATGTAAGTCAGAGAGGCCCGGTATTACGAAAATTCAAAAGAGTTGAAAACTTGCCGATGGTCGACAGCAAAATGGTTCATTGCTGGATTGCGGACGCATAAGGCCGAGTTTTGATGTGTGTCATATCGGCTATCAACAATACTGTAAGACTGAAGCGACTTTCGCACCCGCGAAGGCCAGCCTGTTGGAGAGACCATGCAGATTCTCGACAATCGCAAGGCGGTGGGTACGTGGCCATTGCTACGCCTGGGCTTTCGTCCTTTCTTCCTGCTGGGCAGCACGCTGGCTGCCCTGGTGATAGCGTTATGGGTTTTCGCCATGCAAGGCTACAACTTCTGGGGCCCGCCCTTGGGTGGTTGGCTGGCGTGGCATCGGCATGAGCTGATCTTCGGTTTTGCCGGCGCGATCATTGCCGGTTTTTTGCTGACTGCGGTACAGGCATGGACGGGGCGCTCCAGCCTTGGCGGCAAGCCGCTCGGCGTACTGGTGGCGATCTGGTTGGTGGCGCGGCTGGCATGGTGGTCGGGCTCGCCGCAGTTGCTGTTGCTGGCCAACCTGCTGTTCTTTGCCAGCGTGGCATTGATCATGGCGCATTTGCTTTGGGCCGTGCGGCAAACGCGCAACTACCCAATCGTGGTGGTGCTGGCATTGTTGCTGGGCGCCGATGCGCTGACGTTGCTTGGGGTGCTGCAGGCAAACGACGCCTGGCAGCGTCAGGGCACCTGGGCTGCCGTCTGGCTCGCCGCGGCGATGCTGGGATTGATTGGCGGACGGGTGATTCCATTTTTCACCCAGCGTGGTCTCGGACGAGCTTGCGCCGTCGAGCCCTGGGGGTGGCTGGACAATGCTCTGTTGGTTGTCACTGCCTTGGTGGCGACTCTGTTTGCGTTGGGAGTTGCTCTGCAGGCGCATGCGTGGCTGGGTCTGGTTTTTTCCGCCTTGGCCGTCGGCCACGGCATTCGCCTGGTGCGCTGGTTTGATGGCGGCGTGCTGCGGGTTCCCCTGTTGTGGTCACTGCACCTGGCGTATGCCTGGCTGGTGATTGCCTGCATCAGCATGGCGCTCTGGCATTTCGGACTTCACGGCGGTATCAGTCAGGCGCTGCACGCCCTTACGGTCGGCGCTTTGGGCGGCTCGATCCTGGCCATGCTGGCGCGGGTTTCCCTAGGTCATACCGGACGACCGTTGCAGCTGCCACGGGGTTTTACCCTGGCATTCATGCTGCTCAACCTGGGTGGCCTGTTCCGTGTGCTGGCTGTCGGTGTCTGGTATCAGCCCGCGATCTGGTTGGCGGCTATCTGTTGGGTCGGCGCATTTGTCCAGTATCTGTGCTGCTATGCACCCATGCTCTGTCGTGCTCGCGCTGATGGTCAACCCGGCTGATGGAGAAAGTATGAGTTACCTATTGTTGAAGTTCATTCATTTGACGGCGGCGGCTTTCTTCATTGGCGGGGTGTTCTTCGAGGTGATGATCCTCAGTCCCGCAGCCCGCCAGCTGGATTTGGCGCCTCGCGAGCAGTTATCGAAGGCTCTGGGCGCACGGGCACGCCGTGTCATGCATTTGGTCGTGCTGGCGCTGTATGGGGCAGGACTGGGGTTGGCATGGCAGTATCGAGCAGTGCTGCGCGATCCTTTGACCGGCAGTTTCGGCACCTTGCTAGCGCTGAAAATCGGCCTGGCCCTGAGTATTCTGGGCCAATTCGGCTATGTGGTTTATCTGATGCGGACGGGGCAAATGACTGCGCAACGATCCCGGCGGATCCACCTCAGCGTGCTGGTGCATATGCTTGGCATCCTGTTTCTGGCCAAGGCGATGGTATTGCTGTCCTGGTGAGGGTTTGCATGCGTGGCGATCGGAGGGCCGACCTGTGCGGCTGACCGAGGGTGGAACCGATCCGCGCCTTATTCGCCGGCAGGGAACAATGATTGCTTGCGCCCGCCCATAGATGAATGCGGTTAGTGCCGCAAGTTGAGGTACCAATCGGCATAGGGGGTATTCGAGACCTGATACCGATTGAAGTCAGGGGATCCGTCGTTCCACCACACCGGCCCGCGCTCACCAAGCGCCACCTTCGCTGAGTGAACGCCAGCTCTGGCTTCTTTCATCTGCTGGACATCGCCAGAGGCTTTCGCTGCCTTTACCTCACGACGAGCTGCCATCAGGTCGTTGACCAGGCGCTGGCGCACATCGTCATTGAGCGATGGATTGGCGCAACGCCACAACTGCCCTTTGACCACGAAGTAGCGACCGTCCGGTGTTGTCGGATTCATATCTTTGAATCTCCACGATGCCAGGGGAGGGGCACTTTGCGTGCCCCCCCCCGTAGCGCCAGGTTGAAGCTTTAAATTACTTGGGTTACCCAGCGTCTGATCTTTGGATCAGCGTACCAGGCAAGGCTGCTTGTTGTTAAAGCTCCAGCCAGGAATCAGGAACTGCATCGCGACGCTGTCATCCCGCGCGCCGAGTCCCATGCCTTTATACACTTCGTGGGCCTTGGCCACGGCGTCCATGTCGATGTCTACCCCGAGGCCATGCCTTGACGGAACCTTCACGTAGCCACCTTCGATTTTCAGCGGCTCCCTGGTCAGGCGCTGGCCGTCCTGCCAGATCCAGTGTGTGTCTATCGCGGTGATTTCTCCCGGTGCGGCGGCGGCTACTTGAGTGAACATGGCCAGGGAGATATCGAAGTGATTGTTGGAGTGCGAGCCCCAGGTCAGACCCCACTCGTGACACATCTGGGCGACCCGGACCGAGCCCTGCATTGTCCAGAAGTGCGGGTCGGCGAGCGGTATGTCGACCGATTGCAATTGAATGGCGTGGCCCATTTCGCGCCAGTCGGTCGCGATCATGTTGGTGGCGGTCTTCAAGCCCGTGGCACGGCGGAATTCGGCCATGACTTCGCGACCTGAATAACCGTTTTCGGCACCGCATGGGTCTTCGGCGTAGGCGAGGACAGGGTGCTGGTCCCGACACAGACGGATGGCTTCCTTGAGCGACCAGGCGCCATTGGGGTCCAGGGTGATTCGGGCGTCAGGAAAACGTTCGGCCAGGGCGGTGACCGCCTCGATCTCTTCATCACCACGCAGCACCCCGCCCTTGAGCTTGAAGTCGTTGAAGCCGTACCTGGCCTTTGCGGCTTCAGCCAGGCGCACGACCGCGTCCGCGGTCATGGCTTTCTCATGACGTATCCGCAACCACTCGTCTTCAGCGTCGGACTCGTTGCGGTAAGCCAGATCCGTGACATTGCGGTCGCCAATGTAGAACAGGTAACCGAGCATTTTCACCGCGTCGCGCTGCTGCCCTTCGCCGAGCAATGCAGCTACGGGAACTTCGAGGAATTGACCCAGCAGGTCGAGTAGCGCGGCTTCCATCGCGGTCACCGCATGAATGGTGATGCGCAGGTCGAAGGTTTGCAGGCCGCGACCTGCCGCGTCACGGGACGCAAAGGTAGTGCGCATCTGATTGAGGATGCGTTGGTACTGGCCGATGGGCTGGCCGATCACAAGGGCGCGTGCGTCTTCGAGCGTTTCGCGGATGCGTTCGCCACCTGGTACTTCGCCCACCCCGGTGTTACCGCAACTATCCTTGAGAATGACAATGTTGCGGGTGAAGAACGGCCCGTGGGCACCGCTAAGGTTCAGCAACATGCTGTCGTGACCCGCTACGGGTACGACCTGGAAACTGGTGACGACAGGCGACTTGGTGATGTTGGCAGTATGTTCAGCGTTCATGGCAAGTTCC
Organism: Pseudomonas sp. GW821-FHT09H03; assembly: GCF_059415945.1. NCBI lineage: Bacteria > Pseudomonadati > Pseudomonadota > Gammaproteobacteria > Pseudomonadales > Pseudomonadaceae > Pseudomonas > Pseudomonas sp. GW821-FHT09H03. The sequence goes on along the minus strand of NZ_JBWKOF010000004.1, from coordinate 286,535 downwards.
TAAAAATAAGGTGATTCAGCGATCAATGGGCTCAGAGAGATTTGCTGACTGCCGCAACCGTTGGCGCGGCGTTCGGCGGTGTCAGCAGGGACGATGCTTTGGGCGAGGTCTTGGCGAAGAACACCAGTATCGCGGCAAGCACCGAGGTGCCGGCCAGGCCATAGAGGCCGCCTTGAATCGACCCGGTTGTCTGCTCAAGGAAACCGAAGGTCGTCGGTGCCACGAAACCACCCAGGTTGCCGATCGAGTTGATCAGCGCGATGACGGCGGCGGCGATACGCGCATCCAGGTAGCCTTGGGGAATTGGCCAGAACAGCGAAGACGCCGACTTGAAGCCGATGGCCGCGAAACAGATAGCGACGAACGCGAATATCGGTCCACCGGTGGTGGACAGGAACATCCCGGCTGCTGCAATCAACAGGGCCGTTGCGACCCAGGCCTGCTGAAACTTGAACTTGCTCGACAGCGAGGCAAAGGTGTACATGGCGATGATCGAGATCAGCCAGGGAATCGAGTTGAAAAACCCTACCTGTACCTCACTCAGGTCACCCATCTTCTTGATGATGCTGGGCAGCCAGAAGGTCGCGGCGTAAATCGTCAGCTGAATACAGAAGTACAAGGCGCAAAACAGCAGGATCTGGCGGTCTTTGAGGAGCTTGCCAATGGTCGGTTTGACGCGGGTCAATGCCTCACGCTCGCGTTGTTCCTGATCGATGGCACCGACCAGCGCATCTTGCTCTTCACGGGTCATCCAGTTGGCGTCGTGAGGTTTGGAATCAAGCCAGAACCAGACGAAAAAGCCCAAAAATACCGAGGCCAGGCCTTCGATGGCGAACATCCATTGCCAGCCGTGAAAACCGAAACCTTCGATCTGCAGCAGGGCACCCGACAGCGGGCCGGAAATCAGCGAGGCTACGGCTGAGCCACTGAGGAAAATGGCAATGGCTTTACCGCGTTCGACGCCCGGCAACCAGCGGGTGAAGTAGTAGATCACGCCAGGGAAGAAACCTGCTTCGGCAATGCCCAGCAGAAAACGCAGGATGTAGAAATGGGTTTCATTCTGGATGAACGCCATCATTGTGGCGACGATGCCCCAGGTGAACATGATGCGGGTCAGCCAGATCCGCGCACCGACTTTTTGCAGCAGCATGTTGGAAGGCACTTCGAACAGCGCGTAGCCGATGAAGAACAGGCCTGCACCCAGGCCGTAGGCGGCAGCGCCGATCCCGAGGTCATGTTCCATGTGCGTGCGCACGAAACCGATATTGACCCGGTCGATATAGTTGAGGATGAACATGATCACGAAAAGCGGGAGCACATGTCTCTTCACTTTGCTCACGGCGCGCGCGAGAACCGAATCACCTTCTGGAACGACAGATGCGTTGCTTGAATTGTTCACAATTCAAATCTCCCACTGATTATTTTTATGCGGGTTTGAGCGTGACGCCGGCGGCTTGGCCGTCGGAAGCAGGGGTCGAATTACAGGGCGCCGAGCGTCTTGATCAGGGCATCCAGCTCTTGCGTCCCATTGGGCAGCAGACAGGTCTGTGCACGGAAATCGCCGGCTGCGTTGAAATCGGTCAACGGCAAAGGCAGAAGGTCTTCTGAGGAGGATTTGAGCTTTTGAGGATTCATGTGATTCGCCTGCATCGCTGGTTTTTGTTGATGTGTCTAGGATGTCTTGCGTTGATAGACATCATACAAGTTATTTTTCGGTTCGCAATGCTGGCGGCTGAGTTTTGTTTGCCTGGCGAATGCCTGAGAGCCGCTGATTCGACAGTACAATCCAGCATTCATTGAGATAAATAGGTGATTGTTGCGCGGCTGGCACGGCTTGTGACGTCAGTTAGCTGGCGGCGGCGGTGCTTATTTAAAAGATGAATGAGCTATGTTGTCATACAAGTAGGGGCGACTCTTGATCCGCCCCACCGAAGTACGCCGTCATTTCACCGAAGACTCCTTGGCCGGTGTTAAGCTCTTTACAGCGAAATTCTCTGGACGCAAATCTATGCAAATTGAACGCGGGATCCCGGTCCGTAGACGATCCACTAACCTGGCCCAGGGTGTGGTTGAAGCACTGACCCAGCGCATTTTGCTCGGGCAATTGAAGCCAGGCGAAAAGCTGCCCTCTGAATCGACCATCGTTCTGGAACACGGCGTAAGCCGCACCGTTGTCCGCGAGGCGATCTCCAAACTGCAAGCTTCGGGTCTGGTAGAAACACGGCACGGCATCGGGACGTTTGTGTTGGCGCAACAATCTCAGCCAGGGCTACGCCTGCATGTGGATACGGTGGCCAGTGTCAGGAGCATGCTTGAACTGAGATTGGGCCTGGAGGTGCAGGCTGTTGCATTGGCAGCTGTTCGCAGAACTGACGATCAGCTTGCTCGCATGCGCCAGGCCTTGAGTGATTACCAGGCTTCGTTGGCCAACAACGACAGTTGCGTCGAGGAAGACAAGCGCTTCCATCAGATCATTGCCGAGGCCACCGGCAATACTTTTTTCACAGAAATCATGCAGCACTTGGGCAATGCCATGATTCCTCGCACCCAAGTGAAGGTCGACGAACGTGGAGGCGCCGACTTTTCGCAGTTGGGTCAGTTGGCGAATATGGAGCATGAAGCGATTTTCAACGCGATCAAGCGGCAAGATCCCGATGCGGCCCGGGCTGCGATGGTGCTGCACTTGACCAATAGCCGGGATCGGTTCTCGGGAAGTTGAATCACCTTTTGCTGTTGCAGCGAAACAAGGCCAGCGCGCAAACGCTGGCCTCTGATTCAATCCGCCAACCAGGCATTGCGCCACGCCAACAGGTGTTCGTCCCTGAGCATCCAGTTATCGAGGACCACGCCGCGCAAGGCATCACCGGCCTTCGCGCTGGCGTCGGGCTCGGCGAGATGTTCGCGAATGGCGCCAATCCAGTCTTTGGCCTTGTTCCTGACCCGGGTCACCGGGAAGTCACCGCGATAGCAGAGGATGTCGGAACAGATTACCGGGAAGCCACAGGCGCCGTATTCCAATAGCCGCAGATTGCTTTTGCAGGCGTTGAACATATTGTCCTTGAGCGGCGCCAGAGCCAGGTCCAGGTTCAAGCTGGCCAGGCGTTCCGGGTATTTCTCGATATTCACGCCGCGATGGAACTCGTGGACATAGGGACGCAGTGCCGGTGGGCACATGCCCAGAAACACCCATTCCACTTCCCCGGCCAGTTCCCGAACCACTTCGGCGATGACTTGCAAGTCTTCGCCGTGGCCCGAACCGCCCGCCCAGCCGACCCTGGGCTTGCGTCCTTGTTGGCGAAGGCTGTTCAGACCGCTCCACCACTGGCTTGGCAGGCGGTTCTCTACTACGCGAATGTCGGTGTTGAAACCTTTCAGTGCATTGGCCAGTGGCTGCGTCGACACCACCAGCCGGTCGCACAGACCCACGGCTTTTTTCAGGCGCTGGGCAATGTCTTTGGGCGGCAGTTCGCGGCTTGCGCCGGGGGGCATGTCGAGAATGTAGTCATCGAGCTCGTAGATCTTGAAGGCTTTGGAAAACGCCTTGGTGTTCTGCATCGATTCCAGCTGGGGCGTGGTGTATTGCCGCTGGAAAATGATCGTGTCCGGCGCCAGTCGCTGCAACTCTACGGGCGTAAGCGCCCAGTAGCTCACCGTACCCTCGACCAGATGCGCGTCTTTCATGGCCGCGAAGGGCTGGCGTACCCGGTAGTGTCCGCAGCCGGAAAAATCACCGGGGTAGCACAGTGCGTAAGGCAGCGCGCGACTGGCGAGAGGCTGCCAGTCGGCTTCGCTGCGGCAATTGGAGGCGAAGCCACTGCCTTCCAGGGTCAGGTTGCGGTTGTAGGCCGGGTCGTTGGCCAGTAGCGGCAGCCAACGCTGGTACATCGTCGACTGTTCGCGCTTGAAGCGTTCGCGTTTGTCTTGCAGTCTGGTCGTGTCGACCGTGTGCTGGCTCACACTGTTTTCATGCATCAGCACCGCATAGGGCGTCCAGACAATCAGGCGCCCGGCCTGGCCGACTTTCAGGCACAGATCCACGTCGTTAAAGGAAACCGTCAGGTCGGCCTCGTCCAGACCGCCCACCTGGTGGTACAGCTCAGTGTGGATCATCAGGCAGGCGGCGGTGACCGCGCTGTAGTTCTGGTCAACCTGCAAACGGTGAAGGTAGCCGTTGGACTGCATGGGGTCGCGGATGAATGGGTGGTCTGCGACGCCGCACAAGCCCAGTACCACGCCTGCATGCTGAATAGTGCCGTCGGGGAACAACAGTTTGGCGCCGACTACGCCGACTTCCGGCCGCTGGGCGTGATGGAGCAGGGCGTCAAGCCAGTCCCCGTCAATGACTGCCGTGTCATTGTTGAGCAGCACCAGGTATTCGCCACGGGCGTGGCCGGCGGCAAAGTTGTTGATCGCCGCATAGTTGAACGGGTGAGGGTAACGCAGGATGCGCACCTTGGCGTCGTCCAGGCTTTCCATGCCCCCGAACCAATCCCGGGCTTCGGCGGTTTCACTGTTGTTATCGACAATGATCAGTTCGTAATTTGTGTAGCGGGTTTTCTCCATGATGCTTTCGATGCAGCGCAGCAGCATCGGCAGGCAGTCCTTGGTGGGAATGATGATGGACACCAAAGGCTGCCCGGCGTGTTGGTACACCACGCGGTTGGCCATCGGCAAAGGCCCGGCGCGCAGTTCATGAGCCACGCCCAGGCGTTGCAAGTGCGCCTGGACGATAGCCGCGGAGTGCGCGGAGACTTGGGGTTCACCGAGCCATTGGGCGAAATTGATTGCCTGGTGCACCAGCACATCACTGATGTGCCCGACGGTGCCCAGCCCATGATTTTCAAGCAGCCTGTAGAGCAGGTCATGGGGCGCCAATTCGGCGAAGGCGGGATCGAAGCCATCGGCAGCCAGCGCGGCCTCGCGACTGAAGGTCAGGGCTCGGCCGACATAGGGATAACTGCGCAACAGATCCAGGTTCAGGTCCGGCTTGAAGACCGGGTCCTGGCAGCCGGTTGCAGTCAGCGAGTCTTCGTCGCTGTAGCAGGCGCTGATGCCGGGATTCAGGGCAATGCCTTCGGCCAGCAGGAGCAGGGCGTGGGGGTCAAGTTGGTCGCCGCCGCGCAGCAGGTACCACCAGTCGACCTCAATGCCCTGCAGCAGCTCATTGAGCTGGCTCGGCCAGGATTCAGCCAGCGGTAGCCAGACCAGATTGTCGGCCGGCGTGACCCCTACCGGTTCTGCATTGGACAGCACGACGATAGCCGCCGCCCCATAGAGCTGGCGGTCGATGCTTTCCAGGCTGGAGCGCAACAACGCAATGTCACCGGTGGTATCGGTCAATACCAGCAACACGTCCGGCTGCCGCGGCCAGCTCGCCAGCCGCGCCGGCAGATTGTCCAACTCGGCGGCAGACAGTTGGCGGGTGTCCAGCCAGCTGCGATACAGGTCGACATTGCGCTGCTGTTGGCCGGCATCCGCCAGAACGCCGAAAAAACGTTCCACAGCGTGAGCCAGGGTGCCTTCGAGCTGGCCGCATTCAGGCTCGAAATCCTTGCCCGTCAGCTGCATCCGTTGCAGGGGGGCCAAGGCTTCGGTGCGCACAAAGAACATGCTGCCGACAAAAAAATGCGAACTGTCGATACCTCGTGGGTCAAAACTGGCACGCTCGGACAGGCTGACCAAGTGTGCGCGGGTGTTTTCAGCAAGGTTTCTGCTGACCGGCAGCCAGTACTTCTCGGTGCCCAGCAGTGGATGACGCGCCGGATCGGCCAGGTGTTCTATCGATTGGCGAAAGCGCACGGGGTTCAGCAGGTCATCGAATACGTCATCGGTGAGGGCGTTCGTGCCCCCCAAGCGCAGGGTATGCAGCTTGACCAGCGTGCGAATGTTATCGGCACGTAAAAATGGCAGCACCTGCAGGAATGGCAATACATCCCTGCCGTGGTTCGGCACCCGGTACAGCGAATAACTCAGCCCGCTGGCCGCCAGTTGGGCGCGCACCGCAGCCTCACAGTTGGCCACGCAAGTCACGTAGAGGTGCAGGCGTTCATACAGGTTGATCAAGCGGACCAGAATGTCGCGCAGTACATCGGGATCATAGGCATGGATGACCACGCCGACTGGCGGCTCGCCGTCTTCCAGAAGAGGCTGCTGCGCGACCAGCACTTCGCACTCATCGACGGGCTGGATTGCACAAGTCAGGTGAGCACCATTGGCGCAGGGGGTATCTGTCATGTTCACACCGAATTAAATAGGAGGCGAAGTGTGCTCGAACTGGCAGCAGGCACCTGCCAGGCGCCGTCTCGACGTAGAGGAAATTTTCAGCCGGCACGTTGCGACTCACGACGGGGTGCGCGGTATTACTCCCGGCATACAACCGTCAATGAAATGTTGTTCGTTGCGAGTAAAAGGGGGGCGATGCAGGAAGTGTTCCAGTTCCCGGCATCGACGCCAGTGCGAGCGTCTATTCCGGCGATCTGCGCTGCCACCTGGCAAACCTTGCCGCCAGGCGATCTCCCGCAATAGGGCCAGCGCCGAAAGGCGCATTTTTTGACCCGGTCCACTGGGTGGCCATCGACAAAATCCCCCCTGTCGGCCTCCATGAACCCGCAACCAGATCTTTTGCTCCATTCATTAACATCACCAGGACGGGTCTGCCATGAGCACTTTCAGAGAACTGCTTACCCCGGAATATGAGCGCAGACTTTGCGCCCTGGATTGCTGGTATCGAACCCTCGAGAACCGCTCGCTGCGCATGGATTGTCCCGATGCCTACCACGAGGAGCTGATTCGTCAGGCCGACGAAATGGATCGCCAGGGCATGGTCAGTTGGGAGCAATGGCGAGACCTTCGGGTGATGGCGGATCAATCTTATCTACGTGCCATCGAGGGGGGCGATTACAAGACTGTTGCTCCAGGCAGCAGGACATATGAAATAGCTGAGACTGCGGCTGGTAACACGACAAGCAGGCCATAGAAGGAACCCGATATGTGTAAATTCGTCCTGCAATACCTGTTCAACGGTGAGCTTCGTTCACACCTTTTCGAACTCAAGCAGACTCGATTGCCTCTACACGAAGCGGCAATGCACCTGCTTGAGCTGCATTATGGCGATGGAGAGAACAGCCTGATGATGCCCAATGCCGACGCGACGCCCAGTGAGGTTTTAGAGCAGGCTGAGCGAGTAGGGGTGACGCAGATCAAGGTTGTCGATCAATCCAGTTAATGCGGGTTGGTCCTGCTGTCGACTCTGCAATACATCGATTTTGTGTAATGGCCGTGATGAGCGTGCCAGTGAACTCGGGCTGGTTCATCAGTTCTACGGGACTTCAAAACTTTTCAAAACCCGCGAAGGTCTGCTTTCAGGTAACAAAAGGAGGCCCGAAGGCCTCCTTTCTCGATCAGGCATTTGCGAACTCAGAGCTTAACTGGGCAGCGGCCTTCTTGAAGGCAACCTTCATTTCTTCGATCACGCTGCTGTTGTGCTCAAATGAGATGTAAATACGGCCATACGGAGACGGCATGATCAACACTCCTGCTTCACGCAGCGCAAGGTGCAATGCCTTGCTGAAGCCAGGGTTCGCTATTTCGACTGCCTGCTCGTACGTGACCGGGGTTGTGGCCCCCAGCCAAATGCTAAAAACACTGCCGTAGCCGCTGGTTGAAATGATTACGCCATGGGACTCGAAAATGGCCTCAACCGCAACGCGCAGATCGTTGCCGCGCTGGATAAGCTGCTCGTAGTCGCTGTTATCCAGTTGAGTCAGGGTGCTTGTCACGGCTGCGCATGCCAGTGGATTGCCACTGAAGGTGCCCCCGCGAAGAACACGTCCTTCTTCAAAACCCGCCAGGATGTGAGGTTTGCCAACGATCGCGGAAACTGGCACACCGTTACCAATCGCTTTGCCGACGCTCGCGATATCAGGGCTCAAACCTTCATGCAGCCCTGCCAGACCAGCATACAGCCGGAAACCCATCAGCACCTCGTCACAAATCACGAGTGCACCGTGTTTATGAGCAACGGCCTGCACATGTTTGAGGTAACCAGGCAATGGCATGATGCAGCCAGCGTTGGCCAGCATGGGCTCAAGGATGACCGCCGCGATGTCATTGTCTTCTTCGAACAGGCGCTCTATGTCTGCGAAATCGTTGTAGCGGATCAGCGTGGTACGTTCGGTGGACGGACGCTTGCCATCGAGGAAGGTCGCTTCATTGGAGGTGACGTTGCCGTAGCTGACATCATCGAACCAGCCATCGAAACCGGCAGCCATCTTGGCAATTTTTCCACGGCCGGTGTACGCCCGGGCTGCACGGCAGGCGAGGTGCACTGCTTCGCTGCCGGAGTTGGTGAAAATCACCTTCGAGAGCTCGCCGGTATGTTTTGCCAGTTCGGTTGCGGCGCCATGCTCACGGACATGAGCCCAGGATGGCGCGGCACTGTCGCCTAGCGCTTCAGTAACGGCGGCATTTACCGAGTCGTTGGAGTGACCCAGTAATACCGCACCAAAGCCCAGCGCGGTATCGATGTATTTGCGACCTTTGTCATCCCAAAGGTATGCGCCTTTGCCTTTGCTAATGAACAGTTTTTCCCCATTCAGGTCAGGCAGGATACGGGCTGCACTGGAAACATCACCCACTAAATTAGGCATAAAAACCTCTGAATTTTGACAGTAGTTAGCCGTCCCGGGTATTGGGCCCGAGAGGGGTTTTACGTAGCTTTTAACGAGCCTTGTTAGGCTGTGCGTGCCTGCTTATTCTTGTTTTATCTTCATTTTCTCGTTGCGACGGCGGAGTAACTCCAGCGTCAGCAACATCAATACGGAAAGGATGACCATGATGGTGGCGACAGCCGCGATGTTTGGACTGATGTTCTCCCTGATACCCGAGAACATCTTAAGCGGAAGCGTTCTTTGCGACGGGCTGGCCAGGAAGAGGGTGACCACCACTTCATCGAAAGACGTGGCAAACGCGAACAGTCCTCCCGAGATCACCCCTGGGGCAATCAAAGGCAATACGATTTTAAAGAAGACGGTGAGCGGCGGGGCGCCCAGACTGGCAGCGGCTCTGCTCAGATTGGTGTTGAAGCCCTGCAAGGTCGCGTTGACCGTGATAACTACGAAAGGGACCCCCAGCATCGCGTGCGCCAGTACCAATCCAATGTAGCTATTGAGCAACTGCAGTTTGGCGAAGAAGAAGTACAGACCTACTGCGACGATGATCAGAGGCACGATCATTGGCGAGATGAGGAAGGCCATCACCACGTTTTTGAACGGGAAGTTGCCCCGGCACAAGCCAACGGATGCCATCGTCCCGAACACCATCGCCAGCAAGGTGGCGCCTGGGGCGATGATGAAGCTGTTCTTGAATGCTTGGCGCCATTCTTGAGACGACATCAGCTCTTCATACCAACGGAAAGAGAAACCATCCATTGGGTATGTGAGAAAAGACGACGAATTGAACGATAAAGGAATGATCACCAGTATCGGAACAATCAAAAACAGCAGTACAAGGATGGAGGTGGAAGCCAATCCAAACCTGGCCAGTTTCTCTGCAGAGGAAGCGTAAGGCTGCAACATGTCGTTTACCTCGCCTGGGTTTGGTTGGTGAGCTTTCCGTACACTACATAGAGCAGCAAGGTTGCGATCAGCAGCAAGCTACCTAGCGCCGACGCCATGCCCCAGTTGACGGTTTTGTTGGTGTAGAACGCTACGAAGTAACTGACCATTTGATCCGCTGCACCACCCACCAGCGCGGGCGTCACGTAGTAGCCGATCGCCAGAATGAAGGTGAGCAAACCGCCAGCTGCCAGCCCCGCGAAAGTCTGGGGGACATACACTCGCCAGAAGGCAACGAAAGGATGGGCCCCAAGAGAAATGGCGGCTCGAACATAGTTCGAAGGAATGCTTTTCATCACGCTATAGAGCGGCAAAATCATGAAAGGCAGAAGGACATGCGTCATGGCGATGATGACTCCAGTCCTGTTGAAAACAAGCTGGACAGGTGCGTCCACAATCCCCAGGAACATGAGCGAGCGGTTAATCAGCCCATCTGATTGCAACAGTACGATCCACGCCGCTGTGCGAACAATCAGCGATGTCCAGAAGGGCAGCAAAACGCAGATCATCAACAGATTGCTTTTGCCTTCAGGCAACGTGGCCAACCAGTATGCAACTGGAAAACCCAGTAACAGGCAGAGGATGGTTACCACGCCGCCGATATAGAAGGTGCGGGTGAAAATATCCACGTATATCGATTGGTTCGGCTCTGCTTTGACAATGCTGCCGGTGGCGGAATCAACTCGATGATCGAGGGCCGCAAGCAAGAAGTAAGGTGTGAGCTTCGAAGAAGCCTGCTTCAGGGCCTTCCAATAATTCAAATCTGCCCAGGCACTGTCCACGGCAATCAGCGCCTCGCGCTTAGACGTGACGGTGCCGTCCGGGAGCTTGCGTATCGTTTTGGTGATAACGGTTCGGTAAGCAGGGATTTCGTAACTCAAGCGTTTGGAAAGCGCTCCGATCTGTCCGCTCTCTTTGGCGCTGGCCAAGTCTTTTACCAAAGCATCGTAAGTCTCATCACCCGGAAGCGAGATGCCGTCCCAGGATTCGAGCGCCAGCGTGGTTGCAGGCATGGCGCTGTGCACATCGGGGTTGTCCACGCTGCGAGTAAGCATGGTGCCAATTGGGAAGGCGAAGCATACGAGTACGAAAAGAAATAGCGGCGCGATAAGCGCTAGCGATTTGAGTTTGTATGAGCGTTCGGACTTTCTGAGCTTGGCTCTAAGATCTAACGCTTGCGCCTTATTTGAAAGAATTGCTGCTGACTGACTCATGATCGGCGGCTCAGTGTGTGGACACGTCCAGGGCACGAATGTGCTCTGGCGCCCAGGAAACGGAAATCGAGCTACCTACAGTCCAGCTGCTATCCATTTGAGAGGCAGGAAGCTTGATCATGAAATTCGCTTGCCCGGCAACTTCAGTAATCATTCGAACGTGGTCGCCCAGGTAGATGTATTCCTGAATGCGAGCGGTCAAAGGCGTACTGCCAGCCGGCCCAACCACAACGCGCTCTGGTCGAATGCAAAGCGCAACCTGATCCCCAGGCTTTGCCCCAACAACAGAAATGGCCCGGATCAAGCTGCCGTCAGCCAGGCGTGCGATGGTGTGACTTTCGTCTCTGGATACAAACGTTGCGATCAGGGTGTTGTTTTCACCAATGAACTGAGCCACGAAACTTTTGGTCGGTGCTTCATAAATGGCTGCAGGGCTGTCGATCTGTTGAATCACGCCGTCATTGAAGACAGCGACACGGTCGGACATGGTCAGCGCTTCGCTTTGGTCGTGTGTCACGTAAACAACGGTCAGACCAAGTTGCTTGTGGAGGTGTTTTATTTCCAGTTGCATGTGTTCGCGCAACTGTTTGTCCAGGGCACCCAGCGGTTCGTCCATCAATACAAGTTTGGGTTCGAACACCAGGGCGCGGGCCAGCGCGACCCGCTGCTGTTGACCACCCGACATTTGAGCGGGGTAGCGTTTTGCCAAATCTGTGAGCTTCACCATGTCCAGTGCACGGCGAACTTTTTCCCGTCTGTCGACGCTATTCATTTTGCGCACGGAGAGCGGGAAGGCCAGGTTTTGCTCGATCGTCATGTGAGGGAACAATGCGTAATTCTGGAACACCATGCCGATATCACGCTTGTGCGGTGGCAGGTTGTGCAGCGGCTTGTCTTTCAGAAAAATCTCGCCGTGGGTAGGTGTCTCAAAGCCGGCCAGCATCATAAGACTCGTTGTTTTACCCGATCCCGATGGGCCGAGCAGCGTCACGAATTCACCTTCTTTGATGTCAAGGTTCAGATCCTTAACGACGGGGCGAAAACCATCGTAGGTTTTCTGGATGTTTTTGAAGCTGACCAAGTGATTCATGTGGCAACCCTCATTCGGGAGTAGGCAGAAATAATCTTCGCTACTCGTCCGCCTATTCATTCAAAAAAGGACAAGCAATCTTTATTTGTTCAAGTCGTAGGTGTGTCGCCGTTAGTTGACCTGCCACCTGGCAACAGGTGGCAGGAGCAACTTGGGCGGTTCTGTTACTACTGGGCGATCCAGGCGTTGAAGCGTTCAGTCAATGGTTCTGTGTTTTCGACCCAGAACTCGACATCCAGAGGCACCGATTGAGCAAGGTTTTCCGGGGTTGTTGGCAGGTCAGATTTCAATTCTGCCGGTACAAGTTCGTTGGCGTTTTTGTTGGTCAGGCCGTAAGCAATGAACTTGGGCAGCTTTGCCTGGTTTTCAGGTTTGCTGGCATAGCCAATGAAATCCATGGCGGCAGCTTTGTTCTCGCTGCCTTTGAGAACAGTCCAGGAGTCGATGGCCGAAACGCTGCCATTCCAAAGGAACTTGAAGTGCTTGCCTTCGTTACGGTTGAAGCCGGTGATGCGGCCGTTGTAGGCAGAGCTCATGACAACGTCACCCGCAGAAAGCATTTGCAGGGGTTGCGCGCCGGCTTCCCACCAGACAATGCTCGACTTGATCTCGTTGAGTTTGTTGAAGGCTCGGTCGATACCTTCTGGAGTACGCAGCACGTTGTAGACTTCGGCGGGTTTTACACCGTCTGCAATCAATGCAAATTCAAGTGAGTATTTTGGGCCCTTACGCAGACCACGTTTGCCTGGGAATTTCTTGGTGTCGAAGAAGTCGGCCCAGGAAGTTGGAGTGGCCTTCAATTTGTCGCCGTCCCAAGCCAAACCGGTGTTCCACACGATCGCGCCCACGCCGCAATCGTTCACGGCTTCGGGGATGAAATCGGATTTGTTACCGACCTTTGCCCAATCAATTTTTTCATAGAGACCGGAGTCGCATCCCAAAGCCAGATCTTCGGCTTCGACTTCAACGACGTCCCAGTTAGGTGTTCCTGCTTTTACTTTTGCGTCCAGCACACCGACGCCACCGTCCCAGCTTTGGTCGAGAACGTTCTTGCCGATCTGTTTTCCGAATGGCGCGAAAAATATCTCACGTTGTGCATCCTGAAAATTTCCTCCCCAGGAAACAATCGTGAGGTCACGGGCGTTTGCAGCTTGTGATGAAGCTGCAATCCCAACGAGGGCAAATCCAAGTGCTGCTACAGCGTGGCATGGCTTGTGCATTTTGAAACCTCGACGCGGTATGTTGTGTGGTGTTGGTAAAAATTTTTACCACCCAAAAATAACCTAGGCAAGTTTTATTTTTAAAACGTCGAAGAAAACTCAATCGCCCGGATAAACGGCAAGCGATTGTTTTTTAACGCCTAAAATCTATGGTTTTGGGCGTAAAGTGGCTAAATACCGGGGTTTTTTGTTAGCCGGCCAAGAATGTCCGCCTTGGGCGAGGGACCTTGAAATCGTGTTACTTTGCTTCCCTCAGGGTGCTTTGCAGGGTGCGAAACAACCCAAATTGGTGTGTATGATTCGTGTTGGCTGCAAAGAGAGTGGGCAGCGAATTGAAGTTTGGCCCCCTCGGGTGCCGTTTATCTGAGGATTTAACCGTGATAGAACCATCGGCGATTAGTCGAAGCCCCCATGCTCCAGAAGATCCGTCTGAAGAGCCCTCGCAAATCCAGGAGTCTGCGTCGGTGGGTGCGAGACTCAAAGCACTGCGACAAAGTCGCGGGCTTTCGATTCGAGGGTTGGCTGAGCAGGCCGGCGTTCCTCATGCCACGCTTTCGATCATCGAACGAGACAAATCAAGCCCGTCCGTAAGTATTCTGAAGCGCTTGCTGCGCCCTCTGAATGTCACCCTCAGTGTGTTTTTTTCAGATTCGGCAGTTGTAGATCGAGCAGTGTTCTATAAGGCCGATGAGTTGGTGGAGCTTGCTGATGGCAAGAAACTCTCCTATCGACAGGTGGGCGCGAACCTGGCTAACAGCTCCATGATGATCCTCCACGAGCGGTACGAGCCGGGAGCTGACACCGGGCAAGAGGGTGAGGAACTTTATTCCCACGAAGCCGAGGAGGGCGGAATCATCATCGAGGGCAAGCTCGAAATGACCGTAGGGGATGAGGTACGGATCCTTTCGGTGGGTGATGCCTACTACTTCGACAGCAGACTTCCGCATCGCATGCGCAATCCTTTTGACGAGGTTTGTATCGTGGTGAGCGCGGTTTCTCCCCCAACGTTCTAAGCGATTTACTTCCCTGAGTTATCGGATCTTCGTTTGCACGCACGCCAACTGGCTGAGCGTGCAGACACCAGGCTTGATCCCTCAAGCTCCGCTCGGAGCTTTCTGTTCGATAAACGTTTTCCCGGATGCCTGGTTCACGTTGAAGACAATCTTCGTTCCTGGCCCTTACGGCACTTCGCATTCTGCAGGGCGATCAGGTCGCCCCGATTTATATTCGGTGTGACTACTCCTCACCGATGGCCGGACGACGGAGTTTTAACAGGCTATTCAAGGCGACTCATATTGATCATGACTGTGAGACGCTTATCAGGCAAAGGCACTTTGAAACGTCGCAAGTTAAATCTTTTTCTCATTGCTGGTTTATCAATGATCGCGCGTGCCGGGAGTTTCTCGCTTAAATTTTAGTCAGTGTTGTGACCCTCCAAGTAGTTACATCGACTCCTCCGTTCTTCTTGGCACGAGGTGTCCCTCGTTGCATGGCAGAGATGGCTGAACCCTTTCGTTCTTGTTCTTCATACTGGGTGTGAACTGCAGGCACAGCTAGGCCGTAGACAGTAATGGGCCAGGGGGTTTAAGGTTTATTCAGTGCTTGAGATTCTTGCAACACCGCCATTACGGCAACCTGGGCAGAATGTGAAAACTCACTGGCTTGAATGTAATTCATTGGCATCATTTTATTAGAGTTAAAACGTAGTTTGGGTTTATTGCGAGGCGTGGCTGGCTCAGCTTGTTACGTGCCTGTTGATAAACCTGCGCTGGCGAAAAGTCATATCTGCCTTTCAGTCCACTTACATAAATATTAATGCCTGGGAGAATGCATGAATAAGAATTTTATTGCCGGAGAGTGGCTCGAAGGCGCCGATATCAACCTCAATATCAACCCTTCCGATACCAATGATGTAGTCGGTGAGTACGCGCGCGCTGATGCTTCGCAAGCTTCGATGGCAGTTGATGCGGCATTTGAAGCGGCTCCGAACTGGGGGCGATCTACCGCCGAGGTGCGAAGTGACGCGCTCGACCGTATTGGCACCGAGATTTTGGCGCGTCGTGAAGAGTTGGGTCGGTTGCTGGCGCGCGAGGAAGGGAAAACCCTGCCTGAGGGTATTGGTGAAGTGGTTCGCGCCGGCAGGGTTTTCAAGTTTTTTGCGGGCGAAGCATTACGCCTTTCGGGCGAACGCCTGGCATCCATTCGCCCTGGCGTCGAGGCAGATGTGCGGCGTGAGCCAGAGGGCGTGGTCGGCATCATCACTCCCTGGAACTTCCCTATCGCCATTCCCGCCTGGAAAATCGCCCCTGCTCTGGCGTTCGGTAACGCAGTCGTTTTCAAACCCGCTGATCTGGTGCCTGGCAGTGCGTGGGCACTGGCAGAAATTATTGTTCGGGCAGGTGCGCTTCCCTCTGGCGTGTTCAATCTGGTCATGGGGCCTGGCTCAAAAGTGGGTGATGTTTTTGCCAAGTCTAAAAAAGTACGGGCATTAACCTTCACCGGTTCCACTGGCACAGGCCGCAGTATTGGTATGACCTGCATGGAGCGCGGTGCCAAAGTGCAGCTGGAAATGGGCGGAAAAAACCCGCTCATTATTCTGGATGACGCGGATCTCAATCAGGCGGTGGAGGTCGCTGTCTCAGGATCATTCTTCTCTACAGGCCAACGCTGCACTGCCTCCAGCCGATTGATTGTACAGGACGGTATACACGATCGATTTGTTGAGGCGGTGATCAAGCGTCTCTCTTCGCTCAAGGTTGATCACGCATTGTCTGAAGGCTGTGACATGGGCCCTGTCGTGTCACAGGCGCAACTCAAGCAAGACTGCGACTACATCAAGAGCGCCCGGGAAGAGGGTGGGATACTCGCTTGCGGCGGCGAGCTTCTGACAAGGGGCACACCAGGTTTCTACCTTTCTCCGGCGCTGATCACTGAAACCACTAACCAGATGCGTATCAACCAGGAGGAAGTTTTCGGCCCGGTGGCGAGTGTCATCCGCGTTAAGGATTACGAGGAGGCAGTCATGCTGGCTAACGATACCGAATTCGGTTTGTCATCCGGAATCTGCACCACTTCTCTCAAGCACAGTTCTGACTTTAAGCAACGATCTACCGCCGGCATGGTGATGGTCAACGTCCCGACGGCAGGAGTGGATTACCACGCACCTTTCGGTGGTCGCAAAAACTCAAGCTACGGGCCTCGCGAGCAAGGCGGGTATGCAAAGGAGTTTTATACCTCCGTCAAAACCACCTACACATTGGCCTGAACTCATGGAAACTCAAAACAAGATCAGTGGTACCACACGGGTATACGCGATTATTGCTGACCCCATCCATCATGTGCAGACACCAACTGCGATGAACCGCCTGTTCACTGAGCGCGGTGATGATCGGGTGATGGTGCCGTTTCATGTCAGCACAGAAGATCTCCACGGCGTTGTTGCGGGACTGCGAGGAATACAAAGCCTGGATGGCTTCATCGTTACGGTGCCGCACAAATCTGCAATCGTTGAGCTATGCGATTCTGTGTCAGATGCTGCGCGACTCGTAGGTGCGGTCAACGTGGTGAGACGCAACGAAGATGGCAGCCTGCATGGCGACATCCTCGACGGTGCGGGTTTCGTGGCAGGTCTACGCCAACGGGACGTAGATCCGAGCGACATGTCGGTCTACGTAGCAGGTGCCGGGGGCGCAGCAAAGGCCATCGCGTTCGCTCTCGCCGCTGCTGGCGTCAGAAAAATCACCATCTTCAATCGCACCACATGCAAGGCAGAGGAGCTTATCCAAAGACTCGCCACTGTCTTCCCTGCGGTGGAATTGTGCGTGGGCTCAGATGATCCATCTGGCCATGATCTGGTAGTAAACAGCACATCCCTTGGGCTCTCTGTGGATGACATTCTGCCCTTGAATGTGGCGTTGCTCACCTCATCGCAAATTGTCGCAGAAATCATTATGAAACCCGCGATCACTCCCCTGTTGGCCGCCGCAACTGAAAAGGGTTGTCGAGTGCTTGATGGAATGCCAATGCTGCTTTGTCAGATTGAGTTAATGGCTGCGGCGATGGCGACTAATAAGAATGAGCAAAATCATGAGTAAATTTGATTACGTCATTGTGGGTGGCGGCACGGCTGGCTGTATCCTCGCCAATCGGCTCACAGCTTCGGGAAAATACAAAGTATTAGTGCTGGAAGCGGGGGGAGAACCGAACGGTTTTTGGATTCCTATTCCTGCTGGCTTCTCCAAGCTGCTAGTGGACAAACGTTACAATTGGCGATTCAAGACCCAGGCCGAAGCGAACACGCGCGGAAGGGAAATTTCCGTACCCCGCGGTAAGGGTCTCGGCGGATCTACCCTCATTAACGGAATGATCTATGTGCGTGGGCAGCCAGGGGATTACGACGCCTGGGAGTCAACAGGGGCGAAGCAGTGGAATTTCGCTACCCTCAAGCCCTATTTCAAAAAAATCGAGACTTACGCGCAAGGCGATGGCTCGCGTGGGCATGAAGGCCCGATGCATATTCAGCAAGTCACAGAGCGCTATCCCGTGTCGGACGCCTTCCTGAAGGCAAGCATTGAAGATGGACACCGGCACAATAAAGATTACAACGGTGACGATCAGACGGGATTTGGCTACTACCAGGTTGCCCAGCACAAGGGACGGCGCTGGAGCGTCGTGGACGGCTATCTCAAGCCGGCAAGAGCGCGCGCCAACCTGCATATCGAGACCCATGCACATGTGTTGCGCCTCGAACTTGAAGGCTCACGATGCACTGGTATCACCTACCGTCAAGGCGATCGCGAGGTCACAGTCAGTGCCCGGCAGGATGTCATTCTGTGCGCCGGAGCCATTCAATCGCCACAAATCCTGGAGCTGTCGGGAATCGGTCGACCTGACGTGCTCGGCAAGGCTGGCATCCCACTCAAGCACCGTCTTGATGGTGTAGGGGAAAATTACATCGATCACTTTGCCACCCGTATGAACTGGCGGCTCAAGAACACCGTGACTCTCAACGAGCTGGCACGCGGATGGAGACTTGGCCTTGCCGTGGCTGAGTACTTCACCAAGCGCACGGGGATACTGACACTGGGTACCGGCCTGGTTCATGGTTTTGTGAAGACCGAGCCTGAAATGCCTACGCCGGATGTGCAATATTTCGTCGTGCACGCGAGCTATGCCAATGCCGCTGAGCGAATTCTGGACAAACATCCGGGCTTCACGATTGGAGTCAGTCAGCTACGGCCCAAGTCTCAGGGCAGCATTCACATCCAATCAAAGGATCCGGATGTCATGCCGGCGATTCGTCCGAATTTTCTGACCGAGGATGAAGACTGCAGGAGTCTGATCGAGGGCATGAAAATCGCGCGAAGAATTATGGAACAGCCGGCGATGAGAGCATTCGTCGATGCAGAAATCAGTCCGGGCTCCGAAACCAGGAGTGACGAAGATTGGCTTGAATTTGCACGAGACAATGGCCAGACGATTTATCACCCCATCGGTACCTGCAGGATGGGTGAGGGCGAGGGGGCCGTGGTCGACTCGCAGTTGCGGGTCCATGGCCTAAGCGGTCTTCGTGTCGTCGACGCCTCGGTCATTCCATCAATGATTTCCGGCAACATCCAGGGTGCGGTAATGGCTGTTGCCGAGCGAGGGGCTGACTTGATACTCGGCGCCGCGCCAGTCCATTACTGAGAGCGGGCTGGAGAGAGTCGTTAGATTATTAGCGGCGACGATGAAGAAGTCGTTCAGCAGAGTGTCTCATGTCTGGAGGCGGTTTTACCGCCTCGTTTCTCGCGCGAGGCTGCAGGGTAGATGGGGTGCGCTGTTTCTGGGCGATGGTTAACTGGCCCAAGGTTGCTCAGCGATTTTGTTCTCGAGGAAATCTCTAAAAACCCTGATTCTTGGACTCAGGTGCTTACGATCCGAGTACACCATGTAGATGGGCTCTTTCTCATCCAGGGCGTACTCCTCAAGCAACGGGATCAGGCGGCCATTCCTGATATCCGCCCCGATATGGAATTGTGCGAGTTTGACGATACCGGCCCCCGACAGTGCCATCTGACGCAGCAGGTCACCCTGGGCAAATGACGCTTTGGCGCTGACAGGGATCAAGGTCTTGAGGCTGTCGATTTCGAATTCCCAGTTATTCCAAGCGCTTTTAAAACTGAAGTTAAAACAGTCATGGTTCACAAGGTCTAGTGGGTGACTGGGTCTACCGCAACGCTCGATATATTCCGGCGAGGCGCAGATGACCCAGGCGCTTTCACCCACCTTTCTGGCAATCCGTGATGAGTCGGGTAAGACACCGCTGTGGATGGCAATATCAAGACCCTGTTCAAATTGGTCGATGTATTGGGGGCCCACTTGAATGTCGACGCTAAGAGCCGGGTATGTGGCAAGGAACTCTGATAGCCAGGGTAAAATTTGATGCTTGGCAAAGGTTGTCATCGTATGGATGCGCAGCGTTCCGCTAACACGCGTCGGGAACGCTTCAGCCAGGGAGTCTGCCTCTGCCATCGCGTTGACCACTTCCCGCGCGCTGACCAGGTAAGCAGCACCTTCTTCAGTGAGTGTGAGATTGCGGGTGCCTCGCTGGAACAGGCGAGTCTGCAGCCGATCCTCAAGGCGACTGATGAGCTTGCTGATGGCCGAGGGTGTCAGTCCGTTTGAGCGTGCTGCCGCAGAAAAATTCCCGTGCTCGGTGGCCCAGATGAAGGCCAACATCTGCGAGTAATTGTCCATTGATCTACCTTGTCGGCGTGCTTTTCAAAAAGCAGCGTGTCACTTTTCCGGGGCCGAAACAACAAGCGCGCGTGACAGTGAGCTCGGCCTGGCTCATCAGTTCTACTGGTCTTCAGAATTCTTTTTAAACCCGCGAAGGTTCAAGAGGAACAGGCAAACTTGCAAGACGATCAGCGCCCAGGCTTGCGCGTACAGCCCCCATATCACCCACAGCACATTGCTTAAACTGAAACATACGAACCCGATCATTCGCCGTTTCGGCTGCTGAGAGCCAATCAGCCACGCAGCAAGCACGGTGACGAACATCGCCGGCCACTGAACCCAATCAAGATAAGCCAAACCCTTCACCTTTCTGGATTACATTCCTTGTTAAGGCCGCCGCAGTCAGACGAGCTGTCGCTTGGCCTTCAACTGTTGGTGATCTTTCTCGGACATTTTCGTCCGGATCGCTCCAGATAGTGATTCCTGTCGTTGTAAAAAATTCAGTTACGAGGGCTAGCAACTGCGCCAACCGGCCACTTGAAGATCAGCGCCGGCCGGTTACCGCTCAAACCTGATCCGTTGCCTCGGCGACCCCCTGATCCTCACCCAGGAACCCGCCACTCTGATGGTGCCAAAGCCGCGCATAGATGCCGTTCCTGGCGAGCAATTCGGTGTGCGTGCCCTGTTCAACGATGCGTCCATCGTCCATCACAATAAGTCGATCCATCGCCGCAATCGTGGACAGCCGATGGGCGATGGCGATGACGGTTTTGCCCTCCATCATTTCATCGAGGCTTTCCTGAATGGCCACTTCGACTTCCGAATCCAGCGCGCTGGTAGCCTCGTCGAGCAGCAGGATGGGGGCGTTCTTGAGCATCACACGGGCAATCGCGACGCGCTGGCGCTGGCCGCCCGAAAGCTTGATGCCGCGTTCGCCCACCAGAGTGTCGTAGCCGGTGTTGCCCTGCCGATCGCTCAGTTGGCTGATGAACTCATCGGCCTGGGCATTGGCCGCGGCACGGCGAATTTGCGCGGCGCTTGCATCGGGTCGGCCGTAGGCGATGTTGTCGCCAATGGAACGGTGCAGCAGGGACGTATCCTGGGTGACCATGCCGATGGCGCTGCGCAGGCTGTCTTGCGTCACGTGCGCGATGTCTTGCCCGTCAATGCGAATCTGCCCGCTGTCGACGTCATAGAAGCGCAGCAACAAGTTGATGAGTGTGGATTTTCCCGCGCCGGAGCGGCCCACCAGGCCGATTTTTTCACCGGGACGAATGTTCAGGCTCAGGCCATCGAGCACCTGGCGTTCGCCATTGTAGTTGAAGCTCACGTTGTCGAAGGTTACCGCGCCGCCGGTGGTCGTCAGAACGCCCGCATCCGGCGCATCCTGCACCTTGGGGCCGCGGGTGAGGGTGGCCATGCCATCCTGCAGGGTGCCGATGCCCTCGAACAGCGAGGTCATTTGCCACATGATCCAGTGCGACATGCCGTTGATACGCAACGCCATGGCGGTAATCGCCGCCACGGCACCGGTACCGACTTCGCCCAGGTGCCACAGCCAAAGCGCATAACCGCCTGCCGCCATGATCAACGCCACCACCAGCGCCTGGTTGACGATCTCGAATTGGCTGACCAGGCGCATCTGGCGAAAGCCGGTCTGCTTGAAATCCTCCATGGCCGCACGGGCGAAGTGCGCTTCACGATTGGAGTGGGAGAACAGTTTCACCGTCGTGATGTTGGTGTAGGCGTCGGAAATACGTCCGGTCATCGAGGAGCGCGCATGGGCCTGTTCCTGCCCGACCTTGCCCAAGCGTGGCACGAAGTAGAGCATGGCCAGCCCGAACAGCACGATCCAGGCAACAAAGGGCAGCATCAATTTCAATGAAAAAGCGCCGGCCAATGCAATGATCGCGATGAAATACACGCCGATCCCGAGTGCGATCTCGATAAGGGTGAACAGCACGTCGCGCACGGCCAGCGCCGTCTGCATCACCTTGGTGGTGACCCGTCCGGAGAACTCATCGGAAAAGAACGAAAGGCTCTGCCGCAGCATCAGGCGGTGAAAGTCCCAACGCAGGCGCAACGGCAAATTGATCGCCAATATCTGGTGCTGCACCATGGTACGCAACGCCACCAGCGCGATGCTGGTAAACATGACGATGCCCATGCCCCACAACACGCGACTTTCCTGCATGGCCGCATCACCACCGGCCTGCCAGGTGGAGAGCAGATCCACGACCTGACCGAGAAAAGAAAACAGCCAGGCTTCGTAGATCGACACCCCGGCACTGAGTAGCGCAAACGCAAGAATATAGCCCCGGGCACCTCGTGTGCACGCCCAAAGGAATCGAGCCAGGCCTGCGGGTGGCGGTGGAACCTCGTCGGGCGGAAAGGGGTCGAGCCTTTGTTCAAATGCGCCAAGCATGGTGGTCTCCGAAACGGTCAAGATAGGGGGATTCTGCCATTTAAAGGGAGCTTTGAGGGTTATGTGGTGTTGTGGGCTTGGCTTCAGCAATCCTGACAGGCGCCAAATGGTCGATAGCGGTCTGTGATGAAATGCTGCATTAATTCGTCTACTCTCCGCGCGAACGCTTAGCCTCTTCATAGGCCATAATAGCGGCTTGATCATCAGAGCTATAAGATATGTCCGCCGCGCTGGTGTTTCCTTGTCCGTCCAGGCCGGGCATATCTAAAAGTTGATTGAGCAGTTCATCGTGCGACGCTGTTTTACATATGAGTGGAATCAAATAGCTATCGAGATGTCTTTCTGCAGGATTGTTCAGTTCACGTGTTAAGGCGGCAAGATATCTAGACTTGTTGGAGTTGACCCAGTCGATTGAAAAACCTGCTCGCCGGCAGAGTTCGCTATGAATTAAAAGCATGGTTCTACCGTTGCCATCGAGAAAGGGATGCCCCCAAGCGAATGCTCCCATTACCTGGCCGGGACGCGCACGAATGTTTGCAGCATCATTGCCCATTTCTAAGCCCCACTCTACGGCGCGGCGACACAGCTCAGAAACTTCAAACTGTATGGTGCCCCCTTTGCTTACTAGTCGTGCTACATTAAGTGTATATCTGTCGTGTCCTGCCCATGGATAGAATTCTTCGAAAAGAATCTTGTGAACATTTAGGAAGTCTTCATAGCGGATGGGACCTTTCACATCACGAAGATAGCGTAAAGCCAGTTCAATATTGGATTCAAAAAAAGCATGTTCCTGGCGCTTCAATATTGAAAAATCTTTTGTGCGCTCAATGTTACGCAGATAGCCGTGGGTCTCGAAGTCCCCGAATGGATCGAACATTACTTAGTTCCTTTAAATAATTGCTTAGCAGTCGGGCGAATTGCTTAGCGTTAATCAGCTCGCGCTTCTTTAGTGCGACCAGAAGTTTTTCTGTTGCGTCAAGTCTAATGTCGTCTCCAGCCATTCTCGTGACGGCCTCGGCAAATTCATCGAGTCCAGTTCTCTGGTGTTTTATTTTGTAGTGTTCGGCAAATTTCTCTATGTAATTGCGGACATCTGACTTTGGGAGTTCATCAATATCAACGGGCAATTCCCATTCGTCAGGTTTGTGATGACTCTCAGGGTGTTTGTTGTGGGCGTAGCAAACGGGCACACCATGAAGTGTTAGCTTGCGCGATATCCGCATGTTTTTGGTGTAAACAATACAAACTCTATAGTTGTTGTGCTTCTCAACTTCAGCTTTGTACATTGGCTCGCCAAGCTCTTTGAATACCGAGCCAACCAGAAGTAATATGTATTCGTTGGATGCGCTAGAGCCAGTATGAGTTTTTTTCTCATAAATACCTTTGCCAATCCGGTCTAAACATCCGGTGGCTACTAGATTTTTTAAGGCTTCTGTCACTTGTGTGCGCCCGCCAAGCTCATCGAATTCGCAACGAAGAATTATTCGTTTTTGTGTTTTTTTAATTTTATGAAGAATTTTCTCTTTTGTCTCCATGGTGCTTCTCCAAGGATGGCAATTAATATCCATTTTATTATAAAGTCTTTTAGCTTTCAAGTTGTATTTGATGTGCGTGGGGCTTTGTGTTATATGGCGATTCGGTTGTAGGGTTTCCGTCGGATTAATCTACAATGCAACTCCGTTGGCGTACAAGGTTCTCACTTACAATCGGGTGCCGATGTATCGTAGCTAGTTATAAGCGCGAGTTAATATATGGCATTGCCGAGAGCGGCCGTCATCCGTCTCGCAAGTAACAGTATCGTCCTACATTCTGCAGAAGGAAACTGCAATGCCAAACGCCCACGCCTCACAGCTGTTCAACATCGACTCATTGGTTGAGGAACTACAGGTCGAAATTGTTGCGGGAGACACCCTGGATCTGTTCGTCGTGTTTCACGCTTTGAAGAACTTCGACGGCTTTGCCCAAAGGTCGCCGTTCGTGCTGGAAAGTGTGACGCACCAAGCGGCGACCTGGCAAGCGCTGGTGGCGGTGGCGGTAGCGCTGGTGAAACTCTGGATCCGCCAGACACAGGAGGCAGTGCTAGTCTTTGCCCAGGCTGAGCATTGCGGTTGTTTGCGGACATATCGCTATCGGCGTGCGGAGCGCGACAGTGTGTTTGATATCACAGGCTCGGAATCGCGCCGAGCTTTCTATATGGCAATCCGCTGTTGGACCTGAAGCGTTTGCGCAGTGTGGGGCAGGATCTACGCGAGGCAGAAGTTAGACAGAAACAAGGTTAGAGTGTTCGGCAATGTCTGTTCAGAAGAGCCTCCCACTCGATTCGCATAGCCGCACCCAGCGGTTCCAGCGAACGAACAGGGCAAAAAAAACCGTCTATCAATCGTTATGTGAAGAATGAATCGAGCGCTGTTTGTTTCTCTGGATGGGCCCAAGGGCGCCGGCAAAACCACATTGTTGGAGGCCGTTACGAAAGCACTGCGGGCCGACAACAAAAAGGTGATCCGGCTTTGCGAGAAAAAAAGCGATCCTTTTAGGGGTGAAACAATGGCCCTGGTCAACAAGTTCGTCAGAGAGCCCACCAGGGATCTGGAGCTGGAGATTTGTAAGCGCTTTGCGGATAGCCGTGCCTGGATTTCCCGGCACGTGCTGGCTAAGCAGCCAGCAGACAGCATCATCCTGATCGATCGCTGGTACCCGTCGGATGCCGCGTTTCGCCGGATACTCCCGTTTGCAGAGATTCTGCAGTTGAACATCGATCGCAATGTGCAAGTGCCAGGCCTGCATGTCGGGGTAGTCACCGCCCCTGAAATTTCATGGGCGAGGGCGGCGGCACGAGGGCGTGGGCTGAGCAGTACGGTGATGTATAAGCTGGAGGAACAAGTCGCTTGTACCCGGGCGTTCGAGCAAGCGATTGCGGATAACGGCTGGGTGTTGTGCCGTAATGAAGGAACGATTGAAGATGCCACGTTACAGATGGTTTCGCAGATCCATAGTGCCCTTCGATGCTTCCGGGGATTTCAATGAGGGGGAGACATTTTCGCGCAGAATGACCAAGGCGATAGTGCGGCATCGAAGTGAACGACCCTCGATGGGGTGAGCTCAAAGCATCGAGTCCCCAAACAACTCTCAGTCCATCTGGTCACACGGCAATGCTCAAAAATATCTGGTATGTCGTTCTTCCGTCATCGCAACTCAATAACGGACTGGTGCCAGTTCGATTGGTTGGACAACCTTTTGTAGCGTTCCGTGATAACGCTGGAGTAGCTCACTTACTGTCTGATGTTTGCGTGCATCGGGGAGGTTCCCTATCCGCCGGCCGCAAGGTCGCAGACGGCGTGCAGTGTCCATACCACGGTTGGCGGTTTGGGGCGGATGGAGTCTGCACCCAGATACCTGCGCAGCCAGACCTGAGGATTCCAGCAAAGGCCCGAGTCGACGCGTATCCAACGCTGGAACGTTACGGTTGGATTTGGGCTTTTTTAGGCGACCTCCCAGAGCCTGAACGTCCCCCTCTACCAACGCTCGATTGGATAGACGATCCAGCCATCCGGGTGGTAACCGGCCATTTTGATTGGGAGGCAAGCTGGGATCGGATTATCGAAAATGGCCTCGACTTCGCGCACGCCCCATTTGTACATGGCTCGACCTTCGGTGATCCGGATCATCCTGAGATTGAATCATTCGATGTAGAAACCGATTCGTGGAGCGCTCGTGCACAGATGGTTATGCGCAGGCCTGCGCGCAAAGGCATGCTAAGGCGCAAATCATCAACCGAGTTCTTGAGTGTGGCGACTGTTCCGGGTTTTCATTTGTCAGGCCCCTGTACAACTCTGGAGCTCGAATTGCCTAATGGCTGGAGAATCCACATCGTCTCGGCGCACGTCCCGATCGACGCCAACCACACTCGAACCTGGTGGATGATGGGAAGAACATTTCTGCGATCTCGACTGCTTGATCGAAGGTTTGTTGCCAGTAATATTCGTATCTTCGAACAAGACCATGGCGTACTCAAAAACGTGCGTCCCGAGCGAGTCCCGGACTCATGGCAGCAGGAGGTTTCGTTGAAGTCGGATGCGCTTCAGATTGCTTTCCGAAAACGCATGCAGGAACTGGAGCAGCGAGGCTGGCGTATTGATGAAGAACGTCTCGCTCGAGAATTCACGGGACGTAAGGCATGCGCTATACCAAGCCCCGAGCGCCGTAATATTCGCTCCTGGGCGATTGAGCCAATTCCAGTGGTAGACATCACACACGAATGCAAATAACGCTACGCCACGCAGGCTGAACCAGGCCCTTTGAGCCAGATCGATCCAGTTTAAGACGACTTTAAAGGAGCACCATTTCGGGCGTCGGCGGCCTCATCGCAAGGCCGCCAAAAGAGGAGCCCGCATCAACGTATTTCAGCGCTGACTTGATGTCCTTCCAGCCGACATAACTCATCAACGACTTGATGTCCCAGCCATTAGCGCTAGCCCAAGTGGCAAACCCACGCCGCATCGAGTGGCTACTGTAGATATCCGATGGCACACCTGCCTGCGTGAAGATGCGACGAAGCATTGGGATCAAGCTGTTGGAGTTTATGCCACAGTCAGCAAGGTTGCCCCAGCGATCGATCTTCCGGAAGACGGGGCCATGGGCAATGCCGGCAACCGTAATCCAATTGATGTAAGCCTGAACAGGACATAGCTTCTTGAGGGCAGGGGTGTGGAATGTCGTCCCCTGGTACTGTCTGTCACCTTTCGTGTGAGGCAGATAGAGCGTAATGCCGGTGCCTGCCTGCGCCTGAGTATGCTCGACCTGGAGTCGTGCCAACTCGTCTGCGCGAAACCCCCGCCAGAATCCGATCAACACCAAAGCAATATCACGTCGACATTTCATCAAGCTCCTGAGGTCATTGCGCTGCGCCGCAAGATCCGCTTCGCGCTCAAGCCAGCTCACCGCCATCTCCAGGTGGTTCAGGAGAAGAGGGGCCGCCTGTTTTTCCTGGGCTGGATGCAATGCACGTATGCCCTTGAGCATCTGCCGCACGTTTGGCGTTTTCGTTGGATCAGGAAATCCCTGAGTGATGTGCCATTGAGCCAGGGCGGCCAGGCGCTGCTTCAGCGTGCTGATGGTGTGCTTGTCCGCGTACTCCGCGAGGTAACGCACGATGCCATCGCCCGTCGCTGGCAGAAACCCACCCCAGGTCACTTCGAAGTGTTCCACCGCCGCCCGGTAGCTACGTCGGGTATTTTCCCGGGTTGCCGCCTGCAGATAACGATCAGCCTTGTTCATCTTGACCTTCTACGCGAAACGTAACTTTGCGGTGATGGAACATACCAAATACATCTTTATGATGCGATAACGCTCAATTATTTGATCATAGTATATAGAATTTTGTACCTGTTTTTTGAGGTTAACGTAAGATGTAATTACGTAATACGTTTTACACTACGAAATAGTAGGAGATGGCATGGCACGCGGCGGGGTAAACAAGGCAATCGTCCAGATAGCGCGAGATGCGCTGATCGCTCGAGGTGTAAATCCGAGCATCAACGCTGTGCGTGTCGAGCTTGGAAATACTGGCTCGATGACGACCATTGCACGGTATCTAGGCGAACTCGGGAAAGCAGAACCGCTCCCGAAAGAACGTCGCGAGCGCTTGAGTGAAGAGCTCACCGGGCTGGTTGGCCAGTTGTTGGATCGTTTGCTCGAGGAGGGCGCCCAAGAAGTATCCGAGGCGCGGGCTGAGCTCGATAAGCACCGGGCGTCAGTCAATGATCAACTTGCGCAGACTCAAGCCGCCTTGGCGGACTTGCAGCGCCAGCACGATAATCTTCAGGCAGCGCTCGACATCCAGGCAGGCGAAATGAGTACGTGCCAAAGCAGCTTGCAATCCGAGCTCACTCGCAACGCTCGCCTGAGCCAGAGCTGCGCTGACCTGGAAATACGGATACATGAGAAAGATCAGCAGATTCGCTCGCTGGAAGAAAAGCACTTGCATGCTCGTGACGCACTCGAGCATTACCGCACGGCTGTGAAAGATCAGCGTGAACAAGAACAGCGCCGTCATGAAGGTCAGCTCCAACAAATCCAGGTGGAGCATCGTCAGTTGCAGCAGACACTTTCGGTGAAGCAGGACGAACTCAGCCGCTTGAATCGAGACAACGAGCGCTTGCTCAGCGACTCCCGCCAGCAGGCCAGGATGTTGACTACCCAACACGACACCATTGAGAAACTCACGGGTAAGCTCAATGTCTTGGCCATCGCATCAGCTAGAGAGGAGGGGGCTAAAGAGCAGCTTTTCGTGCAGCTATCCCTTTCCCGCGAAGAATCCGCTTCCCTGCGCGAATCCGTCACTCAGGCTGATACACGAGCCCAGAGTGCGCAGGCGCTTCTGGAGTCGACTCAGAACGAGGTCAAACAACTGCGCCATAAGCTGAAGCAATCCCGACATGATGTGCTCATCAAGTAGCCCTGAAACGCTGGATAGGCTTCCAGGTAAGGCATGTATAGCTCGCTCGGTAGGTATCGGCTGATTTTACCGGATGAATCTGATGCCTGTTGTTTTTGGGACGAGTTCCGGGAAGCGAGTCAGCGTGTCGTAAGCCCAGAACAGCCGAGCAGGACGTATATGCACCGTTGGTAGACCACCTACGTGCCGGCAGCCTCAATGCAGGCCTCTGCTGCAATACGCTGTCTGAACTTAGATCGGTTGAGTGTTTCGCAAATTCCCTAGAATCAAGGCGCTTCTCGCAAAGTAATACCGATCCATTCACCACTGGTCTGTAGTTGCGTTACCAGCGAGGGAATCAAGTGTCTGATTGCTAGGTTGGCGGCGGTTGTGGGCAGCGATGTGGGCCAGCAAAGGCTAGCTGGTCGGCTTATGCCCGGCTTGCTGATTTTACGCACTAGCGGCCACGAGTCCCGGGCTTTGGTCATCAGAGAGGAGGGCGGCAGGATGGTGCACGCAGTGCCACGACACGCTATTTCGATCATGGTCGGCAGTGAGTCGATGTCGGCGATAATGTTCAACGCAACATCTTCTCTGGCGAATGTACGTTCGATCAGCAGCCTTAACCCCACCCCACCGCCAGGCGTCACTAGCGGAACGCCAGCCAGCTCGAACAGAGGGCAGTCAAGCTGTTCGGCACTCAACTTAAGACCGGCACTGCCAATCACATAGAGGTCTTCGTCAAACAATGGCTGCACTGACACACCGCGGGTTTCGGTGTCGCGAAACAGTACCGCCAAATCCACCCGACTATTGGCCAACAGCTCGCTAATGTACCCACTCATGCTCTCGATGATATGCAAACGTATACCCGGATAAAGGGCGAGAGTGTGTTCGAGCAGGGGGGCTGCCAGCACAGCGGCGATCGTCGTGGGCAAACCGATGGTCACCGATCCGGAAACGGTTCTAACGCCCTTGGTGACCTGCCGACGCAGATCGTCCATCTGTCGCAGTATCTGCTGAGCATCCCGGTAAAGCAGCGTACCGGCTTCGGTCGGTCTCACACCCAACGGGCTACGCAGTAGCAAGGCGGTGCCGAGTTCGCTCTCAAGGTTGGAGATATGCTGACTCAAGGAGGGCTGCGAGACAAACAATTGCCCTGCAGCCTTGGATAGGCTCCCGCATTCTACAATCGTGACGAAGTATTTGAGATGGCGCACGTCCATAAAAAACGTTTCCGTAAAAATCCAAACACCTAGGGTACAGCGTTGAGCAACCTACGTGCTTGCGACAGTACTGGAGCATCGACCATTTGCCCATCCAGCCGAAACGCACCGCCGTTCTCCTGCGCTGCGGCGAGTACTTTTTGTGCCCACTCGATTTCGTGATCTGTTGGGCTGAAAATACGATTGGCAATACCTACCTGGTTTGGATGAATACACAGCATGCCCCCAAAGCCCATATGCAGCGCGCTACTGGCAAACACTTCCAGTCCCTCGGGGTCGTCGATGGTGGGATAAACGGTTTCCACCGGTCGCGCCAGAGAGGCGAGCGAGGTATGCAACAGCAATTTGTAGCGCACCTGATCCAATATTCGCATTGCCGCAGCGGCGCTGCTGCGCAGGCCCAGATCCAAGCTCATATCCAGCGCGCCAAAGGTAAGGCGTTCGACGTTCCTGGCCTGGGCGATTTCGGCGAGCGCCTCTATTCCCTTGGCGCTTTCAATCAACGGCCAGACGCGCTTGCCATGGGTCGTCACCTGCTCAACCTGCTCGCGGCTCTCGGCCTTGGGCAATATGACGGCAACCACCCCAGGGTGCGCGTCACAGAAGTCTACGTCTGCGCAAAACTCAGGATGGTCGAACGCGTTGATGCGCACCATCAGCTGGGCAGTCGGATTTAGCTCAAGCCATGCTTGCAGATTGTGTCTGGCTTGACGCTTGAGTCCTGCTTCCACGGCGTCCTCGAAGTCGACAATGATTCGATCCGCGCCCGTCGCGAAGGCTTTACTAAAGCGCTCGGGACGGCTACCAGGAACAAACAGTGCACTTTTAACCGAAGGTAGCTCGTTCATCTTCATATCACACCCGTTGCCTTTAGCTCGTCGATATCGGAATTCGAATACCCAAGCTCGGTGAGTATTGTTTCGTTGTGCTCTCCCAAACCGGGAATCGGATCCATGCGGGGGGTGAACGCGCTGTTCGCAGCGGGTGGGAGGAGTGCCGGTAAGTTACCGTTGGGGCTTCCCACTTGTACCCAGCGCTGGCGTGCCTGTAGTTGCGGATGCCGCCAGACGGCTTGCATGTCATTGACCTTTGCATTCGCGATAGGCGCGGCATCAAGCCGGGCGATGACTTCTGCTGTCCCTAGCCTGGCGAAGGCTTCAATAATTATTTGCCGTAGCGCCTGTCGATGGGTAGAGCGTTGAGCGTTGGAACTGAAGCGTTCATCTTCCAGCAAGAGCGGTTGCTCCAGTACACAATTACAAAACAGCGCCCACTCGCGCTCGTTCTGTAAACCAAGCATGACTACGTCACCCTCACTGGCCGGGAAGGGTCCATAGGGGTAGATCGTGGAGTGTGCTGCGCCTGCACGTGGAGGAGGTGGGGCACCTTCATAAGCGTAGTACAAAGGGTAACCCATCCATTCTACGAGGCTTTCCAGCATGCTGACTTCCACGTGACTGCCCTGTCCGGTTTTGCCGCGCAGCAACAATGCGCAAAGAATGCCGCTGTACGCATACATGCCGGCAGATATATCGGCAATGGAGCAGCCTGCTTTGGCCAATTCATCCTCGCCAGCCCCTCCGGTAACAGAAAGAAACCCGCCCTCACTCTGAATCAGCAGGTCATAGGCCTTTTTATGCTCGTACGGCCCACCTGTGCCGTAACCCGAGATATCGCAGACGATCAACTGGGGATAACGCTCATGCAAAGCCTGAAACGACAGACCCATACGCGCTGCCGCTCCGGGCGCGAGGTTTTGGATCAGCACGTCTGCCTTGGATAGCAAAGCCTCAAGAACCGCATCGCCCTCTGGTTTTTTTACATCCAGGGTCAAGCTTTCCTTGGATCGATTTGCCCATACAAAATGTGAAGCCAAACCATTCGTGCGGGAGTCATAGGCTCGTGCAAAATCGCCAACAGCTGGCCGTTCGATCTTGATGACACGGGCGCCCAAATCGGCCAGTTGCCGGCTACAGAATGGTGCAGCAATCGCGTGCTCCAGGCTGACCACCGTGATGCCATCCAGCGGACGTGCAGGCATTTGTTTGTTATCCATGGATCTGGATCCCTTGTTGTTCACATTCAATGGAGTCACGCGGACGGTAAGGCGAAATCAGTAAAGCCAAGACATCACCAGTAGTGCACCCGAGATGGTAATGGCACCCCCTATGCGTGTTGCAATTTGGGCAAAGGGCATCAGTTGCATGCGATTGGAGGCCGTCAGAATGGCTACGTCGCCAGTGCCGCCCATCCCGCTATGGGTGCCCACTACAATGGCTGCTTCGATAGGGTGCATATTGACTTTACGACCTACGAAAAAGGCCACGGTCATCAGCGTCGCAACGGTAGCGACAATGGTCATGATGGTTGGAAAGTTAAAGGCGTCGGCCACTTTCTGCCATGGAGTTACCACGACGCCGATGGCGAACAGTAATGGGTAGGTGACGGCAGTGGCAAAGAAGCGATAAACCGTACCCGCCCCCTGCTCAATTGACGGACTGAAGACAAAGGCAACCTTACCCAGTACTGCCAATGCCAGCATCACCACAGGGCCTGGCAGCCCGAAGGTGTGATCGGCGTACATGCCAACAGCATAGAGGCACACCGCAACCATGCCTGCAGCCGCCACATGTTTCACGTCGAAGCTGTAAGGCTGTGACTCGGTGTTGCCATTATCCAAATTGCCGACTGCACTTTTCATCAGCGTTCCGTTACCAGTGTATTGCGTCCAGCGTTTACCGGCGGTATTGAGCAGTGCCGAGAACACGATTGCGCAAACATTACCCATCATTACAGCGGGCAACGCTTGAGCAAGCAGATCGCCATGAGGTTGACCAAGAATGCTGGAGTAGCCGACCGTGAGAGGGATAACCCCTTCACCGAGGCCACCAGACATCACAGGAATAACAACAAAAAAAACGGTATGAAAAACGCCCATCCCCAAGGAGACACCGACAGCCGTGCCAACAAACCCCGCCGCGATGGAGCCTGCAGCCAAGGGCACGAACAGGCGAAAGAATCCAGCCAGTAGAATCGTTCGATCCATGCTCAGGATGCTGCCGACGATGATGCAAGGAATGAAAAGATAGAGAAAATTCGTGGTTTTCCAGAAAGTTACGATGGGCGTAACCACCGACTCCGGAAGAATTTTGGCAAAGACAAGGTAAGACGGCAGGAACATCGCCATGATCACCGGCCCGCCGATACTGCTAAACACCGGAATACGATTGCCAATCTCGAAGCACACACAACTGCAGATGCCCAGCAGGGCGATCATGGGGGATAGTTGCGAAGACAATTCACTGCTCGACGCCGTGAGGGTCAGAACGACTGAAAGCAACACCAGTACCGGCAGTGGTACGAAACCTACGCGGATGTCCATTAACCTCCACCAGAAGTTTCGTAATGAAGACGATGACTCATATAGGTCGCGCGACGGCGAGGAGGGGGTGTGTTCGTGAGGCATTGGAATACCCTTTTATTGTGATGTTGTGCGCAGATCTTATAAAAAGCGTTCACTTAGCCTGAAATACGGCATTTGAATACCGGGTATAAGTTATGCCTATACCCACGGAGATTCTGGTAACCCCCTAGAGCCCTTGCAAAATAAGGGCTGCAAGGTCTTTCAGAAAACAACCATAGGTAAGATTCAATAGCGCCTCTTGATATGGGCGATGCTGGGGGAGGGGGAGCGAGGTTGTCGTATTCAGGAGGTCAGTCCGGAAAAGGTATTTACCCTGTGAGATTGTCGATGACTCGTCCTTGTGATGCTACCCATTGCACAACTGCATCAGGCACGCCCAAAGAGAACGTGCCGCCTCGATTTCGACTCGGTTGATTTTCTGGACGCCGTTCCGAAAACGGTGGGGATGGAACGGCTGAAACGGTTTGATGAAGTCGCTGTTGTTGTATTAAGTGTCGCCATAGGTCAGATATTTAGTGGTATCCGCTCGTATAGTTTTAATCAGGCTTTGCAATAAAAACAAGAGGATATCATGTTGAGAAAACAACTTTTTGCCTTGCTCTCCTTACCTTTCGCCGTCTCCGCTGTGCTCGCGGATACTGAACAAGTTGTAGTACAGAGTGATTTTGATGCGATGGGCGCCCCGGTGCATCATTGGTCCAATAAAGGTAAAGATCTGTTTTATGTTGATGAGGGTCCGAAAGATGGCATTCCGGTTGTTTTTGTCGCGGGCAACGGCACCAGTGCAAGGGCCTTGGAACTCACTAATTTTCTACGTTCTACGCGCGATCAATTAAAACTGCGATTCATCACATTGGAGCGTAACGGCTTTGGTCAAAGCACCTTTGATCCAAAGGGCGATTACGCCAGCTACAGTGCAGACGTGCATGAATTGCTTGTCCATTTAGGCGTTGATCATTTTTCCTTGTTGGCGATCTCTGGTGGTGGGCCTTACGTCGCGCAGATAGCCGCAGACCTTGCGCCACAGTTGCGCTCGATTCATTACGCTGCTGCTTATTCGCAACCGGGTGTCAGTAAACCTAAGGATCGTTGCAAGGTCTCCGATGAGCAATTGGCTGTAACCGCGCTGCCCTATACGGTTCCCACTCAGTGGTGGGCCATGCCAGCGGGCAATTCAGTGGAACGAATCCCTGGTTGGGAAGATGCAGCCTACGATGATGGTATGCGCACCTTTTTCATGAAAGGTTCGCAAGGTTTTGACATGAAACCCCTGGTGCACGAGTGGCGTTTGTATTGCGAGCAGCCCGTGGCCTCTGGAGAAAAAATCAAAGCCCCGGTGTTTATATATGGCGGTACTGGCGACGCTGCGGTGCCTCCGGAGCATATGAAGTTCTGGAGCAAGCACTATTCGAATATTGGCGCCGTCCGCTCGTACCCGGGTGAAGGTCATGATGTGCAGTACCGACATTGGGGACAGATCATTACCGATATCGCTTATCAGGGCGAACGAATCTTGGTCTGCGATCACGGCCAATCACTGTTGCTCACTAACGACAAGGCGCAACAACGATTATCCCAAGGTGCGACCCTCGATGTATGTGCCTGGCAAAAATCCGAATAAAGAATTGTCCTCAGGCTACACGGGCGTTTAAAGCAACAATAATCAGACGCCCATGTCATCTCGTGGAAGCGATAGTCGCGCGCAGAAGCGCCGCTGCGTAACGATCCTGCGAAGAACCAATCCTTGCGTCCAAGAGCCCATTGCGGGATCTGCTGCTCATGAACATCTATGACATGACCTGACGTTTAACATAATATACATTATGCGACATGATGGATATTCCATACCGGCCATTCCCCCTGTACATTTCAACGCACAAACCCCACTTCGTACTCAAAGGACGATTCCCCGTGCATGAAGCCGCCAGCAAGATTATCGACCTCTACGAACGACATGCTCAAACCTGGGATCGCATTCGCTCTCGTCTTGGTACCGAACATTCATGGCTGGAGCGTTTTCGTCGGGTCATGCCTGACGTTGATGGCCAGGTCCTCGATCTTGGTTGTGGCTGCGCCGAACCAATGGCCAGTTACTTGATCGACGCTGGTCACGCCGTATGCGGCATAGATTCTTCAGAGTCGATGATCGAGTTTTGTCAGCAGCGTTTTCCCGGACAGGATTGGCGTGTGGCGGATATGCGTCGAATGGACCTTGGTCAACGTTACGCAGGGATTCTGGCGTGGGACAGTTTCTTTCATCTGACGCCGGAAGATCAGCGCCGAATGTTCCCGATCTTCCAGGCCCATGCGCAACCAGGGGCTGCGCTTATGTTCACCAGTGGGACGGCCCACGGGATTGCCCTTGGCACCTTTGAAGGTGAGACGCTTTACCACGCCAGCCTGGACCACGATGAATACGTCGATTTGCTCAATCGCCATGGTTTCAGGGTTGTCGAGCAACTGACGGAAGACCCGCTGTGCGGTGGGCACACTGTCTGGCTGGCAGTATTTGAATGACGGGGGTAGCACCCTGCTCATCTTTATATATGATTAAATTATAACTAAACTAAACATCTATTTAGTTGAGTTATAATTTAATCGTGTTTGACCGTAATTGGCCTACGAACTTTTCCCGTTAACGAACTCATCCCTTCCCTGCTCTAT
Organism: Pseudomonas sp. GW821-FHT09H03; assembly: GCF_059415945.1. Taxonomy (NCBI): domain Bacteria; kingdom Pseudomonadati; phylum Pseudomonadota; class Gammaproteobacteria; order Pseudomonadales; family Pseudomonadaceae; genus Pseudomonas; species Pseudomonas sp. GW821-FHT09H03. Next base: position 250,505 of record NZ_JBWKOF010000004.1, on the reverse strand, counting down.
CGATTTAACGAGACGGGAGAAAAATGTTCTCTGTCAGCCCAACCCGATACAAATCACTAGCCAGGTCGAATGCTATCGGGTGGGCCACTCTGTGCAATTACCCGTTGCATCTCACCGCGTCAGGGAGCTTTGCGAGCAGTACCGGCACCTACGGGCGGCGGCTGCCAATCGTTACCCGGCATGATTCGTTTCATGTACTGATCGAACATCGGTACGGTGAATGCGGTATCACCGTGGTTTGGGCTCCAGATCATGCCTTTGGTAATAAGGCTGCTGCGTATTGGCCCAAGCGACTGACTGGTCCGGCCAAGCCGTCCGGCAATATCGCCAGACCGGTGAGGCCCTGCCCCTAGATCGGCCATCGCTCTTAAAAAGATTTTTTCTGCGACCGTCATCCGGTCAAAACGAACCCGAAAAAAGCTTTCATCCAGAGCCGCTATCGCCAATGGCGAGGCGTCCCTGACGTCCTCAACGGTGATGTGGTCGTTGCTCGCTACATCCCAGGAACTCTTGCCCCATTCTTGAATGAAGTACGGATAGCCTTGTGTCATCGTGACCACCAGATCGGCTGCATCCGGATCGACAATCACTCCCTCGTCCTCGGATGGCTTTACGAACGCTACTTTGGCTTCAGGTGGCTCTAACGGACCAATCTCTGGATAGTCGAACAATCGCTCAGCGTACGACTTTGCGTTTCCAGCACGCCCACGGAGTTGCGGTAGACCCGCACCCACAATTGTCACTGGAAGGCTCAATTGCGATACGCGATGGAGCGCAGTAATCAGAGCGGCCAGCTCTTCCTCGACGACGTACTGAAGTTCGTCGATGAAGATGACTAATGCTGTCTCGGCACCGCGAGCCGCTTCACCTACCTGAGTCAGCAAGGTGGTCAGGTCGCCTTCGAGATCGCCGTTGTCGGCCAGTCCTGCCTCAGGCTCGTAATCGAAGCCGACTTCAATGTCTTGATAGGTCACCTTCAGAGAGCGGGCAAACCCTGTCAGTGCTCTGAGTGCACGTATAGCCTTATCTTTGGCTGCCTCGACTCTACTGATGCGAAGCAACGCGGAACGCAGCTGCGGAGCCAGCAAGGAAGGCAGAGATCGTCCTTCCGGCGCCTCTGCGTAGGCGGTATGGATACCGGCGGTCTCTGCATCAATGAGCATTCGATTCAACAAGACGGTCTTGCCGACACCTCGCAAGCCGACCATAACGATACTTTTAGACGGACGCCCGACCCGTAGGCGCTCGATGGAGATGCGTAGCTTCTCGCGGATAACGTCACGCCCAGCAAGCTCGGGGGGACGAGTACCGGCACCTGGAGCGTAAGGATTGCGAATGGCGTCCATGGGGTTCTACTCAAATTAGGTAGTTTATCTAAATTCGATAATATGCCTATATTTCGATAGATTCAACCCGACCGCCCCTCCGCCCAGGGTACTTCGTCGCGTCCTGACAAACGCTGCGAGTGCCCTCCTCCATTCAACATTCCGGGTCCCATTGGCAGTGCGGTGGGGCATTTCTTGCCACTCGCGCCCATCGTTAGAAATTCAATTCTTTGCAACACGTGTCATGAAATGAAATGCCATTGTCGTGCGATGAGAAGCGCCTGATCAGGCCCTCGGCCTACAGTTCAACGAGCAATACCTACCCTGACTTCGCAAGATGGAACGCGCGACCTATCGGCACCAAGCCTTTTCGGCGTTCCGCTTAACAATAAAAAATATTTTAGAGATCCTCTATGAACTTCCTTGACGGCCACCTCTTTACTGAGAACCAGCAGCCCCTGATCATCACGGCAGCACCCTATGCACCGTCGTGGCAGCCCTCTGACTTTCCCGAGGACATCCCGGTAACCATGGAGGAGCAGGTCCAGAAGGCCGTGGATTGTTACAACGCCGGGGCTACGGTGCTGCATTTGCACGTGCGTGAACTGGACGGCAAGGGCTCCAAGCGTCTGTCGAAGTTCAACGAACTGATCGCCGGTGTGCGTAAAGCTGTGCCGGAGATGATCATTCAAGTGGGCGGCTCGATCAGTTTTGCGCCGGAAACAGAGGGCGCTGCTGCCAAGTGGCTGAGCGACGATACGCGCCATATGCTGGCCGAACTCGATCCCAAGCCGGACCAGGTAACGGTCACCGTGAACACCTCGCAGATGAACGTCGTCGAGCACTGGGATGACGCCGACATCAAGGGCACCTCAATGGAAGACCCGGCTGTCTACACCGCCTACAAGGAAATGACGGTGCCGGCCCAGCCGGGCTGGGTGGAAGAGCACGTGCGACGCCTGACGGCCGCGGGCATCCAGAGTGCTTTCCAGTGCTACAACATCAATAGCTTCGACTCGGTCGAGCGCCTGATGCGCCGCGGCATCTACAAGGGCCCGCTGGTGATGAACTGGGTGGCGATCGGCGGCGGGATGGACGTGCCTAACATCTACAGCCTGGCCAACATCGTGCGTGCCGTGCCGGACGGCGCCGTGCTGACCGTGGAAAGCTCGACGCGCAACGTGCTGCCGGTCAACATGATGGGCATTGCGATGGGCCTGCACGTGCGCTGCGGCATCGAGGATAACCTCTGGAACCAGGCGCAAACGGGGAAAATGTCCACCGTTGAACAGATCGAGCAACTGGTGCGCATCTCCCTCGAGTTCGGTCGCCCGATCGCCACCGCCCAGCAGGCGCGCGAGATCAGCAAGATCGGCGTGTTCTACGACACTGTTGAAGAAAGCCTGGAGGCCAATGGCTTCGCGCCTAACCGCAACGGTGCCCAGCAGGGATTCTTGCGCAGGAAGGCCTGAGCCATTTTGTAAGGGGTAAGCGTATGGGGCTGGACTGGATGGAAGAGTCCAGTCCCATTCGCTCATGAAATATGAATGGCTGCTTTGGCACAGACGGTGTGAAAACTCACTTAGAGGCGTAGCGGTTTACCTGTTCAGGATGCCCAGACCTCAGTCCATATCGGTGCCCCCTCCAAAGCCTGTCACGACGCATCAAAATAATCTGAACCGCTTTGCGACGCGCTCGCCTAATGATCAGCGTGTGGATAATCCCACAGGCAATGTGCCAATACCGGCACACTCCGAGAGGTGGTCAACGTGGCTAAAGACGAGAAGAAAAGCAAAGGTGACGCTTCGAAAGCCAGCAAGGATTTGAAAGACAAAAAGTCATCACCGGCAAAGAAATCAGCGGCGGCCGCGGCTCTTTCGAAATCTTCCGATAAGAAAGACAAGAAAAAAGCTGTCGAACCAAAGAAATCTGCAAAAAAGGCTGACAGCAAGCCAGAAAAGGCCAGCAAGTCAGAGAAGGCAGAAAAGCCGGCGAAGAAGAAAAAGTGACAGTTGCTGTCTGCCAGGGCTTTACGCCCTGGCTTCCTCAGGTCGTGTTGCACTCGATTCCACCCTCTGGATCTGGCGAAACTGGCCCGCGTTTCTTCGCGCGGCTTACTCGTCGAATATCGCCACCGCGCGTACGAACCCGGCCGATGCGTGCTTGATCTTGTAGGGAAAACACGACACCACGAATCCATTGGCCGGCAGGACATCCAGGTTGGCGAGCTTTTCCATTTGCCCGTAGCCGATATCGCGCCCGGCCTTGTGCCCTTCCCAGATGATCGAGGCATCGCCGTCGGCTGCGAAACGCTCACGGGTGTACTTGAACGGAGCATCCCAGCTCCAGGCATCGGTGCCGACTACCCGCACTCCCCGCTCCAGCAGATACATCGTGGCTTCACGACCGATTCCGATACCGGCATCGAGATAGCCCGGCTGACCAAACAATGCGCCGGCACGGGTGTTGATCAGCACAATGTCCAGCGGCTGCAAGGCATGGCCAATGCGCGCCAGTTCGGCTTCGATCTCGTCGGCGGTTACCACATGACCGTCTGCCATGTGCCGAAAGTCCAGCTTCACCCCAGGTTGCAGGCACCAATCGAGCGGTAACTCATCGATGCCAAACGCCGGCTGTCCGCCATCGGTGGTCGAGGCGTAATGCCAGGGCGCATCCATATGCGTACCGCTGTGGGTGGTGATGTGCAGTCGCTCGGCCGCCCATGATTCGTTGCCCGGCATTTGCTCGAGTTGCAAGCCCGGAAACATCGCTGCCATTTCCGGCCAGCCCTGCTGGTGATCCATGTAGTCGATCTTCGGCAGCAACGGCGGCGGATCGGTGTAGGGGTTATTATCGAGGGTGACCGAAAGGTCCACGAGACGACGTTTAGGCTTGGTTGGCAGTGACATGAAAGTTCTCTCCGGTCAGCGGCAAGTGTCGGGGGGCCGAGGGGTTGAGGGAATTGCGGACCAGCGCGGCAGCCGTGCGGTCATGATTGAAACCGGCGGCACGCGCTTGCGGGGTTTTCAGGGGTGGCATCTGTCCGAACAACGCTTGCAGCCCGGCGTCGGGCGCATAACTGATCAGCTTGCGGCGCTCCTGCCCATAGCGATCGGCCAAAGCGTCGATCACCTGGGCTATGGACAAATGCAGAACCGGCAACTGCCACACCCGTTGAGCGCCCAACGAGTCGCCATCGAGCTCTGCAGCGTGGATCAGGTTGTTCACGCAGCAGCGCGCCGACATCCACCAGGCCGTCGCCTCTGGCGAGACCGGGCATTGATAGGATTCACCCTCGGCGAACGCCCGCATCAGGTCGCTCATGAATGCTGAGCGCAAGCCATTGGGCTCACGGGGCCGGGCGACGATGCCTGGCAGTCGCAACACACGACCGTCCACATCACCTCGCCGGGCAAGGTCGCTCACGGCGCTTTCCACCATGGCCTTGTGCGTTCCGTAGGTCAGTTCGGGGCGCAGTTCGGCAGTCTCGTTCATTCGTTCCGGCAGATGACCGCCATACACCGCGACGCTACTGGCATACACCAAAACGGGTGGCTGGCTTTTGTTGCGCAGTTGGTTGAGCAACTCCAGACTGGCCAGCAGGTTGACCTGGTAACCGAGTTCGTACTGATCTTCTGCAGTGCCACCGGGAATACTGACCAGGTGAAACACCACGTCGATGCCGTCGGCCAGCACCCGGCGCATCAACGCAGGGTCCGTCACGCTGCCGAAATGACGACGCACTCGGGCGTCCTCCGGCAAGCCCTGCAAGTCCCTGTCCAGGACCAACAGCGAGTCAATTTTTTGCCCTCGCAAGCTGCCCCGCGCCAACAAACAACGCACCAGCTCTCGTCCGACAAAACCATTGGCGCCGGTAATCAACACACGCATAGGGCGCCCCTCAACCTTGAGCTTGAACGACACGTTGATCGATCGCGCCGAACAACGACTGGCCGTCGCTATCCAGAACATCCATGTGCACGCGGTCACCAAACCGCATGAAGCCGGTTTGTGCAGCACCGTGCTCGATCATTTCAATGGCGCGACGTTCGGCAATGCAAGCCGAACCCGCACTGCGTTCGACATTCGAGACGGTACCTGAGCCGATCAGCGTGCCCGCGCGCAGCCGGCGAGTCAGCGCGGCATGGGCGATCAACTGGCCAAAACCGAAGTTCATCTGCCCGCCGTGCGGATGACCGAACCATTGGCCGTTCCAGTGCACCTGCAAAGGCAAATGCACCCGCCCGTCACACCAGGCATCGCCCAGTTCATCCGGGGTAATGGCCAGCGGAGCGAAACTGGACGAGGGTTTGGCCTGCAAAAATCCAAAGCCTGTGCGCATTTCCCGCGGGGCCAGGGCGCGCAAACTGACGTCGTTGATCTGCAGGATCAACTTGATGTGCTGCAGCGCCTCTTGCGCGTCACACCCCATCGGCACGTCATCCACCAGCACCACGAACTCGCCTTCAAAGTCGATGCCCTGGCTCTCGCTCGGCAGCGCAATATCGTCGCGCGGGCCGATGAAATCGTCACCGGCGCCCTGATACATCAGCGGTGTGTGTTCGACGCCGTCGATGGGATCAAGATTGAACGCCTTCTGCATCAGTGCACCATGGCTGAGGAAGGCCGAGCCGTCGCACCATTGATAGGCCCGTGGCAAAGGCGCCATGGCCTGGCTTGGGTCAAAGGCAAAGGCTTCAGTCGACTCGCCTGCATTCAATTGACGCGAAAGTGCCTGCAAGCGTGGTTCGGTGCTGCTCCAGTTTTCGACGGCCTGCTGCAAGGTCGGCGCCACGGAACTGGCATCCAGCGCCCATGCGAGATTGCGCGAGACCACAACGAGCTGACCATCACGACTGCCGTTTTTCAGGGTGGCGAGTTTCATACAGATGCTCCTTGGACAGGGTTCAACTCAGCCGCGAAGCGTCCGTCGAGAAGAATGAAGACCATGCGCGCCATTGCTTCGGTGCGGTTGCTCCAGGCGTGGTTGGTGCCGCGTTGCACCACGACGTCGCCGCGCTTGAGGTGCACCTCCTCTTCGTCCAGTACCAGCCACACCTCCCCTTCGGTGACAATGCCGTAGTCGAGCGTCTCGGTGCGGTGCATCAATTTGTGCCGGGAGTCGGCTTTGCCGGTGCCGGCGTGGGATTGGCCAATTTCGGCGAACACCGCCGCGGCGCTTTCAGCGCTGACCTGGTTCTGCACGCTGTCCGGTGGAATATCCACCACCCGAATCACGCTGCCCAGGGGACCGGGGCTCAGTTGCAACGGTTTGCTGCTTGGATCGCTGGCGTTGTCGAGCAAGGCCGGGCTGGTGCTGCTGTTCCACAGTTCATGAAACACCGTGCCGGGTACCGCCGACAACGGGAATACGTTCGGCGTCGGCCCGTTACTGGCGACAATCGCCTGGCCATGCTGATCGTGACCGGTGACCACTCGTTTGAATTCAGGAAGCGCTTGCATGGACAATCCTCGTTCAGTTTCCGTCGCCGATGGTGGTGCCACCGACAACAACATTCGCGTGGGGCGACAGGCCACCGAGCCGGGGCACCGCCAGGCAAAACACCGCCACCAACAGTTGCCCCCCACCCACAATGGCCAACGCATGGGGGAGCGCCGAGGCTTCACCACAGGTCATGCCCAGCACCACCAGTGGGCTGATGAACTCGCCAGCGAAAATGGCCGCGGTAAAGCACCCCGCCGCTCGCCCACGCTGATGGAAATCGACTTGCGCCATGATCCAGGTGATCAGCGTCGGCAACATCAGGCCGATGCCCAGGCCGCTGATCGTCACTGCGACCACCACTTGTACGTGGGTCAGGGCCCCAGCCATCAACAGCCCGCCGATGCCCGCCAGCACATAGGCAATCAACAGCATGTGTTGGCCGCGCATCCCGCTGAACAAGCGGAAGCTCAGCGCACCGATGAGCACGCCCAGTTGATTGGCACCCATGGTCATGCCGATCTGTTGCGGGGCATCCACGTGCAGCAGGTTGAGCAGATAACCGGCCTGTACCGGCACAATAAACAGGCTCAAACCCGCCAACAGCGACAGCGCATACAGGGGCGTGAGCGCGCGCCACGGAAATTTTCCTGCCAGTAGCGGCTGCGTTGTTTGTTCAGGCTGCGGGCGGGCCTGGGGTTCCCATAGCTTCCAGGCCATCAGCGGCAGGAAAATCAGGCCCACTGCATACAGCGCAAACGGGGTGCGCCAGTCGTTTTCCCCGAGGAAACCACCCACTGCGATAAACACCGCAGCGGACAACGACGTGGCGACCATCTGCAAAGCAAACAGACGCTCACGCCTGGCGCCACTGTAGTAGTCGCCCATCAGCGTGGTGCAGCAGGTCATGATCCCCGCCTCGGCCAAGCCGATGCCTGCTCGACTCAATACGATCGCCGGCAGCGAGTCGAGCCAGAGCGGCAGCACGCCGCAGAGCACGTAGAGCAACATGCTCGCCAACAGCAATGGCTTGCGCCCGAGTCGATCGGCGATCAACCCGGCGAACGGAGCCAGCAACGCAATCACCAACGCCGGCAAGGTCAACACCACAGGCACCAGCATGGCGCTGCCGGCCACATCGGCAAAATGCGCCTGCATCCGCGGCAATACCGGGGCCAGCAGTACCGCGCCCAGCACCGGTAAACAGCTGCCTAGCAGCAACAACAGCGATTGCGCCCATCCGGCCTGTCGGTGTGTATTTTCCACGAAGACATTAGCGCCCATGGCACGGCTCCTTGATGCGCAGGTGATGAATGTTGGCAACTACCGCCGAATCAGAAACCGCCACGTTAGTCACTGTCATCGGCACAACGTCCCCCTGCGCCTCGCTGCGTGCGGGCAACAGGAAGTACGCCAGTGCCGGCAGCAACACCAGTGCACCGACCATGTTCCAGACGAACATGAACGCCAGCAGCACGCCCATGTCGGCCTGGAACTTGATCGGTGAAAAGGTCCAGGTTGCTACGCCGATGGCCAGGGTGATTCCGGTCAGCATCACCACCTTGCCGGTGGAAACCAGTGCGCGGTAATAGGCTTCGGACAGGCTCGCCCCTTGGCGCAGATGACCCAGCAGAATGCTCATCACGTACAACGCATAGTCGACACCGATGCCGACGCCCAGGGCGATGACCGGCAGCGTGGCGACTTTCACACCGATGTTCAGCCAGACCATCAAGGCTTCGCAGAGGATGGACGTCAGCATCAAGGGGATCACCGCACACACCGTCGCGCGCCAGGAGCGGAACGTGATCAGGCAAAGCAGAATCACCGCGCCATAGACCCAGACGAGCATCTCGCGGTTGGCTTGCTTGACCACGATATTGGTCGCCGCTTCGATGCCGGCGTTACCGGCGGCCAGGAGGAATTGCACTTCGTCTGTGTTATTCGCCGCGGCAAATTTTTCCACGTGCTCGACCAGGCGGGTCAGCGTCTCGGCCTTGTGGTCAGTGAGGTAGGCGTACAGGGTCAACAGGCTGCAGTCTTCGTTGTACAAGCCACGCGGCGCACTGGCGGTGATCATGTTGAGCATCGCCTGGTTGTTCTGCAGCTCGTACCACTTCGGGTTGCCTTCACTGAGGCCGACCAGCATGCGCCGGTTCAGCAACGCCAGCGAATTGGTCGAATCCACACCCGGCAAGGCGCGCAGTTGCCAGTCCAGGGCATCGACCTTGGCCAGGATGTCGTAGCGTGCACAGCTGCTGGCCGGCGTTTTCACCATCACCGCGAACAGGTCGCTGCTGGCGCCGTAATGACGGGTCAGAAATGCATCGTCCTGGTTGTAGCGCGAATCGGCGCGCAGCTCCGGCGCACCGGCGTCGAGGTCGCCGATTTTCAGTTGCAGGCTGACCACAAAGCCCACAGCGGCCAACGCAAGGCTGATGGCGATGCACAGGCTGGCCCAGCGGCGATGGGTGAACAGATCCAGAAAACGCCAGAAGGCATGCCGTGTCTGACCGTTTTGCTCGGCCTGTTCGCTCTTGAGGCTCAGTTGTGCCGCGCGCGGTGAAACGCCTACATATGAGAGCAACACCGGCAGCAGGATCAGGTTGGTGAAGATCAACACCGCCACGCCGATGCTGGCGATTACCGCGAGGTCTTGAATGACCTGGATCTTGATCAGCATCAGCACCGCAAAACCTACGGCATCACAAAGAAGCGCCGTCAACCCGGCCAGGAACAGGCGGCGGAAGGTGAATCGCGCCGCCACCACCCGATGCATGCCTCGGCCGATGTCCTGCATGATGCCGTTCATTTTCTGCGCGCCGTGGCTCATGCCGATGGCAAACACCAGGAAAGGCACCAGCACCGAATACGGGTCCAGTTGGTAGTCCAGCAATGGCAGCAAACCGAGCTGCCAGACCACCGCCACCAGCGAGCACAGCACCACCAGCACGGTACTGCGCAGGCAGCGGGTGTACCAGAACAGCACGGCGGTGGTGATCAGGATCGCCACGGCAAAGAACAGCAGGATCTGTTTCAGACCGTCAATCAGGTCGCCGACCTTTTTCGCGAAACCGGTGATGTGAATGTCGATATTGGCGCTTTGGTATGTGCTGCGCAGCGTCTCCAGTTGCTCGGACAACACTGCGTAATCAAGCGGCTTGCCGTCAGAAGTGGCGGCCAGCAACGGCACGTAGATGATGCTCGACGTCTGGTCGAAAGCCACCAACTGCCCGAGTTCATTGGAACGCTGCACGTTGCGGCGCAGCGCATCGAGGTTGGCGGCGGTGCCGCTGTAGTCATCCGGGATCACCGGGCCACCGTCGAGGCCGTCTTCGGTCACGGCGACCCAGCGCGTGGCCGGGGTCCATAGCGACTTCATGTACGCCCGGTCAACGCCCGGCAGCAGGTAGAGTTGGTCGCTGAGGGCCTGCAGGGTCTTGAGGTACTCGGCATCGTAGATGTCGCCGTGCCGGTTGGCGACCACAATACGCAACGCATTGCCCAGGCCAGTGAGCTGTTTCTGATGCTCAAGGTAGTTGGCAATGTAGGGTTGCTGTGTGGGGATCATCTTTTCGAAGCTGGCATTGAGTTCGATGCGGGTGGCTTGATACCCCAGCACCAAGGTGGTCAGCACACACACCAACAGCACCCACAGGCGGTGGTTGAACAGCGTGCGTTCCACCACTGAACCGGAGCGTGGATCGAAATTCGCCAGGCTGGCCGTGGCGTTGTCGAAAGACTTCATAACCTCACTCCGAAGCAGTAGCGATTGACGGCGATACGCGCGTCAACCCAGTGAAACCAGCCAGCGTCAGGCTGCCATCGGCGGCCTGGATGACACTGGCAACGGGCTTGCCCAGCGGTTTTCCGTAGGGCTGCAGCAATGCGCCAGGCTGGTTGTGGGTGCGAAACAAGGCGCCGCTCTGATTGACCAGCAGCAACTGGCCGTCATCGGTGCGGATCGCATCGCTGAAAGACACCGGCATCGATACCGGCGCCGGATGGAAGCTCTCGCCAAGGTCACTGGAGGAAAAAGCATTGCCCTTCAAACCGGCCACTAACAAGACACCGTCATCGCGCATTTGCAGGGTGAAGAAACTCCCCGCGTAAGGGCTTTGCAACTGACTGAAAGACTTGCCGGCATCCATCGAACGAGCCAGATAACCCTGCTCGCCGGCCAGGAACCAGAGCTCTCCTTGTTGAGCGATGGCAGACAAGTGCGCGCCCATCGGGTTATCGATTTGCCCCATGATCGATTGCCAGGTGGTGCCGCCATCTTCGGTGCGAAATGCCAGACCGTACGCCCCCACGATCAGACCGTGTCGGGCATCCACGAACTGCAGGGCGAGAAACGGTTTGTCAGCACCCTCCGCAGCTAGCCTTTCAGCCGTTTGCACACGCGCGGCGGCGGCATCCTGATCGTTGGCAGAAGGCAATTGCTCGCGGGCAGCGGACAACTCCAGTTGTGCCGCTCGCAGGCCGTCCAGTTGTACGGTCCAGTGTTCACCTGCATCGCGGGAGGCCAGCACAACACCGCCATGCCCTACCGCCCAGCCGCTGTTGGCGTCGACAAACTGCACGGCCGTCAGGCTGACGGAAACCGGTACCGCTGCTTGCCGCCAGTTGACACCGTTGTCATCGGAGAGCAGCACGATGCCCCGCTCCCCCACCGCCACCAACCGTGCCCCCGCACGGGCCAGGTCCAGCAGCACCGCAGATTTCGCTTGCGGCGCCTGCATCGCCGGTGTGTTGAGGGTGTCACCGACCACAGCGGCATGGGCCAGAGTCAACGGCAACGCCACAGGCAACGCCATAAGCCACATCAGCCGACCAACCACCTGACAGAATCTGTTCATTACCGACCTCGAAAAACCGTTTGAAACCGGACCACGCTGATCAAGCCGCGATCCGGTCTGAATCAACGAACCCCGGCACCCGCCATCGCCGCTGGCGAAAACTCGGAGGCCTTGTAGCGATCCACCACGCTGTACTGTTCTGCCTGGCCGGTGTAGACGTTCTGGATAAACCAGGCGCCAGAGGTGAGGTCATAGAAGCCCGAAGACAATTGCGCCTGGGCAGGCAGGTCCGGCAGTACTGCCGGCAACGACCACAGGGTCTTGGCCAGTTGGCCGTTGGCGTCCCAGCGGTCGCCCAGAATGGCTTGCCAGGTATCTTCGTCCAGGTAGTAACGACCTTTCGGCAATTGGTGACGTTTGCCCGGTGCCAGGTCGGCCTCGACCACCCAGACCCGGTGCAATTCCCAACGCACGTAATCCGGGTTCATGTGATGAGCGAGGAACAGGTCTTCAGGCTTGGCGGCGGCTTGCACCTTGTTGGTGTTGTAGGGGATGTACATCTCCTGCTTGCCCACCAGTTTCCAGTTGAAGCGGTCCATGCGGCCCTGGAATACGCTCAATTCGTCGAACGACATCACCCCGGCAGTCGCCGGTGTCGGCGTATCGCAGCAAGCATTCGGCAGCTTGCGCACGCGGCGTTGCCCGGTCAGGTAAACGTGGGCCTGGGACAGATCGCCGTTGATGTTGGTACGGCCCAGAATCTGCTCGCCGGCGCGCAACGGTGGCCCGACGTTGAGCAGGCGGAACATCCAGTAGTCACCGGCAAACGACTCCGGCGTCCCTTCCTGGTAGTAATACGGCATCTCCTGGATAGCCTGGCCGTCGGTGGTCATGACCTGCTTGCCATCGGCGGTCATCAGGTAGTGACGAAAATGCATCGACAGGGAGGTACCGCGCCAATTGAGCACGTGGTTCCACATGGCTTCGGCGCCGTTTTGCGGGACCGGGAACGGGATGCCGCCAAAGGCGCCTTCGGGGACGGGGCCGGCGCTGCTGTCGACCAGTTTGGCGCGAGTGGCGTTTTTCAGGGTGTTGTCATACACCCATTGCGGCGCGGCAGCTGTACGACGGGTCGGGTACACATCAATGCGATAGGTGTCGGGGAAACGCTTGAACATTTCCTTGGTGCCATCGCTGAGCTTTGCGGCGTATTGCGCAAGGTTTTTCGAGGTGATGCTGAACAGTGGTTTGTCCGCGGCGAACGGATCGGAACGTTTGCCACCCTCCTTGAACGATGGATCGACCTTGGTGTAACCACCGTCCCAGGCCGGGATGGTGCCGTCGGCATTGCCGGCGCGCTCGGCCCCGAAAGGCGTCAGGTTTTTCGACAGCTTGGCCGCGTCTTCAGCCGTCGCCGCCAGCGTCAGTTGGCTGCAAATGGCCAGGCTACCCAGCAGTGCAAGGCAAAGGGTTTTGAGCTTGAAGGCTCCGGTCTTTTTGTTGTGGGTCATGCGCAAGTCCTCTTAAAACGTGGTCTTGACGGAGAAAGCCAGGTAATCCCGGTCTTTCAGCGATTGCTTGAAATTGAATTGGTTGGCGGCGTTGAGGTTAGTGTCCTCGGCGCCGTAGTAATGCGTGTAGGTCAGGCCAGCGGTAACGCGATCCAGGTAAGTCGCGGTGATGCCGATGTTCATATCGCCACCGTTGTCCGGGCCGAAGGAACTGACAACCGCCGACTTGCCCAGGGGGAAGTAGCTGATGCCGACCGGGATGCTGATATCGATGCCGGAGAAGAACTGGCGGTAGGTCGGGGTGTAGACCACCTTGAAACCCAGACCGTCATCGGTGGCATTGGGGTCAAGGGCGGCCCGGTTCTCAGTGACACTCAGCAGACGGTTCCAGGCGATCTCGCCGACCAGTCCCGATTCCCTAGCAAGGAAGTTCGGTCCGAATGAGGCCAGCACGTTGAGGTTGACGTGGGCGGTACGGCCGACGGCGTAGAGGGCGTCGTCATCGTTGTCAGCGACAACGCCAGGCAGGACGGTCTGACCGTTGGAAACCAGCGGCATGTTCCAGCGCATCGAGGCTTCACCGGCGAAGCTGTATTCGTCCACGGTGGTAGAAAAACTCGCTCCAAAGGCGCGAATGTCCTCCGGGTACACCCAGTAATACTCGCCGACCTGGCCGGTACTGAAGTTCGGCACACCGGTGGAAGGTTTGAGGTACAGCTTGGGGGTTTTGTCGTGGTACTGAATGGCGTACAGGCCGTACTCGACCGTCTCGGCGCTGTACTTCAACTGCAGGCCGCCCTGCCCCGAACTTTTCGCTTCCTTGTCATTGCCATGGAAAAACGCCGCCGGGCTGCCGGGATTGCCGCCGAGGAACGCAGGGAATGGCGCGCCCACGATCAGGCGTTCATTGCCTTCGCCGATGGTGTCACTGGTGGAGAAATAACTACCTGCGCCCGGCAGACGTGTCTCCTCCCATTCCAGTTGGTAAAAGGCGCCGAGCGAGACGTCGTCGGTCAGCTGGAAAGTCCCGGACAGTTGATTGACTGGCCGGGTGATTTCCTTGAACTGGGTGTTGGGTACGGACTGCGCCTTGACCACGTCGACCGGCGCCATGCCACCGGCAATGCCGTTGGCCCCGAAGAACAGGCTCTCGCCCCAGATCAACCCGTGGCGCCCTGCACGCACCGACGTGGCACGGTCGGCTACGTCGCCGTTCCAGTACACAAACGCATCCAGCAACTCCCCATCACCGCCATGCAGGTGGCGAGTGTCATCGGTAAATTCGTCGTAGGCCACCGAACGGGCGTTGGCGCGTGTCGGGTCATCGTTATCGTTGTCGTGCTGGTATTCAGTGTCGTACCAAGTGGCACCACTGAGGCGTGCGCCAACGCTTTTGAACGACATATCCAGTTCGGAGAGGACGTCCAAACGGTTGGAGATCAGGCCTTTGTTGAAGGCGCGATCACCGTCGTCCTGGTTGAGCGCAATCTGTCCCTGGGTCAGTTTGCTGCTTGGATCCTGGGCTCGCCACGCGGCGCTGTACTTCACCGTGTTATCCCAGCGCAGTTTGAAATCCGGATTGCCGGTATCAACCTGAAAGGCATGGGCCGCCTGGCTACACAGAACCAAAGCCGCGGCCAAGGTGAAACCAAAGGGTGCAGAAATGCTGACCGGGCGGCGCGCAAGCGTCGCAGTCGTGGAACTAACCATCGCGTTAACCTCTTGTTTTTATAGTGGTAACTGCTGTGGATGAAGTCGAATCAGATGGGCTCGGCGGTGCGTGCGAGCATCTGCTTGACCAGACCGATGCGGTCGAACTCCCGGTCGTGCTGCATTTCCTTGTCACCGGCCAGCACAGAGCTTTCGCTGATGTACTTGCAGCGCTCGAAACGGCGATCCATAAAGCGCTGCAGCTGTTGCTCGATGCCGCCGTCGCGAGTCAGTTCTTCGCTGAGCACGATGGCATCTTCAATTGCCATGCCGGCGCCCTGACCAAGGTGTGGCGTGGTCGCGTGGGCAGCGTCGCCGATCAGCAGGACACGGCCGCGGTACCAGGGTTCGTTGACGAAGACCACTTCCATCGGCTTGTAAACCACCTGGCTGTTGTCGGTGATTTGCTCACGCAGCTCGCCGATGAGGCCGGTAAAACCCTGCAAGCGCTGGCGCATCTGCTCGGCCAGCGTCTGCGGGTCCATCCACGGGTTGGAAGGTTCATGGGAGGTAAGGAACAGGTACATCAGGTCACCGGCCAGCGGTACCAGGCCCGCGTTGCCTTCGGCGCTCTGGTAGTTGGCGAGGTGATCGATGTGCGGATCGCGCGGGAAGTTGTAGCGCCACACCGATTGGCCGGTGAAGCGCGGCGTGTAGGTGTCGCCGAACAGCAAACTGCGAACCTTGGAGAACAGGCCGTCAGCACCCACCACCAGGTCGTAGCCGGCGCAAGTGCCATCGGTGAACAGCACCTCCACGCTCTCGCCTGTGTCATTCAGGGATTCAACGCTCAGACCCAGGCGCACTTTGGCGCCGAGCTCCAGCGCCGTTTCACTGAGGACTTTGTGCAGCGCCAGGCGCGAGATACCGACGTTGGCCGGATACGCAGGCCCTGCCAGGCGCTGGCCCGGGATGCGCGCCAGCTGCTGACCGGCCGGCCCATAGATAGCGACGTCTTCAAAGGCATAGGCCGCATCAAGATAACCGTCGAGCACGCCCAGCTTGGCCATTTCGCGGACCACGTTGCTCTGCTGGATGATGCCGACACCGTAAACCGTCCACTCTGACTTGAGTTCGATCAGGTCGACCTCAATGCCCTTGCGCCGCAGTGCGATGGCCGCACACAAGCCGCCAATGCCACCGCCCACGATCAGAACTTTGTTCACTGCACTCATGGTTGTCTCACTTTTTATTCTTGTGGTTCGCTGCAGCGCCAGGCACTGCGTCGTTAGGTCCAGCTTCCCGTCAAAGCAGGGATTTGACTAATCGCGAGTAGGGATGCGATGTATCGCCAAACGCGATACCTCGACTTGAGGTGGCGCGCTGCCGATCTCGGGGATTTGCAGCACCAGCCAGCCCTCCTCCATACGCCACGGCAACGCCTCCAGTTCTTGGCCCAAACAGGGGCCGTAGATACATTTACCGGTACTCGGCAGGAACTGTGCACCGTGGGCGTAACAGACGATCAACTGGCCATCCGCCGAGAGAAACCGGTCTTTGCGATACTCCAGGCGTACGTCCAGATGTGGGCAACTGTTGCGGTAAATCCGCACCTGTCCCTCGTGCACCAAGGCAAAAACACTGTCTCTGCCGCGCTGCAATGGATCGAATCCGCGTGCCTGCCCTTCCACCAGTTCGTCCACCCGGCACAGGTAAAAATCGCTGTGGCTCATGACACAAACCTATGTAGGAGCGAGCTTGCTCGCGAAAAACCTGAGAGCACCGCGGGGCGTCAGGCTCCCCGCGACATCATTGACCTGCGCCGTCGGCACGCCGCCCGGAACAGGCTCGCGCCTACAACGCTTTGGGTGGAGGGCCGCCGGGTGCCCATTTTTCTTTGGAGTTGAACAGGAACAGTTGCGAGTTATCCGCCGACAGCGGTGCACGGCGCGCCTCCCAGGCGTCATCGTGCTTGTCCATGTCGGCGTCGTATTCAATGTGGCAACCCAGCGGGCTGTTGAAATACCAGAACCAGTTGGAGCCAAAGAGGTGACGGCCAGGGCCCCAGAAACTGGTCCAGCCTTTTTGCTCGAAGCGTGTTCCGGCCAGCAGCACTTCGGTGCCGCTGCCCATGTGGAAAGTGAAGTGTTCGCAGCCCTTCATGTGAGGCGGGGTCTGGATCATGAACAGGCAATGGTGGTCATCGGAACCTGCCGGGCGCATGAATGGACCCGCGCCGATGAAGGTGTCTGTGGTTTTGAAGCCCAGACGCTCGGCGTAGAAGGCTTCTGCCTTGGCCGCGTCGGGGACGAAATACACCACGTGCGATAAAGTGCGCGGCGTGGCCTCCATTTCCAGGGTGATACCGGGCTGATTAAGCGGACGCTGTGGCGCATGGCCGGCGGCGTTGGTCAGGTCGTCCGGCGCGTTGTAAGCCTTGCGAACAGTGACCTGAAAGGCGATTGCAAACCCCATGTCGTCGATACTGTGCAGCACGCCGTCATCATCGCGGGTGACCTGGCGATCTCGCGCCAGCTCGTCTTCGATGGCATCCAGGTCGGCAGCGCTGGCGACGCCGTAGACGGTTTCACGAATCGACGGTGCCGGACCAATGGCGGCAGGCAAGCGCGGATCGTCCGCCCGCCGAATGATCACGGCGGTGCCGTCCAATGCTTCGAAGCGCCCGCCGTTGCTGTCGACGGCGACAGGCGCAAGGCCGTAATCACGCAGGCAATCGGTACAGGCTTGGATGTCATCGACGCCGAAGATCAGGGCATCAAGGCCAAGGATGTTCATGGCTACCACTCCATTGAAATTAGTATCCGGACGAATCTGCCGCAGGCTCGATAGGCCCATCAGCAACGCAGGCTGTCCGGTGGTGGTGTCGGCAAGAACGCCGACTGCCGTGAAGATTGCCGGGCGCTTTGGCAGCTGACTAATCGAGTGTCGGGATGTGACCTATCGGAAATCGCGATACCAGGAATTTCCGGGGGCGCGTTTTTTGCTAAGAGCAAAAGAAACGGCGAGAGGGTTGACGCGCTGATGTATTCATCCGAATGTATCGCGAAAATAAATACAAAACCGGACATGCCTGATGCGTTTCAACCACCTGGATCTGAATCTGTTGGTAGCCCTCGATGTGTTGCTCGAGGAACAGAACATTACCCGCGCCGCCGAACGCTTGCACATGACGCAGTCTGCCACCAGCGGTGTGTTGGGACGTTTGCGTACCTATTTCGAAGACGAGTTGCTGGTGCAAGTCGGTCGCAAAATGCAACCCACGCCCTATGCCCGGGAGCTCACCACACCGATCCGCGAAGTGTTGCTGACGATCAAGTCATCGATCACCGCCAAGCCGGTGTTCGACCCCACCACCAGCAAGCGTCACTTCCGCCTGGTGACCTCGGACTACCTGATCAGCGTGCTGTTTGCCCAGGTGATTCAGACAATCCATCAGGAAGCGCCCAACATCACCTTCGAGATGCTCGGCCCCGGCGACAATAGCGGTGAGTTGCTGATTCGCGGCGAAGTTGACCTGATGATCGTGCCTGAGCGCTACATCATCGACGGCCACCCCCACAAGCTGCTGTTCGAAGAGGAACACGTCTGCGTGGTGTGGGACGGCAATACTCTGGTCGGCGACAGCCTGAGCCTGGAGCAGTACATGGACATGGGCCATGTTTCAGTCGGGTTTGGTCGAAGCCGGCACTTGAGCATCGAAGAGTGGTTCATGAACCAGTACGGCTTCAACCGCCGTATCGAAGTCGTCACCAACGACTTCAACACCCTGCCGCAACTGGTCGTCGGCACCCAGCGCATCGCCACCATGCACCAGCGTCTGGCACGGTTGTACGCCGAACACCTGCCGTTACGCATCCTCAATCCGCCCGTGAAGATTCCAGTCATGCGTGAAGTCATGCTCTGGCATCGCAGCGTCGAAGGCGACCCGATGCACCGCTGGCTGCGCGAGCGCATCAGCGAAGTTATCCAGAACCTGGAAAACCCTCCTATCGCCCGCCGCGATACCTCCCATCCCGAGTCACGATTGGCGTAATGGTCGGCGCGTCCTTACCGTGCCTTGTAACCTTCAAGGCAACCACAAGGACAACAACAATCATGTTTCGCTACTTTCCAACCAATTATGTGTGGAATCTTTCGGTCGACCTGGCCATCGAGATGGGCGCTCGCATGGGCGAAATCGAAGAGATGTGCGCACCATTGCAGGAGGCAGCCAAGCAGCCCGACGCCGCAGGAACCAAGGCATTCCGCGAAACCTGGGCGAAGATGGCCGACAAACTCTGTGGCCTGGCTGAAGAAGACGAGGGTCATGGCCGGTTGCTGTCGGCGGGCGAAAAATACAGCCGCGCCGCCACTTATTACCTCACCTGCGAACGCCTTCAAGCCCACGGCGCCCCTGGTCGTACCGAGCTGTACCAGCGCTTTTTGCAGACATTCAAACGCGGCATCGAACTGTCACGGGAGAACTGTGAGCGCGTTGAAATCCCCTATGAGGGCAAACATATCTCCGGCCTGCTGGTACGTGCTGAAGGCGTGACCGGTCCGGCGCCGATCCTGGTGCAGGTCAATGGCCTGGACTCGACCAAAGAAATGAAGTACCGCGTCGGCCTGCCGGCCTGGTTGGCAAAGCGCGGTATCTCATCGCTGATCATCGACCAACCCGGAACAGGTGAAGCGCTGCGCCTGCATAACCTGATCGCTCGCTTCGACAGCGAGCATTGGGCCAGCCGCGTGGTTGACTGGCTGGAAACCCGAAGCGACGTGGATGCGGCACGTATCGGCCTGGAAGGCGTCTCACTCGGCGGTTATTACTGCCCGCGTGCGGTGGCGTTTGAACCACGGTTTGCCTGCGGTGTGGTGTGGGGTGCAAACCATGACTGGCGCGATGTTCAAAAGCGTCGACTGGAAAAGGAAGGCAGCTTCCCCGTACCGCATTACTGGGCGCACGTGTGCTGGGTTTGGGGTGCAAAAGACATGGATGAATTCATGGCCATCGCCGAAAACGTGCATCTGGATGGCGTACTGGATCGGATCAAAGTGCCCTTCCTGGTGACCCACGGTGAAAAGGATTCGCAGATTCCACTGAAGTGGGCGCAGCGTACCTACGAGCAACTGGTCAACAGTCCAAAACGCGAGCTGAAGATCTTCACCGAACGTGAAGGTGGCGTGCAGCATTCCAGCTTCGATAACAGCATCAATGCCGGACATTACATTGCTGACTGGATTGCCGAAACGCTGGGTGGACACACCGCTTAACGGGCTTCGCGCAGCATGAAATACGCCGGACAACCCTAAAGGTTTCCGGCGTTTTGCGTTAATTCAGTCGGGCGCACGTGTGCCAGGGAACGAGCTGGTCTGCCAGCCATCGCGACTCGCGATACTCGTCCCTTGGGGTCACGCAATGCCGCAAAGGCCCCGACGCTGCTGATGTACCGCAGCTATCGATGTCATCAATACACGGGCATTGATGCAAGTTGCTGGTGGTCACCCTGGCCTCGCCCTAGCCTCGCTTTGCATAACAATCAGCAAAGTGAAAACGCCATGAACGCCCTGCACCTCAAATGCCAGACCTTGTTCGACGGTACTGGCCTGCAAACCCGTCAACAGCAGACACTGGTCGTCGAAAACGGCCTGCTGTCGTATGTTGGCCCAACTGCCCTGGCGCCGCAGCCGCAACCGGGAGACACCCTGCTCGACGCCGGCGATAACTTTGTCATGCCGGGCCTGGTGGATGTGCACACCCATCTGGCCTTCGGCAACGCCCAGAGCGAAGAAGACATCGATATCTGGACCAGTGACGAGTTCCGCGCGCTGCGAGGCATGTTCTTCGCCCAGCACGTGCTGGCCGCCGGTGTGACCAGCATGGTCTGCCCGGGCGATAGCGGCCAGCTCAGCATCGCGGTGCGCAATGCAATCGCCGCCGGTTTGTTCGAAGGCCCGCGCATTGCCGCCAGCAGCCGGGTCATCACCAACCGGCAAAGCCTCAATGACTGGTTCCCGAGCCGCGTCGGTACTGCGGAATATTTCACCGCGTGCCTGGTCACCAGCCGCAGCGATGCATTGGCGGAAATTCGCAAACAGGCCAAGGACGGTGTCGATCTGATCAAGATCGCCATGGACGGTACCCACCGCCGCCCGAATGGCGAAATCATCGCCGCCTTCACCGCTGAAGAAACCCGTGAAATGGTTGAAGAAGCGCATCGTCTGGGCTGCAAGGTTGCGACTCACGCCTATGGCCGCGAAGCGGTGATGTACGCCGCTCGCGCAGGTGTCGACCTGGTGTTTCACGCCTTTTATATGGACGATGAGTGCATTGAAGCGCTGCTCGAGGCCGGTAGCATCCTCGCCCCGACCATGACGTTCCCTCAAAACACCGTGGATTTCTGCCAACCCCACGATCCGGCCATCAGTACCGGCTACGCTGGCTACTGCGCGCGCACCCTGGAAGTGGGTTCGGCCGTGCTCAAGCGTGCCAAGGCCGCCGGGGTGCCTTTCGCTTGTGGTAGCGACAGCGGTTTCGCGGTGACGCCTTATGGCGAATGGCACGCTCGCGAGTTGGAATTGCTGGTCACCCGTCTGGGCTTCACAGCGGCAGAAGCGTTGTACGCCGCCACGGCAGTCGGCGCTCGCTGCATGCCGCGCGGTGAGACCATCGGCTCCCTCGAAGTGGGCAAGCAAGCAGATTTCCTGCTGCTCGACGGTTCACCCTTGCACGACATCCGCATTCTGCAAGACCGCTCACGCCTTAAAGCCGTGTACAAGGCCGGCCGGCCCGTACGCATGGAACGCAGTCCTTACAATCCCAAACAGGTGTCTGATTTCAACTCGCTGAAATGGACGGATCTTTACACCCGCGACCGTGTTGCCCAATTGGGCAAGTGGGCGCTATGAGGACTGACGCCATGCAACGACTCGACCTGATGACCGCCATCGACATCGCCAGCAGCGCTATGCGCATCGCCCGGGAAACGGCGGTTAAACCATTGGCGGTTGCCGTGTTGGATGCCGCAGGTCATCCGCTGGCCGTCCTGCGCGATGAACTCGCGAGTTTTCTTCGGCCGCAAATAGCCACCGGCAAGGCCCGTGGCTGTCTCGGAATGGGTTTTGGCGGGCGTGAACTGGCCCGGCGCGCGCAAGCGATGCCTGCATTTTTCGACGCTATTAACAGCCTGACTGGCGGCGAAGTGATTCCCGTAGCCGGCGGTGTGCTGATTCGCAATGCCGAGGGCCTGATCCTCGGCGCTATTGGTATCAGCGGCGACACTTCGGACAATGACGAGCGATGCGCTTTACAGGCTATCGACCAGGTTGGACTGCTGGCAGACAACGGCGATCAGATGCCCAACTGATCGAGCAACGCGGCCTGTTCCAGCAAGAGGCCGCGAAACCACAGCATGGCCGGGTCATGGTCTTGATAGGGATGCCATTGCAGCACCTGAACGGCCTCGGGAAACGCCAGCGGTGCTGGATGGATACGCAGTGGATAATGCTGAGCGAAACGCTGCGCCTGTCGACGAAATACGGTAGCGATTCGCCCGGTACCGACGATAAATTCGGGCATCAGTACGAAGCTTTCAAGGGCCACCGCCACTCGCCGTTGAACGCCCAGCTCATGCAGGTGCACGGCATCCATCGCCAGATTTCGGCCATCGGCAAACTCGCGGACCACGTGCTCTGCGTCGCAATAGTTGGCCAGGCTCAAACCATCGGCGAATTGCGACTGCTGAGCGCAGACAATGCAACAGAGCTCATCACTCATTAAGGGTAAATGGGGGTACGCCGGATTCAACCGTCGCTGCGGCACGATCACACAATCACTGCGACGATAATCGAGCGCTTCGCTGACTACATCACCGTCACGCGGTACTGGCATATCCCGCAGACTCAAGCGCACGCCGGGCGCGATACGGGCCAATTCACGACTGACCGCCGGCAGCAGCACCCCAGCCACGTAGTCGGAAGCCACCAACGTGAAGTGTCGAGTGCAATTGGCCGGTTCGAAATTGACCGGTGCATCGACAATCTCCCGCGTCAATGCCAGGGCTTGACGCACCTTGGGCAGCAGCTCCAAACCCAATGCCGTGGGCTCCAGGCGCCGTCCTACCTGAACCAGCAACGGGTCATTGAAATGCTCGCGTAAACGCCCGAGTGCCGAACTGGTTGCCGACTGGCCCAGGCACAAACGTTCGGCGGCCCTGCTGACGCTGCACTCGCTCAACAAGGCATCCAGGGCCACCAACAGGTTCAGGTCAAGACGTCGATAACGCATGCTGTGTCCATTCTGGTTTACAGGAATGATTGATCATCACCGATGGATGCTCAAACCACAGGGTCGCTTTGAAACGCTCCAAGCGCTTCTCCAAGGCTGACGCTCAGGCGCTGCAAATTGCCATTCGCCATGTCCAGACGAGCGCATTCCTCGGCATTCTGCTCTACCACCCTATCAACCTGGCCAAGGGCTGCATCGACGCGGCAGACGATGTCGTGTTGGGTCGATGCGGCGTGGACGATGCGCTTGCCGGTGCCTTCAACACGCGAGATGGCCTCGGTAATCGCATCCAGAACCAGGCTCGCGCGTACTGTCAGATCAACGCCTTCGGCGGTCAGTCGCTGGCTATCGCACAGACTGGCGGCAGTGTCGCCAGTCACCTGGCCGAGACGTCTGATCATGCTGTCGATCTCGCCAGTCGAGGCACGCGTTCGACTGGCGAGCGCCCTCACTTCGTCCGCCACTACGGCAAAACCACGACCATGTTCACCGGCGCGTGCGGCTTCGATAGCGGCATTCAAGGCCAATAGATTCGTCTGTTCGGCGATGGCGCTGATCACGTCCAGCACACGGGTGATAGCCTGGCTTTCGGTTTGCAAGAGCTCCATGGAACTTGCGCTGCTGGTCATTTCACGCGACAGCCGCTGCAGGCTTTGACTGGCCTGTCGTACCAGATCGTCCCCCTGATGGATCAGTTCGCAGGCTTCGCCCAACGTTGCCTGGCTGCCAGCGGCTTGCTGGTTGACCTGCGCTGCCGCTTGGGTCATATGCTGCATTGCCTCAACCACCGCAGCGGTCTGTTCGCGCTGTGCACGTACGCCCTGCCCTGTGCGCTGTACCATCGCGCCCAAGGTGGCGGCGGCAGAGTCAAGCTGTTGCACATCGCTGCCGATTCGCCCCACAAGACTGCGCAGCGCCTGCAACATCAGGTCTATAGCGCGGCTCAGTTGGCCCAATTCATCTTGGCGAGCGAACTGCGCGGGGCTGTCCTTCAGATCACCTGCGGCCACACGTTGCGCCAGACCCAGCATCAACTTCAGGGGTGTGACAATAGAGCGTCGGATCACAAGGCACGCAATGATACTGAGCACCACCGCCAGCAGCACCATTGCGGCAAGTTGCAGGTCCAGGCGCTGGCGGAGTGATTCATAAGATTGCGCAGCCCTGACGCGCTCGTCTTCCAACAGCCCCGTCACTTTCTCTGCCGAAGTCGACATGTTCACCTGTTGTGCCATGGCCTGTTCACCGCTGACGGCATAAGCCAAAAAGGCCTGACGATATTCGGTCAATGCTGCGCTGGCCTCATCCAGTGCACGACGTCGGTCCCCATCAAGTTGTGAACTCAGGCTGCTTAGCGCAGTACCCAGCTCATTTACCCGGTTGACCCAGTCGTCCTGGTAACGCTTTTGCGGATCCAGGGAAAAATACAGCTCGCTGTCGCGCAGGCTGGCCAGGCGTTCGCGTAATGAGGCCGCCTCTTCCAACTGCTGCATTGACTGCGCCTCTGGCACCTTGTGCAGCTCAACATCCAGATTGATATCGTCCAGTTGGTCGAGGAACACTTCACTGAAACGCTGCCCCGTCGTCTCCGCCAGCAACTGCATGCGCATCCTCGCCTGTAACGCCTGCTGGCGCGCCTCGGCATATGCCTTGAATGCCTTAAGGTACCGATCGGATGAGTCTGCAAGCATACGCGCGAAGTCTTCGCCCGGACGCGCAAGCGGCGAACCGATCTGAAGCTGACGCAAAGAGTCCTCAACCTGCCTGGCCGCGTCCAGCGACGGCTGCAAACCGAAATCCTTCTCTGCAACTCGCGCTTGGGCAAGGTTGGCTTTCTGACGATCCAGTACGCGTAACTGTGTGGCGCTCGACTGGGTGACCTGCACCGAATACCAGGCGGTGAATGCCATGCCCATCGTGCAGAACAGCACCAGGCCGAAGCCCAGCAACAATTTGCCGCCGACACTGAGGTGGCTGAGCAAACCTCCGAAAATGGCGGGGGTACGATCGAAAGGCGCACGCGGGGATGCAACGATGAAGCGAATAGCCATCGAACGAGCCTTCTTTTATTGTTTTTTAGGCAATGTCACCTGCAACCTTCGGCCAGCAATAATGGCGTGAACCGATGCGCGTCACTTGGCCGCAAAGACCGGGCGACGGGCACAGGTTGCCGTGACACAGCGGCGCTGACCAATCGCTTGTCGGGATGTGACCTATCGGCAATCGCGATATCTGAAACGCAGGCTCAAGCGTCTACCGGATCGTAGTCGTTCACGTTGGACACCTGGGCATGCATACGGCCCAGCAACTCGATCAGGGTGTCCACTTCCTTGGCAGAGAGCCCGCTGAGCAGCCGCCGCTCTCGTTCCAATGCAACCTTCAGCACTCGGCCATGCAGCGCTTTTCCGCTTTCAGTCAGGCTGACGGTGTAGCGTCGTGCGTCCTTTGAATCGACCTGGCTGCAGATATGCCCTGCAGCTTCGAGCGTCTGCAATGAACGGCTGACCGCACTCTTGTCGAGACCGATCGTCTGACAGATTCGATTGGCGGTGATGTCATTTTCCACGGCGAGCATCGAGAGCATTCGCCACTCGACCACACCTATGCCGAAATGCTTGCGATAGCACTGCGATGCGCCCGAAGAGAGCTTGTTGGACAGAAAATTCAATAGCGCTGGGACATAACGAGACAGGTTCAGCTGAGATTCTACGGACATTGAGCAAACACCTTGGATCGGCGGGTCTTTGAATATTAGTTGACACCGCAACTAAATAATCGGAGGATTTCTCTACCGAACGTCACGGCTGATTGCCTGCATGATAGGCCGTCACCCTGCCACATAAAAATAATTATCAGGTCCTGGTCATGAACTCTTCCAACTTCATCCCCTTCTCCTTGCTCAAGCAAACAATCGTCGCCCACGTGCCAGCGAGCGGCTGACCCCTTCCCAGCTGTTGCTCTAACTCATGCATTTTTTCAGCAGCCACTTAAGTGTGGAGGGACAAGTCATGCTTCAAGTCAACGTCACCCGCAAAGCAGACGAAGCCGAAGGCATCTGCAGTTTCGAGTTATGCGCTGTAGACGGCAGCGCGCTACCGGCGTTCCAGGCCGGTGCCCACATCGACATTCATATTGCCGAGGGCCTCACCCGCCAGTACTCCTTGTGCAACGATCCCGAGGAGCGTCATCGCTACCTGATCAGCGTGCTCAAGGACCCGATTTCCCGTGGCGGCTCCAAGGCCATGCACGAACAGGTACGGCAGGGGCAAACGCTCACCATCAGCACTCCGCGCAACCTTTTTCCACTTGAACACTCGGCCAACCGCCACCTGCTGTTCGGCGGCGGTATCGGTATCACGCCCATGCTGGCCATGGCCTATGAGCTTTCAAATCAAGGAGCCGACTTCGAGTTGCACTACTGCTTTCGATCAAGCGAACGGGCGGCGTTCGTTGCGATGCTTGCGCAAACCCCATTCGCCGGTCGCATTAAGTTGCATGACGACAGTGGCGCTCAAATACAGAAGCTGGATGCGTCGACCGTGCTGGCAGCCCCGGACGCTGGCACCCATCTCTATGTCTGCGGGCCGACCGGTTTCATGAACTACATCCTCGATACGGCGCAGAACGCTGGCTGGTCGCAGGACCGCGTACATAAAGAGTTTTTCGCCGCTGCCCCCGTCGATCAAAGCGCCAACGCACCCTTCGAAGTCGAGCTGGCAAGTACCGGACAGGTTTTTCAGATTCCTGCCGAACGCACCGTGTTCGAAGTGCTCGACGAGGCCGGCATAGCGATCGAGTCGTCATGCGAACAAGGCGTCTGCGGCACCTGCGTAACCCGTGTGCTCAAGGGCATCCCGGAGCACCGGGACCAGTTCCTGACAGCGGTGGAACAAGCCGCAAACGATCGCTTTACCCCCTGCTGCTCGCGCGCCAGATCATCACGCCTGGTTCTTGATCTCTGAACTCCAATAACGTCAAGGAGAACACCATGAATACATCCACTCTCCAAGCGCTTGCCGAAGAAATTCCAGCGCCCGCCTTGCCCAGCTTCCCCATGAATCAATGGTACGTCGCTGCCTTGGGGTGGGAGTTGAAGGACAAACCCGTCGGCCGCACATTACTCAACAAGCCTGTGGTGTTGTTTCGCAAAACCAACGGCGAAGTCGCGGCCCTTGAAGACCGCTGCTGCCATAGAGCACTGCCACTTTCTAACGGCACACTCGAAGCAACCGGCATTCGTTGTGGCTACCACGGCCTGCTGTTCGATGAACGTGGCAAGTGCGTCGAAATCCCGGGCCAGGACAAGATCCCCAGCAAGGCCAAAGTGCCCGCCTATCACGTGCGTGAACAGGATCAAATCGTCTGGATCTGGTTTGGCAGCCAGGCTCAGCCGGAACCGGACTGTGAACCGCCAACCTACTCTGTTCACAGCAGTGGCAAATACCTTTTCGAAGGTAGCGTTTATCACTACAACGCGCCTTACCAATTAATCCACGACAACCTCATGGACTTGAGTCATCTGGGTTATGTCCACCTGCGCACCATCGGTGGTAATGCCAGCATCCACATGAATGCGCGGATGAGTGTCGAAGGTGAAGGCGATGTGGTACGGGTGGTGCGCCACATGCCGGACTCGGTTCCGCCACCTACCTACACGGCCGCCTACCCGTTCAAAGGCACCGTCGACCGTTGGCAGGAAATCGAGTTTCACGTCAGTCATCTGCGTATCTGGACCGGTGCGGTGGATGCCGGCACCGATTCTCTCGATGACCCCGATCGTGGTGGCTTCCATATGCGCGGATTCCATGGGGTAACACCAGAAACCGAAACCACCAGTCACTACTTCTGGACCATTGCCACCAACCCCGAGAGCGATCCCGAAACCATCAAGGCCAAGGTGGTTGAGCAAACTGTATTGACCTTCGATGAAGACAAGGAAGTCATCGAGGCCCAGTACCAGAACATGTGCCGGTTCGGCACGCGCCCGATGATCGACATCCACGTGGACGTCGGTGCCAATCGCGCCCGCCGCATCATTGAACAACTTCGCCAATCGACCGTTTGAGCACAACAACTTCACTGAGGGAATACGTATGTCTGGCAATCGTGGTGTGGTGTATCTGGGCGCGGGCAAGGTCGAAGTACAGAAAATCGACTATCCGAAAATGCAGGACCCGCGTGGTCGCAAGATCGAGCATGGGGTCATTCTCAAGGTTATCTCCACCAATATCTGCGGCTCCGACCAACACATGGTGCGCGGCCGTACCACCGCACAAACCGGCCTGGTGCTGGGGCACGAGATCACTGGCGAAGTCATCGAGAAAGGCAGCGACGTCGAGAACCTGAAAATCGGCGACCTGGTGTCCGTGCCGTTCAACGTGGCGTGCGGGCGCTGCCGCTCCTGCAAGGAAATGCATACCGGTGTGTGCCTGAGCGTTAACCCGGCACGTCCCGGTGGCGCTTATGGTTATGTCGACATGGGCGACTGGACCGGCGGACAGGCCGAATACGCGATGGTGCCATACGCCGACTTCAACCTGCTCAAACTCCCGGACCGCGACCGCGCGATGGAGAAAATCCGCGACCTGACCTGCCTCTCCGACATCTTGCCCACCGGTTACCACGGCGCCGTTACGGCTGGCGTCGGTCCAGGCAGCACGGTGTACATCGCCGGGGCCGGCCCGGTCGGCCTCGCTGCTGCCGCATCCGCCCGCCTGCTCGGCGCCGCGGTAGTCATCGTCGGTGACGTCAACACCGTGCGCCTGGCTCACGCCAAGGCCCAGGGCTTCGAAATCGCCGACCTGTCGCTGGACACGCCGCTGCACGAACAGATCGCCGCACTGCTCGGCGAGCCTGAAGTGGATTGCGCCGTCGACGCCGTAGGCTTCGAAGCACGTGGTCACGGCCATGCCGGGGTGCAACATGAAGCGCCGGCCACCGTGCTCAACTCGCTCATGGGCGTAGTGCGGGTGGCGGGCAAAATCGGTATCCCGGGCCTTTATGTGACTGAAGATCCGGGTGCCGTGGACGCCGCCGCGAAAATCGGCAGCCTGAGCATTCGCTTCGGCCTGGGCTGGGCCAAGTCCCACAGTTTTCACACCGGCCAGACCCCGGTGATGAAGTACAACCGACAACTGATGCAAGCCATCATGTGGGACCGCATCAACATCGCCGAAGTGGTCGGCGTACAGGTGATCAGCCTGGACCAGGCACCACAGGGCTATGGCGAGTTCGATGCCGGTGTGCCGAAAAAATTTGTCATTGATCCACACAAGACTTTCAGCGCGGCCTGAACGCTGAATTTACCGGCTGACTCAGACGTCCCCACGACCTGAGCACCCTGCCGCCCCGGAGTCGAATCGCCGGCTCCCGGGCACCTTGCAAGCTCCACAGACCAACAAAAACAAGAAGGTATCTACATGTACGCACTGTTTCCCCTGCATAGCGGGGCGGCTTCGGCTGTCCGTCGCGCCCCCTCATCCCCTACCCACAGCTTCGGAGCCTGATCACATGAGCCAAACGATTGGGCAACAGCTGGACGAAAAACCCATGGTCAGCTTCCAGTGGGGCGTGATTGCGCTCTGCTTTCTGATCAACATGCTCGATGGCTTCGATGTATTGGTGATGGCATTCACCGCCGCGTCTATTTCCGCCGACTGGGGCCTGAGTGGCATTCACCTGGGCTACCTGCTCAGCGCGGGGCTTGTCGGAATGGCGATCGGCTCGTTGTTTATCGCCCCCTGGGCCGACCGCTTCGGACGACGCCCGCTCATCCTGCTGTGTGTCGCTATCGCGGGGCTCGGCATGCTGGCGTCCTCGCGGGCAACGTCCCCCGAGGTGCTGGGTGTGCTGCGGCTGATCACCGGGCTTGGCATCGGTGGCATCCTGGCCAGCAGCTATGTGGTCGCCGGGGAGTATGCAAACAAGAAGTGGCGCGGTCTTGCCATCAGCCTGCAATCCACGGCCTACGCTCTGGGGGCAACGATAGGAGGCATCATCGCGGCGCAGATCATCCCTTCCATGGGGTGGCGTTCGGTGTTTTTCTACGGTGGCATCACAACGTTGCTGATCCTGCCGATCCTCGCACTCTGGTTGCCCGAGTCCCTGGCATTCCTGCTGTCCCGCCAACCCCGGAACGCGCTCAAACGCATCAATACACTGCTGCAACGCGTCGCGATCGCTTCGGTCGATCGTTTGCCCGAGGTGCGCCAGGACGCCCGTAAATCGCTGAGAGAGACGTTCGCCGAGCTCTTCTCACCAGCCCTGCTGCGTTCTACCTTGCTCATCTGGATCGCCTTCTTCCTGGTGATGTTCGGTTTCTACTTTGTAATGAGCTGGACGCCAAGGCTGCTGGTTTCTGCTGGCCTGTCGAACCAACAGGGAATCACTGGCGGCGTGATGCTCAACATCGGCGGTATTCTCGGCACGTCGCTGATCGGCTTGCTGGCGGCGCGTTTTCGCCTGTCGCGAGTGCTGATGGCCTACCTGCTGATCAATGCGGTACTGCTGGCTGTGTTCGTGCAGTTCACGACCATCCCGAACCTGGCCTTCGCCCTGGTCCTGTTGATCGGAATCTTTGTCAACGGCTGCGTCGCCGGGCTCTATGCCCTGACCCCGACCATCTACAACGCCACCCAGCGTGTCACCGGCCTGGGTTGGGGGATTGGTATCGGCCGCGCGGGGGCGATTCTCTCGCCATTGGTAGCTGGCCGGTTGATCGATGCCCAGTGGCAACCCGCCGACCTTTACTTGCTGTTTGCCCTGGCTTTCGTCTTCGCGGCCCTCGTCGTCTGGCTGTTGAAGCCGCTGCGGCTAGTGCAACTGAGTACTGCGTCAAACGCCTGATCCGTGCAAACCATAAGAACAAGATCTGGACAAATAACATGAAAATCACAATCAAATGCCCGGGGCTCTATTGCCTGGGCATGGCGACAGCCTGCGCCTCGTCCACCGTATACGCAGGGTTCGTGGACGACAGCAGTGTTAACCTGACGACGCGCAATTACTACCTGGACCGGGATTACAAAGGAACCAGCCCTTATTCCGCCGCTCGTGAATGGGCCCAGGGGTTTATCCTCAAGGCCAATTCCGGCTTCACTGAAGGGACCGTGGGTTTCGGCATGGACCTCACGGGCATGCTGGGACTCAAGCTGGACTCGTCGCCCGATCGCACCGGTACCCAGCTCCTGCCCTTCAACCCGCAGACCCGTGAAGTCGCAGACGAATATTCAGAGTTGGGCGTAGCGCTCAAGGCGAAGATATCGAAGACCCGGCTCTCGGTGGGCACGCAGTTCCCTGCCCTGCCGGTGATCACAGCAAGCCCTGCACGTTTACTGCCGCAATCCTTTCGTGGCGCCTATGCCGTTTCCGATGACATTGACAACCTGACGCTGCACTCCGGGCGCATGGATCGAGTGAACCTGCGGGACTCTACTGACTATCAACCGATATCACTGGCGTCGCCCAACGGTCGGTTCAGGAAGGGCGCGAGCTCCGAGCGGTTTGACTTCATTGGTGGCGACTATCATTGGTCCGACGCATTGACGCTTCGCTATTTTCACGCCGAATTGAAGGATTTATACACGCAGGACCTTGCAGTGGGCATCCACCTGCTCCCCCTAGGGCCTGGCAAACTGAAGACAGACGTTCGGGTCTTCAACAGTCGTGAAAACGGCCGGGCAGAAGCCGGCAAAGTAGACAACCTTAACGCCGGCGCCATGTTCAGCTACCAGCTAGGCGCCCACACCCTGGGCATGGGTTACATGCACCAGACCGGCGACACGGCATTACCTTACATTGCTGGCGGAGAGCCCGCGGTGCTCAGCGACGGCACTTTAAGTGCAGACTTCGTCAATCCGAAGGAGCGGACCTGGGTGGCGCGCTACGACTACAACTTCGCCGCGGTGGGTCTACCGGGGCTGACCGGCATGGTTCGCTATTTGCGAGGTACCAATATCGACCTGCCGCAACTGGGGGGCAGCGACCTGACGGAGTCATCTAAAGACCTGGAGTTGGCTTACGTCATTCAGTCAGGCCCGGCAAAGGGCCTCGCTCTGCGCTTGCGCAATGCGTTCTATCGCAACGAGCAAAGCGCAGCCTCGACATTCCGAAGTGACAACGAAACCCGAGTCAACATCGACTACACGCTCAAGGTCTGGTAACTGACGGGAGCCATCCAGCGTTCAAGCCAAGGAAAGCGCGCTCGGAAAAAAGGAAGCGAAGCAGCGGTTGGCCCACAGGAGATGTGCCGACTTGTTGAAAATGTAACGTCCCTGACTGGCCTGCGGCATTGCTTGTGCTTGGGCCGGCAGGGAGCATGCAGCATGATGGGACAACTGTCCCTCGTGCCGGCATGCGCCCTCCTCCTGACGATCCCGAAACCTAGATGGCAGCCCTGCGCGTAGCGGCGAACGCTCAAGCCTTCGAAAGCCAATCGCTCAGGAGTACGCCATGAGCAAGATAGCGATCATTCAACGTCCGCCCGTGCTGCTCGATCGCAGTGCGACGATCGCCCGAGCTGTGCAATCGGTCGCTGAGGCCGCGGCGGCAGGTGCCTCGCTGATTGTTTTACCCGAATCGTATATTCCAGATTATATTCCCCAGGACGTTCCAGCGCTTGCGCAACTGTTCCCCGATCCGGATGAATGGATCAACGACGGCGACTCGGTGGTGGTCGATCCCCAGGGCCGGATCGTGGCCGGTCCCTTACACCGGGAGGCGGCCATATTGTATGCGGACATCGACGTTGCACTCGTAGCGCCAGCGCGGCGCACGCTCGACGTTGCCGGGCACTATGGGCGCCCTGACATTTTCGAACTGCAGGTGCGACGCACGCCGACGACGGCAGTGCGCTACGTCGACGCGTAAAGGCGGCGAATCATGCCAAGCGCCTGACAATTGAGCGAGGAGTCATACCATGAGTACTGAACGGTCTTACAAAGGCAGTTGTTTTTGCGGCGCCGTCGAGTTCACCGTCAGCGGCGAGCCGGTCGCCATGGGTTATTGCCATTGCGCGTCGTGCAGGCATTGGTCAGCAGGGCCGGTCAATGCCTTCACGCTATGGAAACCCGAAGCAGTGCAAGTCACCCGGGGGGCTGACAACATTGGTACCTACAACAAGACAGTGCAGAGTTACCGCAAGTGGTGCAAGAACTGTGGCGGGCATCTGTTCACTGAACACCCGGGCATGGGGCTGATCGATGTGTATGCGGCGGTCATCCCAGACCTCGAGTATTGCCCAGGCGTACACGTTCACTATCAAGAGAGCGTATTGCGCATCAAGGACGGGTTGCCCAAGTTGAAGGACGTCCCGTTGGAATCCGGCGGTTCGGGGATCGTTTTGGACGATTAGCACTGAAGCGTTTTTTTCCGCCAGTCGGGGCGGACAAACTTCCTTTGCCCCTTTGATATCCATATCTCAGGACAATGGAGGAAAGTGATATGAATATCGACGACACCAAAAAAAACACCGACTCAAACACCCCGCCCACCGATTCTTCCGGCACAACCGTCAATATGGTCGAAAGGGATCTGCGTGATAGCGAGGGAGTCGATCAGACTGTTACGCCCTCTTTTTCTGAAACAGAGGAACAGGACGAAGAAGAGCAGCAGCGAAAAATTGACGAGATCGAGCGCAAGGTTGCCGATGGCAACTAGATAATGGCCGAGCGGGAGGTCGAGTGACGGCCTCCCGTGCGTTCCCAAAAGTGTCTCAGCGCCTGTCGTCCGATAGTGGAGTGGGTTCGTCGGCCTCCGGCATTTCCCTGCCCGGCGCTTCCCGACTGTCCGGACGCTCATCGTCGGGTTTTGTCAGTGGGTCGTAGCGATCCGGAGCCTCCGGGTCTGGTTCATTGACGCCTTGCACCTGGTATGGCGAGTTGCTGGTCATATCCACCTCTTTGCAACTGGAACCCGGACTGTAGGAGCGAGCATGCTCGCGATGAACCTGAGAGCGCCGCGGGGTGTCAGGTTTCCAGCGTTATCGTTGGCGACCATCGCGAGCGTGCTCGCTCCTACAGGGGCGTAGGGGTCGTATCATTTGGAAACTGGTCGAAACCTGGGGTGCGTTCCAATAGACGAGCGGCGCGCCTCTGCTTTCTGTAGGAGCGAGCATGCTCGCGATGAGCCTGAGTGCGCCGCGGGGTGTCAGGTTTCCAGCGTTATCGTTGGCGACCATCGCGAGCGTGCTCGCTCCTACAGAAATGCGAGAGCGTCAAGGCATTGCCGAGCGCAGCGCCGCTGGCTGTGTTGTCGAAAATGCACCAGGTCGCTTCGCAAGTACCGCTAGGCGTCTGCAGTTCATCCGCCAGAATCCGCAGCGCTGGCACCTCATAGGGGCTGAAGTATATTCGCGGGGAGCCATGCAGCCTCCAATACCGCAATCCCGGCCAGCCCGCCGGTGCCGCGTCACCAGCGATGCGTGAAGGATCGACCGCCGCCCGGGCAACCCGGTATTCCTGCAGCAGCGGCTCGGCATCGCGCCAGGATTCATGCCTGGGTTCCAGCACCACATGGCCGTCATGCAATCGTCTGAGGTCGATGAAAAAAGCTTCAGCGATATCACGATCGAATACCAGCGACGGCGGCAATTGCACCAGCAGGCAACCCAGTCGATCGTTCAATCCGCAACACTGCCAGACAAACGCTTCAAGTTCCCGGGCACACCCCTGCAGACGCCGTTCGTGAGTGATCAACTTCGGCACCTTCACGCAGAAACGAAACCCCTGGGGCACCGACTCAGCCCAGCGTTCGTAAGTTTGCCGACGGTGCGGGCGATAGAACGAGCTGTTGATCTCCACGCCGCCAAGCTGCGCTGCATAGCGTTGCAAGTGAGTTCCGGCCACCGGGAAGGCAGGCGAATGCTCGCGCCCAAGCTGCCAGCCTGCACATCCGATGAAAATCGCTGGATTGTTCAACTGCATCTCCCGGCGGCGTCATGTCCAAGGTTGAATCGATCGACCGTGCAGAGTTCGATTTATCTGCGCTACCTGATAGTTGTCTGCGGACACCGGGCTTACCTTTCCTCATCTCGATGGAACCCTGCAGACAGGCCGTTCTCTATCGCAGACCATCAGACAGGAGCACATCATCATGATCGACCAGGCAACCGGTATGCGGCCGGGCGAGCGCTACAGCGTTGAAAGCCGTGAACGTACGCCACATTTCCCCGGTTTTTTCCTCGATGGAAAGTATTACCTGGGCCCCGAGTTGCAAACAGCGGTCGGCTGGCTCGAAGGCCGGCAGTTCCTGTATGACCAACTGGACCCTGGCGGTGAGCCTGTCTATCCGGGGCGGGTCGCCGGCACCATCGAGAACCTGACCCTGATCCTGGGCGATGGTGCCCGCCTGCAACTGCACCTGATGGAGTATGAGTCGCAGCAATCGCCGCCCTACTATGCAACCGATGAAATTGTGCGCAATGCCGTGGACACGTTCGAGCTTGAAACCGACACCCCAAGACCTGCGCCGATTCGTCCTTCGGCGCTGCTGGTGGTCGGCGCCGCGCTGTTGGTCAGCGGCGCCCTGCTTGCGCTCAATCGACTTGGCAGGCGACGCTCGGGCCCGTAGCGCTCGACATTACAGCGTCGCTACAAGGTGGTGACCCCTCGATCGGCAAACACCGGGATCGTCTCGGTGTCTTCAATGGGTTCGGTCAGCAGTGTATTGGTCGCCCCCGGAATCAGGATCACCTTGCGGCAGTCCTGCTGGCACTTGTCGAAGATCTCGTAGCCTTCCGCCGCCTGCTCCAGGGAGAGACGGTGCGTGACGATTGCCTCCGGGTTCAACCGGCCGAGCTCGATGTGCTCCAGCAGCTCAGGCAGAAAGCGCTGCACGTGGGTTTGCCCCATCTTGAATGTCAGGCCCTTGTCAAACGCATCGCCGAACATGAAGCCATGGATGAAGCCAGCGTAGACGCCGGGCACGCTCACCACTCCGCCACGGCGCACCGTGGCGATGCATTGGCGCAAGGCCTTGCCGCTGCTGCCCTCGAGCTTCAAGGTCGCCAGCACGGTCTCGGTAGTACTGCCTTTGGCTTCGAATCCCACCGCGTCGATCACGGCGTCGACCCCGCGCATGCCTGTGGTCTGGCGAATAATGGTATCGGCGGGATCGTCATCGTCCTCGAAATTGATCGGGATCACCCCGTAGGTTTTCTCGGCATAGGCCAGTCGATAGTCATGATCGTCGACCATGAAAATCCGTTCAGCACCGAGCATCCGCGCACAAGCCGCGCAAAGCAGGCCTACCGGTCCGGCGCCGTAGATTGCCAGGCTGGAACCCTGGCCAATGCCTGCATTGAGCACCGCTTGCCAGGCCGTCGGCAGAATATCGGAGAGAAACAATACTTTCTCGTCCGCCAGAATGCCGGGCACCTTGAACGGCCCGGTATTGGCTTTTGGCACGCGCACAAGTTCAGCCTGGCCGCCGGGTACGCCGCCATACAGGCGGCTGTAGCCAAACAGCGCAGCGCCCGACGGGATGGATTTCTTGTTGAGGTTGGCACCGCGTCCATCGTTGGTGGTTTCGCAGGCCGCGTACTGCTCCAGCTGGCAGAAGAAGCATTCGCCGCAGGCGATCACGAACGGAATGACCACACGATCACCGCGTTGCACCCGGGTCACCGCCGAGCCGGTCTCTTCGACGATGCCCATGAACTCATGGCCAAAGATATCGCCGTGCTCCACGGTGGGAATCTTGCCGCGATACAGGTGCAGGTCCGAACCGCAGATCGCCGTGGCGGTGACGCGCAGGATGATGTCGTCAGCCTGTTCGATGACCGGATCGGGGACAGTGTCGACTTTGACTTTATGGGCGCCGTGATAGGTCATTGCTCGCATGGTCATTGCTCCTCAGTCGGGTTGGCATATGAATAAGGGCAAGGTGCTGAACCGGCGGTTCCTTTTTTTCACTGTGACTAGCGATCAATGGTCAGCCCCGGGGCTGTGCGCAAAAAGTTGCAACCAATGCGAAAGGGCTCCGGTCGACATCCCAAAGCCATGTAACTGATGCATGGGTCATGGGGAGCCGCAAATGATCGGAGTCATTGTCCCGGTGCACAACGAAGAAGCGTTTCTCGATGACTGCATCGAATCGCTGCTGGTGGCCGCGCTTCACGAAGGCCTGGGCAATGAAGAGGTACAGGTGCTGCTCGTGCTCGATGCCTGCACCGACAACTCGTTGCAGATTGCCCAGGCTTACGGCGTGAGGACATTGACCTGCAACCATCGCAACGTCGGACAATCACGGGCCCATGGTGCCGAACATCTGTTGGCCGCGGGCGCACGCTGGCTGGCCTTCACCGACGCCGACAGCATCGTGCCGCGCTCGTGGCTGGCCGATCAGCTCAAGTTCAATGTGGATGCGGTCTGTGGTCTGGTCCAGGTCATCGACTGGTCGGAACATCCACTGGCGGTACGCGAGCGCTACGACGCCCATTACCGGATTGTCGAAGGTCATCGGCATATTCACGGCGCGAACCTTGGCGTCTCCTCCACGGCCTATCTCGATGCTGGCGGTTTCAGGGCCCTGCCCACCCACGAAGACGTGCAACTGATTGCCGACCTGGAGCGCAGTGGCGCCAACATCATGTGGACGGCGACCAACCGGGTGATCACCAGCGCGCGCAAGGATTGTCGCTGTCGCGAAGGCTTCGGCGATTTTCTGCAATCGTTGGCCGAGTGATCAGTCGCAGGTTTCGTCGAGGTCTATCGAGGCCGGCTGCCGGCTCCAGTATTCGAGGACAAACCCGGCTTCTTCATGGCGTATCAGTCGATGCAGGTGCAGCCGCTCGGCAAGCAGTGCATGCACCTGGCGACCGTCCTGGGAGCACCCTTCGATCGGCTGCAACCAGTGACAGGCCAGTACACCACCGTCCGGGCCCAGACTGCGCAGGGTGTTATCAATGACCTGCGTCCATTCGCCGGCGTCGAGGAAATAACCGATTTCACTCAATACGATCAGGTCGAACAGCCCGTTTGGCCAATCGGCGGGGATGCGCGCCTGCTCGACCCTGACATGGGCGTACCCGCTCAACCGGGCACGGGCCAGTCCCACGGCCCTGGCGTTGAGCTCCTGGCACAGCAGACTCTCACAACGCATCGCGAGCAACGCGCTGAGTTCGCCGTTGGCGCAGGCGGGCTCGTAAATCCGCGAGTAGCGTTGGCGCGGCAGGCTGGCCAGGGTCAGCTCGCGTTTACGCTTCTCGTACCAACGGGTGCGAAAGGACCAGGGGTCGTCACTGGCACGGAACATCTGCTCGAAGTAATCAGGCGACAGGCTCATGTAAATACCAGTTCAAAGGGCTGCAACAGTCGTTCGATAGCGTCGTCGCTCAGTACCGCGCCATTGTCGCCATCGGCGTTGACTTGCGAAACATGGGCGGCAATCGCCTCACGCTTTCGCGCCAACAGCGGCGGGTCCAGCATCAGCTTGTGCGCTCGTGCCCAGGGAATTCGCGGATCTTGCGGGTGTGCCCAATGCCAGGCCCACACCGGTACCTCAATCAGACAGGCCTGCTTTTGCCTGGCGGCACGCTCAGTCGCCCGCCCCGTGGCTTCATGGTCGCAATGCCCGTCGTGACGCCAGGTCGTGACAACCCGGTCACCCGGTTCAAGCAGTGCCATCAGCAGGGCCCCCAGATGATCTTCATGATCCGGCACGGCGCTGTCTGGCGCACTCAGACGCTGCCAGTGCAGCGCCTGGGTATCGAGGCCCAGTCGCTGCAATGCATGGACACTTTCCAGCGGACGCTGCTGACGCAAGCGCGCCGGGCTCCATTGCCGCGAACCTGGATGACTGGCTTCGCCATCGGTGACTGCGATCATCAAGATGTCGGCCTCCCGGCCCTGCATGCCGGCCAGAATTGCTGCGCAACCGAGGATCTCATCGTCCGGATGGGGGGCGACAACCACCAGGCGACTTCCCTGCGGCACAAGTGTTCGATGGCTGATCATCGGTACCCGGGCAAGCGCCGGGCTGGACTGCCACTGCGCCAGTGATGTACCCGGACCGCGAATCAGATTTTCCGCCAATGACTGCCCTGCTTTCACAGTAACCACTCCCCGACCGGTTGCGCCGCGACCTGTTTGCCCAACTCGGCGAGATCCTTTTCTGCATGGCTCTGCCGCAAATAGACAGGCAAGTCTGCCGCGAGCCGGGCGAAGTGACTGTCCCGGCAGTACGGTGTGGCCCCCAGTGCCCGTCCGACATGTTCGAGTACCACACTGACCGCCGCTTCTACCTGCGCCCGCACACGTCGAACCTGCAGTTCGGCACTGTCGCGGGGATGGGCATCGATCCACAGCGCCGTTTCCCGCAGCGCAGCGGCCGCCGCACCCAGCGCCGCATCCACGGTGCCGAGATGCGCCTGGGCATGCAC
The DNA here is from genome assembly GCF_059415945.1 of Pseudomonas sp. GW821-FHT09H03. Classification (NCBI taxonomy): domain Bacteria; kingdom Pseudomonadati; phylum Pseudomonadota; class Gammaproteobacteria; order Pseudomonadales; family Pseudomonadaceae; genus Pseudomonas; species Pseudomonas sp. GW821-FHT09H03. The sequence goes on along the minus strand of NZ_JBWKOF010000004.1, from coordinate 211,112 downwards.
GTCGTGGTGTGGCTTGGTGCAATGCTGACGCAAGTAGCCTGCCAGGGCGCAGGCCGCACCGAACCAGCACGCAGCGATGCCGGCACCGCCTTGCCAGAATCCCGGGCGATCCAGGTACTGTCCGGGCATGCCGACGCCACGGGCCAGCGCCAGTTCGAAATGCACATCCAGGCTGGCACTGCTGGCCATGCCGACCGCCTGCCAGCCTTCTTCGCTCATGCGGATAGCCGGTTGCGACAAGGCAACGGCGACCAATTGCGGCTGGTGCTGCTCGTCCCAGACGGTTACCAGCGCGTGATCGAGCAATGGGGCGCCGGAACACCAGGCTTTTTTACCCTGCAGGTACAGCTGATCGCCCTCGCGGCCAATGATTTTGACCCGCGCGAATGGCGGTTCGGCGGCCCAGATCCCCCAACTCCCCGGCACCGGCGTTGCATCAGGTTCAAGCTCGGCCATGATCGCCAGCGCATCGGTATGCCCTTCAAACACTTTGGCCAGCGCCAGGTCACAAGCGGCCACCGCCGCCAATGTTCGCCAGCGCTCCAGGGTCTGCCCGTGGCCGGGTAAAGGCAGGTGACTGAATCCGTGCACGATGAGTTTCTGCATCAGTCGCTGCAGATCACCCGCTGCTGTGCGCGCTACAGGGCGGGACGCAAATGGCTCGAGCAATTGTTCCAGGGTGGCAGAGTTGCTCATGGGGCGTCTCCCGGCTGCGGCGGCAAGTACGATGGTTGGCTGGCAATCTGAAAGCTGATCGGCGCTCTTGATGTTCAGAGGCAGGCGCCCGGCAGGAGTTCATTGCACATTGGCGATGCCTGCCTATTTGCCTGGTGGATGGCGATGGCGACAGCGCCCGGTGCCGCTACACTTCTCAGGCTGCGCTGCAGCGTCCGGGGGCAACCCCTGTCTCCTGATTCCGAGGTGTTCAATGAGCGACAGTTGCGAACTCACTACTTTCACCGGCTGGGCTGCAACGGCGGCCGGCGGGCCGTTGCAGCGACACAGCTACGACCCTGGCCCATTGGGCGACGAAGAGGTCGAAGTTGCAGTGGAATACTGCGGCGTGTGCCACTCCGATCAGTCGATGATCGATAACGAATGGGGCATCAGCAAATATCCCTTTATCCCCGGCCACGAGGTGGTCGGCACTATTGTGCGGGCGGGCTCACAGGTACGCGGCCTCAAGGCGGGCCAGCGGGTGGGCATCGGCTGGTACAAGGGCAGCTGCATGCATTGTTCCTCCTGTATCGAAGGCTCCCATCAGCTTTGCAACACTGCCAAGCCGACGATCATCGGCAGCAACGGCGGCTTCGCCGATCGCTTGCGTTCGCACTGGGCCTGGGCGCTGCCGATACCTGCCAGCCTCGATCCAGCCATGGCCGGCCCACTGTTTTGCGCAGGTTCCACGGTGTTCAACCCGCTGGTGGAGTTCGACGTCAAACCGACCGACCGGGTCGGCGTGGTAGGCATCGGCGGGCTTGGTCACCTGGCCCTGCGTTTGCTCAACGCCTGGGGCTGCGAGGTCACCGCCTTCACCTCGTCGTTGAACAAGCAGGACGAAGCCAGGCGTCTGGGCGCGCACAATGTGATCGCCTCGACCGACAGTAATGCCCTGAAATCCATTGCCGGCACCCTCGATTTCCTCCTGGTGACTGCCAGCGCCGACCTCGACTGGTCCGCCATGCTCGCCACCCTGCGCGGCAAGGGTCGCCTGCACTTCGTGGGCATCGTGCCCAGCGCCATACCGGTGGGCGTGTTCGAACTGATCCCAAGGCAGAAGAGCCTGTCCGGTTCACCGGTCGGCTCGCCGGCCAACACGGCGAAGATGCTCGAGTTTTGCGCGCGTCATCAGATTTTGCCGCAGGTCGAGATGTTCCCCATGAGCCGGGTGAACGAAGCCATCGATCATCTGCGCAGCGGCAAGGCGCGTTATCGCGTGGTACTGGACGCCAGCAAATGACCGCCAGGCGCGGCGGGTGAAACCGTTCGCGCCTTGTGTTTCGATACTTCCATTACAGAAAAATGGCTTTTGACTACCTGAAAAAATCACTGGGTGTCTTGCCGAACTGTTTCTTGAACATCGTCGTGAACGCACTGGGGCTGTCGTAGCCGAGTTCACCGGCGACGTCGATGATCTTTTCCCCGACCGCTATGCGCTCCAGGGCCAGCAACAAGCGCGACTGCTGGCGCCATTGGCCGAAGGTCATGGCGGTTTCCCGGTGAAATCTGCGCTGGATGGTTTTTTCGTCGACACCGAGTCGTGAACTCCAGTGCGCCAGGGTCGAACCATCTCCGGGATTACGCTGCAACGCGTCGCAGATGGTTCTGATGGCCGGATCGGTGGGCTGTGGCAAGTTCAGTGGCAAGGTCGGCAGGATCGTCAACTCGTCCAGGATCAAGCGCATCACCCGGTCCTCCCGCGAATCCACTGCGAAGGATGTCGCGAAATCCACCGAGACCTTGATCAATTCGCTCAGCAGCGCGGACACTCTGACCGCCTTCGGTTCGGCGGGCAGACCCAGGCAATCGTCAGGACGCACAAATACGCTGCGCATCTTGATCGCACCGACACAGCGAATCGAGTGAATATGCCCGCTGGGCATCCAGATGCCACGGCTGGGTGGTACCGTCCACTGGCTCAGCGCCGAGTGCACCACCATCACACCCTCGATGGCGTAGATCAGTTGATGTTTTTCATGGCAATGCGGCTGGATCACCCAGTCTTCCGGGTAGTCGGTAGCACTGCTACGAACACTCCAGTCGCCTTGGTCGATATCAGCCAGAAGTTTATTCAACGGAATGATAATTTCGCCCTTTTTGCGATAGTCAGCGCCTCAATTGCGCGAGACGGGCAGAGCTTCGGCCCTTAGGATAGCGCCAAACCCCGAAAAAACGGCAGCGCATTTGCGCTTTTTTGTCTGGAAGCTCGCCCATGTCCACCAGCCTTACCGCGTCTCCCACCGCCACCATCTCGGTTTCCAGCCAGGCCAGCCCGCTGGTCATGCGCGTGATCGGCGCCTGTGCCCTGGCGCACCTGATCAATGACCTGATCCAGGCCGTATTACCGTCGATTTACCCGATGCTCAAGGTTAATTACGGCCTGACCTTCACTCAGGTTGGCCTGATCACCCTGACCTTTCAACTGACCGCGTCACTGCTGCAACCCTGGATCGGTTTCTACACCGATCGCCATCCCAAGCCTTGGTTGCTGCCAGCGGGGATGGTGTGCACCCTGATTGGTATTGTGATGTTGTCGCTGGTCGGCAGTTTTGCGGCCATTCTCGTGGCGGCAGCGCTGGTGGGCATTGGCTCCTCGACCTTCCACCCGGAGACGTCGCGAGTCGCCCGGCTGGCATCAGGCGGACGCTACGGTCTGGCACAGTCGACTTTCCAGGTGGGCGGCAACGCCGGCAGTGCCTTGGGCCCGCTGCTGGCCGCGGCGATCATCATTCCCTACGGCCAGGGCAACGTCGCCTGGTTCGGTCTGTTCGCAGTGTTCGCCATTCTCGTGCTGTACGGACTGAGCCGCTGGTATCGTAAACATCTGGACCTGTTCAAGCTCAAGCAAGGCGCCAAGGCGACCCATGGCCTGTCCAGGAGACGGGTGACCTTTGCCCTTGTGGTACTGGCGATGTTGGTGTTTTCCAAATACTTCTACATGGCCAACTTTACCAGCTACTTCACCTTCTATCTGATCGAGAAGTTCGACCTGTCGGTCGCCAGCTCGCAGCTGTACCTGTTCCTGTTTCTCGGTGCGGTCGCGGCGGGCACTTTCTTCGGTGGCCCGATCGGCGACCGGATCGGCCGCAAGCAGGTCATCTGGTTTTCCATACTCGGTGCAGCGCCCTTCACCCTCGCCCTGCCCTACGTCGACCTGTTCTGGACCGCCGCACTGAGCATCATCATCGGCTTCATCCTCGCCTCGGCTTTTTCGGCCATCGTGGTCTTTGCCCAGGAACTGGTCCCCGGCAACGTCGGCATGATCGCCGGGGTATTTTTCGGCCTGATGTTCGGCTTCGGCGGCATTGGCGCTGCGCTGCTGGGGTACTTGGCGGACATCCACGGCATCGAGTACGTGTACACGCTCTGCTCGTTTTTGCCGCTGCTGGGGATTTTGACCATCCTGCTCCCGTCTACCCGCGCTGTCTACTGAAGTCACTGCAGCGCAGAGAACGTCGCAGGCAGGTAAATTGTCGAGCGCATGTCACGCAGCTGCGGGCCGGAATTCTCCGGCGGCCAGACACCGTCGATGACTGCCTGGGTGCGCACTTGCAGGCGCTGCTCAAGGGTCTTCCACGGCCAGATATGCAGGTAGCGCGGCAGGCAACCGTCGGTGGCGTAGAAAGCTGCGTACACCGGCGAGTACTGCTCGGCGGTTCGCGCTTCAATGGCTCTGCGCCAACCATCGAGCGTGGGCTGCAAGCCGCTGCTGACCAGGTCGTACACGCGCATTTCGTAAAATGGCCCGTGCTGGCCAGCAGCCAGGGGCTCGAGGAAGGGAAACAGGCTGTAGTTTTCGATACGCAGATCGGTGATGAGTTCGTTGGCACCAAAGCCGCCGCCGTCCAACAGGAAGCGCTCGCGTTCGGCTTGCCTTTGCTGTTCATCGGCAAAACCGCGCAGCACAGCGATCTGATTCAACTGGCCAATCTCCGAGGCCCAGCAGCCCATCAACACGCCACCGACCTGCGGACCTTTGAGCGCGGCTTCGATGCGCACCAGTGCCTCGGCAACCGTACGCACACGTACGGTAAACGTGATCAATTCAAACAAACGCATAGCGACTCCGGCAGTTGGGCGTTCTCTATAGGAAGCCTATGTCAGAGCCCGGGGGCTGGCTATTGAGGCAATCACCGTCGAATACGGCGATTGCCCTAGTGCTCTAGGTAGTTTCTTCAGGGTGCGGCGGTAGAAGGGTCTAACCGGTGGCCTGTCGGTATTGCCGCGGCATTGGTAGGCCACCGTGGCAAAGGCTCAAGGATTGATCTGATATCCCTTGCCCTGCAAGCAACTGTTATAGGCCGTGGTGGTGTTCGCCGCCGAGGTTTTCTCCTGCTCCCGGCGATCCTGGCGTTGACGCGATCCGCCGACCACGACACCGGCTGCTGCGGTTTCCTTGGCGCGGTCCTGCCGATAGTCCTGTTTAACATCATCGTCAACGCGGTCATAGGCATCGTCATGTTGATTGCCACGCACCTGTGCTGCAGTTGCGCCGGCGGCGGCACCTACGGCAGCACCCTTGACCCTGCCACCGGAAGTCGACGAGGTAGTCGACGCGCTCTGGCTGGCGGCAATGCTGTTGCATTCGTTCATGTCTGCCTGGGTTTGCTGGGAACTCTGGCCTTTCAACGGCACCACCGTCGCAGCCCAACCCGGGGCACTGAAAAGCGACAATGCAACGCAAAGACCGAGTGGCGAAAGCCTGTTCATGATGACCTCCAGAGGGGCGTGGTTCACATGGACAGATTGTAGTTCAGCTCTCAACCGGCATCCGGTTTCCGGTCGGCCTTTTGCGCCAACAATACCAGTCTCGGCGATTTCAGTGTTTGCGGGTCTCGACTGATCTACGGCACATGCCACGCCAGAAACGGCGTTGGCACATCGAAGCCTGCGTAGGCCAGCGTCCACGCAGAATCGGCCGCGGTATATCCCCCTGCGGACCATGAATCGCTCCGTCATCGTACATATGCTCGCGGCCGCCAATGTCACGGTCACCAGCGCCCTGTTGCCCTGGGCTGCCGGGGCTTTTAGATCAAAACATTCTCTGTAGGAGCGAGCCTGCTCGCGAAAAACCTGAGGGTGCCACGGGTATTCAGGAAACCCGAGTTATCGTTGACGTCCATCGCGAGCAGGCTCGCTCCTACAGGAGTTCTGGACTATCAGTTCTGCTAGTACCCAGCCACGCCAATCCAGCTGATACTCGATCCCTCCCAGACCTGAAAGTTCGGTGCGCCCAATGACCAAACCAGAGCTGCTCATCCAATACACCTACGACGCGCTGGATAAACTGGCCAGTCTCAATTCAGACAGCTCGAAACGTCATCATTTTTACAATTCAACGCGACTGGCCACCGAGACACAGGGTGCTATTGGATATTCCATCGTCCAGCACGATAACTTCCTGTTGGCACAGCAAAAGCACGACCGCAACACGCGCGACACCACCTTGTTGGCCACCGACCTGCAACGTTCGGTGCTGCAAACGCTCAACAAAGACACCGAACGACGAGCCATCACCTACTGCCCGTATGGGTATCCGTCTGCTATGAGTGGCTTGCTCAGTTTGCTGGGGTTCAATGGCGAACGGCCAGACCCGGTGACCGGACATTATTTGCTGGGTAATGGCTATCGGGCGTTTAATCCGGTGTTGATGCGATTTAATAGTCCGGACAGTTTCAGTCCGTTTGGGAAGGGTGGATTGAATTCGTATGCATATTGCGAGGGTGACCCTATAAACCGAATTGATCCAAATGGTGAGGCGAGTTATTTATTTTTGAAACAATCGCGAGTCCTACAACAAACTTTTGCGGATGGACGCGTCTACAATTGGCAGGTAAAGCCGAGCGTTTCGAATAGCAGGGCGATAAAGTTCACAAAAAAAGGAAACCGTATAAGTAAAGAAATAGTGAAAAACAAACGCAAGATGGAGAAAATTTTTCGCAATGACAAGGACCAGAATTTCAATTTTCTCGTCGAGACGATGCCTGACCTGCCACGCCCCGCAACCAGCGTAAATGTCGCATCACAACAACCAAACATTCCAAAAGAGTTAGCCACTTCCGTTATTGAGCAAAATCAGACAGCCAAACGCTTCTACAATTTAATTGAAGCTCGTGGCGCACGTAATAACTCTTTTGTGGGAGACAGAATAGACAGTCTTGCTCGGCAACGGGCAGATGGCACATCAATGGAGGTGACTTCAGACATCCTGGGATTTGCGAAAAAATATCAGGCGCGACTATATTTTATACGGCATGCCAACGACAGGCTACATCAACGGGAAATCAATGTATTTAACACTATTGCGCTGGATTTACTTCCAAGCGGTCGCTGATCTTCTCATCTGGGTGATGAAATAAACAACAAATTACTGCACCAACCTACCATTGAAATAGCTGGATTGGCGCGGTCATTCAGGCCGAAAAGGTGACGGATCTTGTGACAGATCTATTTTTCTATTAGTAAGTACGCTTCATCGTTAACTCGCTTCGCGATTAGGATGGAGCCTACAGGAATTCTGGACTATCAGTTCTGCTAGTACCCAGCGCTGCCAATCCGGTTGATACTCGGTCCCTCCCAGACCTGAAAGTTCGGAGCACCCAATGACCAAACCAGAGCTGCTCATCCAATACACCTACGACGCGCTGGATAAACTGGCCAGTCTCAATTCAGACAGCTCGAAACGTCATCGTTTTTACAATTCAACGCGACTGGCCACCGAGACACAGGGTGCTACAGGATATTCCATCGTCCAGCACGATAATTTCCTGTTGGCGCAGCAAAAGCACGACCGCAACACGCGCGACACCACCTTGTTGGCCACCGACCTGCAACGTTCGGTGCTGCAAACGCTCAACAAAGACACCGAACGACGAGCCATCACCTACTGCCCGTATGGGTATCCGTCTGCTATGAGTGGCTTGCTCAGTTTGCTGGGATTCAATGGCGAACGGCCAGATCCGGTGACCGGACATTATTTGTTGGGTAATGGCTATCGGGCTTTTAATCCGGTGTTGATGCGATTTAATAGTCCAGATCGTATTAGTCCGTTTGGGGAAGGAGGTTTGAATTCGTATACATACTGCTTGGGAGATCCTATAAACCGAATTGATCCAAATGGGGCAGTGACACAATATATATTTTCTAAGAGGACAGGAATTATAAAACAAACTTTCCAGTGCGGCCACACCTCCAACTGGCTGGTCAATCCGAATACACCAAACAAAATAGTGAAACGAGCGGTAGCAAAAACCAACCGTGCAGAAAGGGGAATATCGCGAAAAGAGCGTGACTTAGTCAAACTCTTCATGCTCGACAAAGAGCGCAATTACAATCCAATCGAATCCAACCTTAAAGCCCGCGCAATGAACGCCGTGATTGCCCACAACAGCTTTGACACAAAACAACTACCAATGTCTTTGCGAATCTTCGAAGACTCTGTTAAATCACAAAACAAAGCTGTCAGAAGTTTCTACACGCTAGCTGGCGTCAAAGGCAAAGGCTACAATAATATTATGAGCTCGATAAACTCACTTGCTAGTGGGAAGCTCCCAGACACGCAACTGGATGCACCTTCAGATATTATAAATATCGCGAAAAAATACCAGGAGCGTGCGGATACCATTCGGCAGCACATAAAGAAACTGGTTTACAGACAAAATTATCAACTTTTGTCTGTAGCACTGCCTGAGCTACCCAGAAATTATTGATCATCCTTGCGCATTGATATGATCAAAAAATCGATGCGTCAATCAATTATTGACAACGATCTCTCAGGAACAGATATACTTTAACATTCAGTAAGTACGCACCATCGTTGACGATCTTCGCGAGCAGGCTCGCTCCTACAGGGGGATTGCGGTCCTCTTCATGGTTCGGGAAGTGGACGCGGTAGTGATCTGCATGATGACCCCGCGAGCCTTCTAGCGCCGCCCCCGTCTGCTCGTTTGCACGGTGCTCGCGCGTTTAAGGGTGTCACTCGGCAATTCCTTGAACAACGCACGGTAGCTGCTGGAAAACCGTCCCAAATGCCAGAACGACCAGTTCATCGCCACTTCGGCCACAGTGGTTTGCGTCGGCGTGCAACTGAGCAACTCGCGGCGGGCGCTGTTCAGTCGGCGCAGGCGCAGCCATTGGGTCGGGGCCATGCCGGTGTAGGTCTTGAAGGCATGCTGCAACTGGCGCAGTGAAACCCCGGCAATCTGGGACAGTTCCAGCAGGTTAAGGTGTTCTTCCGGAGTATCCGCGGCCCATTCCCCTACCCGTTTCATGATCGCCCGCTCCCCCGCCCGGCGCTGCAACGCGCCCTGGTCGAGACACACGCAGGCGTTATCGAGGATGAACAGGCAGTCTTCCAGCAACTGCTCGGTCAGGGCTTCGCGGCTCGGCGGGTCGAAGGTCTGCGACAGGCGCGTAAGGGTGCCGCTGAGCCAGCGACTGAACAAGGCATTCTGCCGGGAGTTGAGCGGCGCCAGGAACAAGCCTTCGAGCCTGGCCATGTCCAGGCTGTGCCGTTGCACGAACTGCGGGCCGAACACCACGGCAATTTCCTGATAGTTCTCCGGGGTGATCCATATATTTCGGCTTTCGCCATTGAGCAGGTAGAGCGCGTTGTCGCTGCGGTCGAAACAGAACGCCAACGAACCTTGGGGCGCGCTGAAATTCTGTTCGACCCGGGTGTTCATGGACTCTTCGTAAATCTCCACGCCCTGCAGGTCCAGATAGCGAATCTGGCCGGCGAAATGCCCCGGCGACATCTGCTGGTAATGCTGCACCCAACCCGGCGTGGCGCGGATCTGCTCGGCGACATCGGCGGTGTTGAACGCTTGGACCTGTAGCGAGTTGCAGGTTGTCATGGGTGACCCTGCGCACTCTTTTGGTGCGCTTTGTGCTGGATAAAGTGGATAGATGGAACGGCAAGGCTCGCCCAAGATAGTCGTCAACGCGCTACAGGGGAAGTGCCTGAAAGATGAAATCGGCTTGCCCTGGCGTTAATAAAACCAATAACGAGGTCTTTATGAATGCCCCTTTCGATCAGCTGTTCACATGGCTGAAAGATCACAAGATTACCGAAGTCGAGTGCGTCGTCAGCGATCTGACCGGCATTGCACGCGGCAAAATCGCACCCACCAACAAGTTCCTGCATGAGCGAGGCATGCGCCTGCCGGAAAGTGTGTTGTTGCAAACGGTAACCGGGGACTTTGTCGACGACGACATCTACTACGACCTGCTCGATCCGGCTGACATCGACATGGTCTGTAAGCCGGTGTCCGACGCCGTCTACGTAGTGCCATGGGCGATCGAACCGACGGCCATCGTCATCCACGACACGTTCGACAAGTTCGGCAACCCGATCGAACTGTCGCCGCGCAACGTGCTCAAGAAAGTGCTGCAGCTGTACACCGACAAAGGCTGGAAGCCGATTGTCGCGCCGGAAATGGAGTTCTACCTGACCCAGCGCTGCGAAGATCCGGACTTGCCGCTCAAGGCACCGCTGGGTCGTTCGGGTCGTGCGGAAAGCGGTCGTCAGTCGTTCTCCATCGATGCCGCCAACGAATTCGATCCGCTGTTCGAAGACGTCTATGACTGGTGCGAACTGCAGGGCCTGGACCTCGACACGCTGATCCACGAAGACGGCCCGGCGCAGATGGAAATCAACTTCCGTCACGGCGATGCCCTGGACCTCGCCGACCAGATCACCGTATTCAAACGCACCATGCGTGAGGCGGCGCTCAAGCACAACGTCGCGGCGACCTTCATGGCCAAGCCGGTGGGCGATGAGCCGGGCAGCGCGATGCACATTCACCAGAGCGTGGTCGAGATTGCCACCGGCAAGCCGATTTTCGCCGATGCCGATGGCAACATGAGCGAACTGTTCCTGCACCACATTGGCGGCTTGCAGAAGTACATCCCGAAACTGCTGCCGATGTTCGCGCCGAACGTCAATTCGTTCCGCCGTTTCCTGCCGGACACCTCGGCACCGGTCAACGTCGAGTGGGGTGAAGAGAACCGTACCGTCGGCCTGCGTGTACCGACTTCGAGCCCCGATGCCATGCGCGTGGAAAACCGTTTGCCGGGGGCCGACGCCAACCCGTACCTGGCGATCGCCGCCAGTCTGTTGTGCGGTTACCTGGGCATGGTCGAACGCATCGAGCCAAGCGCAGCCGTTCAGGGTCGTGCCTATGAGCGCCGCAACCTGCGCTTGCCGATCACCATCGAAGACGCCCTGACCCGCATGGAAGAGTGCGAAACCATCGGCCGTTATCTGGGCGACAAGTTCGTGCGCGGCTACGTCGCGGTCAAGCGCGCCGAGCACGAGAACTTCAAGCGGGTGATCAGTTCGTGGGAGCGGGAGTTCCTGATGCTGAGCGTTTAAAAAACAATGCTCCCCATGAGTCCGCGTTCCCCTGTGGGAGCGGGCTTGCTCGCGAATGCGGTGTGCCATTCAACATAAGTGGTGACTGATCTGGCCTCTTCGCGAGCAAGCCCGCTCCCACATCTGGAATACATTCCCCTGAGGGAGCGAGCTTGCTCGCGAAGGCGGTCGCCCCAACGCCAAAGAATCACCTGAAAAAGCCAATAACTCCAAGAGGTGTCGATATGCGTCTATTGAAAACCATGTTCCCGATCGCACTGGCCGCGCTGTTCAGCGCCGGTGCCCAGGCTCAGCCAACAGTCAGCGTCTACAACTGGACCGACTACATCGGCGAAACCACCCTCGCCGACTTCCAGGCCAAGACCGGGATCAAGGTGATCTACGACGTCTTCGACTCCAACGAAACCCTGGAAGGCAAACTGCTCGCCGGTCGCACCGGCTATGACGTAGTGGTGCCTTCCAACCACTTCCTCGCCCGTCAGGTGAAGGCCGGCGCGTTCCTCAAGCTCGATCGCGAGCAACTGCCGAACTTCAAGAACCTCGACCCGAAACTGCTGGCCCTGCTGGAGAAAAACGATCCGGGTAACGAGCACTCGGTGCCGTACCTGTGGGGCACCAACGGCATCGGCTACAACGTCGACAAGGTCAAGCAGGTACTGGGCATCGACCGCATCGACTCCTGGGCCGTGCTGTTTGAACCTGAGAACCTGAAGAAGCTCAGCCAGTGTGGCGTTTCGATGATGGACTCGGCGGACGAAGTCTACCCGGCGATCCTCAACTACATGGGCATGGACCCACGCAGCGAAAGCCCCGAAGACTACAAAAAGGCCGAGGCCAAGCTGCTGACCATCCGCCCTTACATCACCTACTTCCACTCATCCAAGTACGTGTCGGACCTGGCCAACGGCGACATCTGCGTGGCCTTCGGTTATTCCGGCGACGTGTTCCAGGCCGCCAACCGCGCCAAGGAAGCCAATAACGGCGTGAACATCGCCTACTCCATTCCCAAGGAAGGCGCCAACCTGTGGTTCGACCTGCTGGCCGTTCCTTCCGACGCCAGCAATCCGAAAGAAGCGCACGCCTTCATCAACTACCTGCTGGACCCGCAAGTGATTGCCAAGGTCAGCGCGGCGGTGGGCTACGCCAACCCGAACCCGGCAGCCAAGCAATACATGGACCCTGAGCTGGTCAATAATCCCGAGGTCTACCCGCCTCAGGAAGTCCTCGACAAGCTCTACATTTCCACCACCCCGCCCCAGTCGATCATGCGTCTGATGACCCGTTCGTGGAGCAAAGTGAAGTCCAACAAATGAATCAGTACACCAACGAACACACCCAGTCCTATTACGCTGCATCGGCCAAAGGCATGGCACCACGCCCTGCCCTGGCCTCGGACCTTGAGGCAGATGTCTGCGTGATCGGCGGTGGCTTCACCGGCGTCAACACCGCCATCGAACTGGCCCAGCGCGGGCTCTCGGTAGTGCTGCTGGAAGCCCGGCGAATTGGCTGGGGCGCCAGCGGGCGCAACGGCGGCCAGTTGATTCGCGGCATTGGTCATGACGTCAGTGGTTTTGCCAAGCATGTTGGCACCGAAGGCGTGCGTTACCTTGAGCGCGCCGGCATCGAATCGGTGCAACTGGTGGGCGAGCGCATCCGCGAACACGGGATCGATTGCGACCTGCGCTGGGGTTTTTGCGAGCTGGCCAATACACCGGCGCATTTTGCCGGGCTGAAGGCCGAACACGCACAACTGCTCGAATCAGGCTACGCCCATGAAACCCGCCTGGTTGAAGCGGGACAGATCCGCGAGCAGGTGGTGAACTCCGCTGTGTATGCCGGTGGCCTGGTGGACATGGGTTCGGGGCACTTGCACCCGCTGAACCTGGTGCTCGGCGAAGCGAAGCTCGCGCAGTCCCTTGGTGTACAGATCTTCGAGCAAAGCCCGGTGCTGGAGTTGGTCCATGGCAGCACGGTGCAGGTACGCTGTGCCGGTGGCACCGTGCGCGCCGGCAGCTTGGTCCTGGCCTGCAACGCCCATCTGGAGGAGCTCGAACCCAGACTCAGTGGCAAGGTGCTGCCGGCCGGCAGCTACATCATCGCCACCGAACCGCTGTCCGAGGAGTCTGCCGCGCAACTCATTCCGCACAACGTTGCGCTGTGCGACCAGAAAGTCGGCCTGGATTACTATCGGCTCTCGGCGGACCGGCGCTTGTTGTTCGGTGGCGCCTGCCACTACTCCGGCCGCGACCCGGCGGACATCGCCGCCTACATGCGCCCGCAGATGCTCAAGGTATTCCCGCAACTGGCGAATGCGCGCATCGACTACCAATGGGGCGGCATGATCGGTATCTCTGCCAATCGTTTCCCCCAGGTCGGGCGCTTGAGCCAGCACCCCAACGTGTACTACGCCCAGGGCTACTCCGGCCACGGTCTGAACGTCACCCATTGGTGCGCCAAACTGTTGGGCGAAGCGATCCACGCCGGTCACAGCAAAGGCTTCGACGTGTTCAGCGGCGTGCCACACATGACGTTCCCCGGCGGCCGGGCACTGCGTTCACCACTGCTGGCCCTGGGCATGTTGTGGTACCGGATGCGCGAAATGCTGGGTGCCGGCTAGCCCGCAACGCTTCCTGTGCGCACCTCACCGCTGCGCACATAGCGGGCGATGAGCACGCCGGCAGCGCCCGGGATCGCAGCGATCAGCAGGGGGGCGCGCCCTGATGGATAGTCGAACGAGAGACCGTGAAATCGACAGTGCGATGGGCAATGCCAGCGGTAGATGACTTATCCAGCGGCTCTCGATACCCTTTCGTACCCAGTTGCCTGACAATGCTCCAGGTCAAAACCACAATCCGGCAAGACGTACGAATCATGAAATCCTCCGCAGGTTTGCTGTTGTCAGGTATCGAACTGGATCCTGCCAGCGCGATTCCCTTGTACCGCCAACTCTACTTGCAGATTCGCAAACAGATTCTCAGTGGAAGGATTCAAGGCGGCGTGCGCCTGCCATCGACCCGGACCTTGAGCAACGAGCTGAAGCTTTCGCGAATCACCATTCTCAATGCATTCGATCAACTGATTGCCGAAGGTTTTCTGACCTCGCGTACCGGGGCCGGCACCTATGTCGGCAACGAGTGGGAGAACCGCGGTAGTGCCGACGATCAGCCGCAGCCCCCGCCTCCTCGGCTGTCTGACCTGAGCCACTCCATGCTGTCTCTGCGCAGCAGTCACTTTCAGGGCGTTTCCTATGAAAGCTGGGCTGCGCAGACACCGACCTCGTTCCTGCCCAGCCACAGCGCCTACGACGCATTCCCGCAAGCGGTGTGGAAGCGCCTGATGAACCGCCACCTGCATAAACCGACCAAGGCCCTGCTTGGCTATGGCGAACTGCAAGGCTTGCAGAGCCTGCGCCAGGCCATTGCCGAGTACGTCTTTGATGCCCGTGGCATCGACTGCAGTGCCGGGCAGGTGGTGATCGTCTCCGGCGCCCAGCAAGCCTTTAACCTGCTGGGCATGCTGCTGCTCAATCCACAGGACAGCGTGTGGATGGAGGACCCGGGGCATATCGCGGCGCGCATCGCCTTCCAGGCCCAGGGTGGTCAGGTGGTACCGTTGCGCATCGACGATCAGGGTATTGATGTCGAGCAAGGCCTGGCCCGGTGTCCCGAAGCCCGCCTGGCGTTTACCACACCTTCGCGCCAGCATCCCTTGGGCATCACCATGAGTTCCGCCCGACGCCAGGCCCTCATCGATTGGGCTGCCCGCAACCAGAGCTGGATCATCGAGGACGACTGCGACAGTGAGTTTCGCTACAACGGCCGTCTCCTGCCTGCGCTCTATGCCATGGACCAAGGGGCCAGGGTGATCTACGTCGGAACGTTCAGCAAAGTGCTCTTCCCTTCGCTGCGACTGGGTTACGTGATACTGCCGCAGGCCCTGATCGAACCTTTCTGCACCCTGCGTGCGGTCATGGATCGCAGCCCTCCCACACTGCTGCAGGCCGTGACGGCGGACTTCATGGACGAAGGCCACTTCATCGGCCATATACGGCGCATGCGTGCGCTGTATACGGCTCGTCAGCAAGCCTTGGTCGAACAACTGCAGCAGCGCCTGAACGGTTTCTTCAAGGTCACTGCGGTGGACGCTGGCATGCACTTGATCGCCTGGCTGCCGGCGCATCTGGATGACGCCGCCATCGCCAGGGAACTGGCCCAACACAATATTCACACCTATGCCTTGAGCGACTACTGCCTCGAACATGTCCTGCCGCCCGCGCTGCTGATCGGTTTTGCCAGCACACCTGAAGATCAGGCCAGGGAGCGAGTCGAGGCACTTGCCCAAGCCTTGAGCAACATGGGCTATCTGCAAAAGGCCACTTGAGCAAGGCAAGTGGTCTTATGATTTAACTGATAATGGATCTATCGAGAGTTCCCGGCTGGCGCGATAAAGGCTGCGCCGGCAGACCCGGCGTCTGAACCAGGAACGACTCGAATGAACAATAAGATCCAGGAACGTTTCAATGCCTTGCTCAGCCACAAGGTTGTCGAGACCGACGCACCGCCAGTACTGACTCAAGCGCTGGCTCGCCAGCTGCTCGACCGCCTGGGCCAACTGCGCCTGTTTGCCCATGCCTATCCCCTGCTGACCAACCTCACCCACGGTCGCGTCAAGCCGGCCGACCTGTTGGACTTCGCCTATCGCCACGAACTGCAGGGTCTGAGCCTGCATTTGCTCGACGGCGAGGAAAACAGCTTGAGCCAGATGACTGCCGGGCAACTCCAGGCGTTTGCCGACAAGGCCCGCGGGCTCGAACTGGATGTGCACCTGGAAATCAGCAGCACGCGCAAACAGGACGTCGATCAAGTGATCGCCATTGCCAAGGCCGTGGGCACCCGCAACATCCGCGTCTACTCGCGCTACGAAGGTGCGCTGTCGCGGGTCATGGACGTGATCGAATCCGACCTGCATTACCTTGCCCGGCAAGCTGACGAGCATGACCTGTACTTCGATTTCGAACAGCACGAGGAACTCAAGAGCGCCGAGATCGCGCAACTGCTCAACCGTCTCAATCACCCTCGCCTGCATGCCTTGTTCGACTTCGGCAACATGATCAATGCCTGCGAGCAGCCCCTGCAGGCCCTTCGTACACTAGCGCCGCACATTCGCCAGACCCACCTGAAGGGCGTGCGCATCGTCCCCGAACTCAATGGCTTCGGCCATTACGGCGTGCAGCAAGGTTGCGCCGAAGATGACCTGCCCAACGCGCGCATGTTGTTCGAACTGTTGATGCTCGGTGAAACAACCCCGCAAGTGATCGCGTTCATCCTCGAACAGGAAAATCACTACGTGGCTCCGGCGTTCCGGCAGACCGATGAAGCTGCCGACCCTTTTATCGCTTACCGGGAAATGAGTGATACGCCGCTGCCATCGGGTTACTCGCTGGAGCGAATGCTGGCTGACGAACACCGCTGGGCGAACAACCAGGTCGCTTACGTAAGAAGTCTGCTGGCGGAGTTTCGAACTCTGGCCGAATTGACCCTGGCCAACCCTTCGACGCATTGACCTGACACGCAACAGTGATTACCAATTCGCCTGGAGTACAAAAATGACAACTCGTGACAAGGCCAAATGGCTCAGATTCCTGATTCTCATCCTCGGTGGCGGCACCATCTACAAGCTGGCAAACCTCAAGGATGCCTTTTATGTGCCCATGCAGGAATTCATGGGCCTGAGCCACACGCAAATCGGCTTGCTGCTCAGCGCCAATGCCATCATCGCCACTGCGCTGTTCGTCGTGGGCGGCATGCTGGCGGACCGTTTCGATACACGAAAACTGATTCCTCTGGGCCTGCTCGGCACCGGCAGCCTGGGGCTCTACCTGGCGACCTTCCCGCCCTTCAACAGCCTGCTGATTGTATTTTGCCTGTTGGCGGTCTGCGCCGACTGCCTCTTCTGGCCATCGCTGCTCAAGGCCATCCGCAATCTCGGCGACGACAAGGAGCAAGGCCGGCTGTTCGGTCTATTGGAAGGTGGCCGTGGTGTCATTGATACCCTGGTCGCCTTCTCTGCGCTGGGTGTCTTCGTCGCCATGGGTTCCGGGGAAGCCGGGCTGAAGTCGGCGATTGCGTTTTACTCGGTCATCGACATTCTGGCCGGAATCCTGACCTGGATCCTGCTCAAGAGCGGCACCGCACAGTCGGCTGCCAAGCCGAAGAACGGTTTGGCGAACCTGCTCGAGGCGGTCAAGGTGCCGGGCATCTGGCTGGTCAGCCTCAACGTGTTCATGGTTTACATCGTCTACTGCGGCTTGACCTATTTCATTCCCTACCTCAAAGAGATGTATGGGCTGCCGGTGGCACTGGTAGGCGCCTACGGCATCATCAATCAGTATTTCCTCAAGATCCTCGGCGGCCCGGCCGGAGGCTTTATCGCCGACAAGCAGTTCAAGAGCACCAGTCGTTACCTGAAATGGGCGTTCCTGGCCTTGCTGCCGCTGATGGGCGTGATCCTGCTGATCCCCAAGAGCCCGAGCTTCATCTACGCGGGCATGGCCGCCACCCTGTCCTTCGCGCTGATTGTCTTTTCCATGCGCGGCGTGTTCTGGGCACCCATGGGTGAAGTGGGCATCCCTCAGCACATCACTGGCTCGGCGTTCGGTATCGGTTGTCTGATCGGCTATGCACCGGGCATGTTCGCTTACGTGATCTACGGCGCGATACTCGACCATTTCCCTGGACAGCAGGGCTACAACTACGTGTTCAGTCTGATGAGTGTATTGGCCGTTATCGGGTTCATGGTGTCCAGCCTGCTGTATCAGGCTGTGCGCAGCAACGCCTCGACCTCAGCTGAAGTGGGTGTGGCGCAAGCTTGAGCTTGGCCCTGTTGAACTGAAACCGGCGGGCCAGGTGCTATGCACATTGCAGCACCTGGCCAACCAGCGCTGGCAGATCAGTCTTGCCAATCAGCCCGGCTATATGCCTGTTTCGCCGGCTGGAGGATCAGGACAGCGTTTCCAGTAATTCCAGTGCCTGATCGAAATCGAAGCTCTCGGCTTGCTGGACAACCCGATGCAACTGCTCGACCACCCGAGGGCCTGACGCCAGCCCCTGCAGTTTGTGCAAGGCAGTCAGCACCTCGGTGTCACTCTCGGCCAGCAGGTATCGGACGTGGGCCAATTGCGTGTGCCATTCTTTGTCCAAAGGTGGCGTGGCAGATGAATCCAGAGACGAGGTCGGTTCGTTCAGCGCCGACAATCCTTCCAGCACCGGTGTCAGACAGCGTTCGACTTGCTCCAGTCGCTGTGCCAGTTCCTGCTCGTCTGCTGCGCTCTGGCACGCCTGCTCCAGGGCGCTTGCGGCCTGCGCCACGTCCAGGGCACCGATGTTGCCCGCTGTACCGCGCAAGGTATGGGCCAGTCTGGCCGTTGCCGAAGGATCACTTTCATCCTGGGCTGCGAGGAACGCAGTGGAGAAATCCTGCTGGCTGGCGTGAAACTTGCGCAGCAGGCGCAGGTACAGTTCGACTTTGCCCATGCAGGTGGCAAGACCCGCCTGCAGATCAATACCAGGGAGGCTGCCGGGCAAGCCCGTGGTCGGTACTGCAGTGACCGGTGAAACTTCGGTCGCGGGTGCACTACGGCCCGCCCGCGGATGTATCCACCGGGCCAGAGTGGCGAACATGTCTTCGATGTTCAACGGCTTGGAGATGTGATCGTTCATGCCGCAGGCTAGCGCCCGCTCGCGGTCCCCGGCCATGGCATTGGCGGTCATGGCGATCACTGGCAGCTGCGCCCAGCGTGGCTGCTCGCGTATCCTGGCGGTAGCGGTGTAGCCGTCCATCACCGGCATTTGGCAGTCCATCAACACCCCGTCGAAGTCGGCGTCTCGCTCCAGTTGCTCGAGCGCCTCTGCTCCGTGGACGGCCAGACACAGCTCGATTCCGGCGCTCTCGAGCAGTTCACACGCCAGTTCCCGGTTCAGGTCATTGTCCTCCACCAGCAGCAGTCGCGCGCCACGCAGGCTGGCCATGACGCTGGCGCTCTGGCCGAGCCGCGCGCTGGCCCGGGTATCGCTGAGGGGGATCTTGCCGAGCATCGCGCACAACGACTCAAGCAAAGTCGACGGAGTGACTGGCTTGGTCAGCACCATCGGCAATTGAATGTCATGCCGGTCGGCCTCTAAGCGCATCTCCTCGTTACCAAACGCGGTGACCATGATCACTTGAGGCGTTTGTACCATTTTGGCTGCATGCATCTGCCGCACCGTCTCCACACCGTCCATGCCCGGCATGCGCCAATCCATGAGCACCAGATCATAGGGCCGTGCCTTTGTTTGGGCCTCCTGCAGCATGCTCAGTGCCACTTTTCCGCTGTGTGCGACGTCTACCTGGACGCCGAAACTGCGTGCCATGGTGGAAAGAATCTCGCGGGCGCTGGCATTGTCGTCGACCACCAACACACGGGTGCCGACCAATTCGTCGGCGGTCGCCATGCGCCGCAACTGGCCTTCGCGTTGCACGCCCAGGCTCACCTCGAAATGAAAAACGGAGCCTTGACCCGGCTCGCTCTCGACCCAAATATTACCGCCCATCAGCTCCACCAGATGTCGGGAGATGGCCAGGCCCAACCCGGTCCCGCCGTACTTGCGCGTGGTAGAGCTGTCGGCCTGGCTGAACGGCTGAAACAGGCGTGAGCATTGCTCGCTGCTCATGCCGATGCCGCTGTCACGCACCCAGAAGTGTAACTGCGCCTGCTCCCCTGCACCGCCGCGCTGCTCTACGCCGAGAACGATCTCGCCCTGCTCGGTGAATTTCGTCGCATTGTTGCCCAGGTTGACCAACACCTGGCCCAGGCGCAATGGGTCGCCGATCAACGCGGTCGGCAGTTTGGCAGCGATGCTGAACAGCAATTCCAGGCCTTTGTCCTCGGCTTTGAGGCCAATCATGCTGGCAAAGCCTTCAAGAACGTCCTCCAGGTGAAAGGGAATGTGCTCCAGATGCAGCTTGCCGGCCTCGATCCTTGAGAAATCGAGGATGTCGTTGATGATCACCAACAAATACTCTGCCGAGCGATGGACCTTTTCGATGTAGTTGCGCTGGCGCGGGTCAAGATCGGTGCGCAATGCCAAGTGGCTCATGCCGATGATGGCATTCATCGGTGTGCGGATCTCGTGGCTCATGGTCGCCAGGAAGTTGCTCTTGGCCCGAGTCGCCTCTTCTGCCGCCTCGCGTGCGCGTTGCACCTCGGCCTCGGCGGTCTTGCGCTCGGTGATGTCAAAGTACCAGTTGGCCCCGATGCCCAACTCCCCCAGCTTGAGCGTGACCGCCGAAACCAGTACTTCCAGGGGTTCACCGGCGGCGCACTGCAGGCTGCCTTCGAAGTTCAGCACCGTACCCTGGGCTGCCGCGGCGAGGAAACGTTGGTGTGCCTGCGGGTCAACCCAGAACTGCCCCGGGTCCGTCGCTTCAAGTTCAGCGAAGCGGACCCCGAACAAGCTTTCGAACTGCGGATTGCAGTAGGTCGGACGGCCATCGGCACCTCTGATCACCATGGCCACCGGGCTGCTGTCGAGAACTGCGCGCAGCTGTGCCTCGGTAGCACGCAACGCCGATTGCTGGGACTCGAGTACCTTTGCCTGCTCCTTGAGTTGCAACGCCTGTTCTGCGACTTCACTGGCCTGGCGACGAGTTTCTGCCAATAGCGACTTCACCGCCTGATTGCGCTCCATGATCGCCATGGCCGCAGCCAGGCGAGGGGTGGCTTCATGCAACAGCTGCATCTCGCGCTCGCCTAACGGCGCCAGTGCGGCAAGCTCCAGTACCCCAAGCAACCGCGCACCATGCACGATCGGTTGCAACAGCATGCAACTGGCCACAGTCTCGCCAAGCGGTGTGTGCAGACGCCGGTAATACTCGGGCGGCGCCTGAAACTGTCGCGGCTGACGGTCCACCGCGCACTGTCCCAACAGCCCATCGCCGAAGAGAATCTGCTCCTGCGGTGGTCGCTCGGCATCGGTGGCATAGCGTCCCATCAGCAGCAACTGGTCGCCGTCTTCCTGGGCACTGTACAGCACCCCCTGGCAGACTCCGTGCAGGCCGGCCATGTGTTGCAGGAATACCTGCGCCAGTTCGGCGGGCGTTTCGGTCTGCTGCAGATCGACCTGCAATTGGGCCGTATGCGCCTTGATCCAGCGCTGACGCTCCAGTTGTTGGGACTCGGTCTGCAATTTGGCGATGGCCCGCGCCAGGTCGCCGGTTTCATTGTTCAGATCAGTGTGGGGAATCGGCTGATCGAGTTGTCCGGCGGCCAACTGATCGACCGCAACCCGCACCCGGTTGAGCGGATTGCGAATCGACTGGCTGACCAGCCAGGACAGCAGCAGCGCCAGAGACAAGCCACCGAACAACAGGACGTAGGTCAGCCGGGTACTGCGTTCGGCGTATTCGGCAATATCCTTGGCCGTGTCACGGATCGAGGCTTCCTTGATCTGGGCGATGGCGTACAGGAGGGTGTCGGCTTGCCGGGCAATCTGCTGGAACTCGTTGCTGTTGACCAGCGACTGCGCCTGGGTCTGCTTGCCCTGGTTAATCAACAGGGACGCCTGTTCGCCATAATTTTGCAACCGTTGAAGCAACAGGTCGAACTCGGCCAGGCGCGCCAGGTTCTCCGCGAGCCTGAGCGTCACTTTGGCGCGCGCCAAGGCCTTTTGCAGACGGTCCTGGAATTCCCCCAACTGCTGCAGCGATTCGACCCGCAACTGTGCGCTGTCGGTGCCTACCGCACGCTGCAGCGCTTGCATCATATGCGGCAATTGCACCCGAGCTTCCTGCACGTGCTCCATGCCGACCAGTTCCTGCAGGTAGAGGTTTTGCATGTCCTGCTTGAGCGATTGCTGGGTCCGCAGGCTTTGTGCGCCAAGCACCAGCACCAACACCAACAGCGCCGAAAACCCCAGGATCAGTTTGTGCAATAGCGCGAGGCGCTCAAGCAGGGTGCGCAATCGAGCCATGACCTATCCTCGTAAACCTGAAAAAAACACTGGCAAAGGGAGCTCGCAGGAGCGGGTTCAGGGCTTCTGACCGAGACGTTCCTGGGCAACCAGCTTGTCGGCCATGTCCTGATCGGTATCGGCGAAGCGCACGGCAATGGCCTGGAACTGTTCAACACAGGACAGGAAGGCATCGCAGACGTCCGGATCGAAGTGCGTACCACGCCCCTGACGAATAATCTCGACGGCTTGCGCGTGGGGCATCCCGGCTTTATAGACCCGTCGGCTGATCAGCGCGTCATAGACATCGGCTACCGCCATCAACCGGGCGCTGATGGGAATGTCGTCGCCAGCCAGCCCTTGGGGATAGCCGCTGCCGTCCCATTTTTCCTGGTGACTGTAGGCAATCTCCTTGGCCAGGTTGAGAAAGTCGGCGCGAAAACCAAGCCGGTCCTCGGCAAGCTGGATGGCGTCACGCCCCAGGGTCGTATGGGTTTTCATGATCTCGAACTCTTGCTCGGTGTAACGACCTGGCTTGAGGAGGATATGGTCGGGAATGCCGACCTTGCCAATATCGTGCAGCGGTGCCGACTTGAATAGCGACTCGATCGTCTGCTCGTTGAGAAAGTGACTGAATCGTGGATGATCAAGCAGGTATTGCGCCAGAACCTTTATGTAGTGCTGGGTCCGGCGGATATGGTTGCCCGTTTCGTTATCGCGAGTCTCCGCCAGGGAAGCCATCGCCTGAATGGCTACGTCCTGGATCGCCGTCACCTCGCGCGTGCGACGCTCGACCTCCTGCTCCAGATAGTCGTTGTGATCGCGCAGGAAGTCTTTGGCAGCCTTGAGCTTGAGCTGGGTGTCGACCCGCGCCAGAACCAGCGCAGGCCTGATGGGTTTGGTGATGTAGTCGACAGCCCCCAGTTCCAGGCCATGGATCTCATCTTCGGTTCCGGCCAGCGCTGTCAGAAAGATGATAGGAATGTCGCGGGTTCGTGGATCGCGCTTGATCTGTTCTGCCACTTCATGGCCGGACAAACCGGGCATCATCACGTCAAGCAGAATCAAGTCCGGCAGTGCGTCGCCCTGCAGTATTCGCAGGGCCTTTTCTCCGCTATTGGCGGCCTTGACCCGATAGTGATCCTTGAGCAGATCAGTCATCAGCATCAGGTTATCGGGCGTGTCATCGACCACCAGCAGGGTCGGCGCACTGTAATGACTCTGTTCGACACTCATGGCGGGTGGCTCCCTTGCCAGACATTGACATCCCAAGGCGACATTCCACCCCAGCGCAGGAAAGTTTAGCTGTTGTTTTCCTGAACTGCATAGCCGGCGTCAAACCGGCAGAAATTACATTGAGCCCGGCTAATGACTGGCCCCTTCCAGCGCTGAAAACAGGCTCACGTATTGCAGCGTAAGCTTATGACGTGGTGCCAGATGGATCATCGGCACCGAGGTTTCATGGGATTCACGCATTTTGACGGTGCTGCTCAAATAATCCGGCAACACTGGCAAGCCTTCGGCCACCAACTCGTTGATCAGCATCTGGTGCAAGTTGGCACGCGCCACAAATTGATTGACCACCACGCCCTCCACAACCAGGGACTCATTGTGGTCGGCCTGTAGCTCGGCCACTTGCGCGATGACCTTGTAGAGCGCCTGCCGGGAAAAGCTGTCGCAATCGAAAGGAATCAATACCCGCTCGGCGGCGATCAGCGCACTGATCGTATAAAAATTCAGGCACGGCGGCGTATCGATGTAAATGCGTTCGTAATCCTCGGAAAGTTCTACCAGCAAACGACGAAGCTTATTGATCTTGAACCGGGACTCGAGCCTGGTCTGCAGGTCAGCCAGCTCGCGGTGAGCCGTGACCAGTTGCAGATTGTCGTAGCGGGTTTGGGTGATGGCCACGCGGTTCCTTTTACTGGCCGGGCCGCTGGAGAGGGTTTGTTTGAAGAAATCGACGATCCCCATGGGAATGTCATCACCGGCCAGCCCTGTCAGGTAGCAGGTCGAGTTGGCCTGGGGATCGAGATCCACCAGTAGCGTCCTGTAGCCTTCGGCAGCACTCACGGCAGCGAGATTGCAGGCGATGCTTGACTTGCCAACACCCCCTTTCAGATTGAACACGGCTCGACGCATGGACGGGTGACCCTTTAGAAAACCTCTCTGGATCATAAGAATGAAATATTTCAGTAATATTTCTGAGCGACTATTTATTTCACTTTTAAGACAGTCGTTGCCAGGCCTGAGTGCGCCACTCGATAGCCACTGACAAGCACAACGTTGCATTTTCAGGATTGGCCAGGCGGCCGAGCCAATCAGGGAAAATCAGAAGAAGGCGCGCTGTGCAGCAGGCAGCAATCGGCTAATGGCAGGCTCTTCCTGCGATGGGTTCGTACTTCAGAACTGAATCTCATGCAACCGCACCGCTGCCTGATCAGCCTGAAAATGAAAAAATTACTTCATGGATATTTACCTGACGGGTGGACTCTAATACGATGAAGTCCGCGTCTATTGCTTGCCATCAGGCCTGTCTAAGCCATGGCCATTCAGTGTATGAGAGGCAAACTGCAAACAGGGCTTTATAGTTGTCAAGAAACCCATGGATTCATACAAACGAAAACTGGACACAGGATCAGTCATTTCTACATCTAACTATAATATTACTGAGGGCCCTGAACGATGAACAACACCAGTTTTGCGACTAAAAGCCCTGAAACTTTCAGCGTTGTAATAGTTAATTACAAAACAGCGGAAATCACCAAAATCTGCCTGGATCTGTTGCACCAGCATCTGTCCAGCGACAACGTGCCGATATGGGTAGTGGATAACTACTCCGCCGATGAAAGCACTGAATACCTGCGGACACTCGACTGGATCAATTTGATAGAGCGTTCTGTTTCCGAACCGGAGGCAGGTCATATCGCCCATGGCAAGGCACTGGACATGGTGCTGCAGCGAGTTGAAACTGATTATTTATTTTTGATGCACACGGACACATTTGTTTTTGATAAAAATATCTTTTCGCTGATGTTGAACAAGTGCACCAAGAACTGCAACGTCGTAGCCGTCGGCTGTGTCGAACAACTAAATCGTGGAACCGTGCGAACATTCTGGCGGTTTAGCTCACGTTTGTTCAAGCATCACTTCAGGCGTTTGAAAATTTCCATGGGGCTAAAATCCAGAGAGCCAAAGCCCTATAAAGAAGTCTATCTGAAGAGCTTCTGCACACTGTGGAACTGCAAGCTCATCAAGCAACACGGCATGCATTTCTCGATGGATGATCGTGTTCCCGGCTATACCCTCCAGGACCGCATGACCGAGCTTGGCTATGTTGTCGAGATGTTATCGCCACGTAAAATATTCAGCTATCTCGATCATATCCAGGCCGGAACTGTCGCAGCGACGGGCGGCTATGAGACCACCCACAGACGAACCAAAATGTACAACAACATTCTTAAACGCCTGAACAAGGATGCCGGCAAGGCTTAAGCTGAGCAGGCATGCACGAGCCGTGCTGCCAGCCCTGCTGCGAGGCATCCACAGGTTTTTACATTAAGTTATTGGAGCGGTAATGGCACCCATCACTCAAGCACTACCTATCACCTTGTCTGCGGAGCTTGATTTCGACCAGAACGCGGCCAGCGACTTTGGGCACTCCTTGACCAGTCACTATGTCCAGGCCGAGCCATTTCCGCACATCGTCATCGATAACTTCTTGCACGAAGAGCTGATTGCAGCGATCTGCTCACACTTCCCGGCCGAGCCAACAAACAACGAAATGCTCTATGAGCGCGGCTATAAGGGTCAGCTTAAACGTCAAATCAGCCCCAACGAATGTCCGCCTTTTCTGAAAACTGTTTTTAACGCATTCAACTCGGCGCCGATGCTGCAGTTTCTTGAAAAGCTCACCGGCATCGAAGGTTTGATACCTGACCCCTATTTCACCGGTGGCGGTCTGCATGAAACCAAAAGTGGTGGTTTTCTGGGGGTGCACTCGGACTTCCGGCTCAACAAGAAGCTTAATGTCGAGCGCAGACTGAATGTCATCATTTATCTGAATGAAAACTGGCAAGAGGAATATGGCGGCAACCTGGAGATCTGGGATATCGGCATGAAGAACTGCGTCAAGAAGATCCTGCCGATTTTCAACCGCTGCGTCATTTTCAATACCGATAAAGATAGCAATCATGGGCACCCGGAGCCTTTGACGACCCCCGAGCACATCACCCGCAGGTCCATCGCGCTGTATTACTACACCGCAGGAACCATGGCGATCGATCCGACCCAAAGAAACAAGACCCACTACAAGCCACGGCCCAAAGACCGTTTCAGCCTCAAGTACTACCTGGGCAAACTACTAAAGAAGAAGAACTGAAATCCATAGGCGATCGAGTTCGAGTTGACAGGCGTAGGCTGGCAACCCCGGATACGCCTTCCACGCTCGGTCGCCGCGATGCTTTGCAGGCGTTGCCGAGGCGCCGCATTGGGTTGGAAGCTCGCTTTGCGGCTTGCCTTAGATATATGGATATCCGTATATTAGGTTATCCATATGTGAAAGACTCACCCCATGATGACCCCACCCGAAGTTTTCAAGAGCCTGGCCGACGAGACCCGTGCCCGCGCCACCTTGCTGATTGCAGGTCAAGGCGAGCTTTGTGTCTGCGAGCTGATGTGTGCCCTCGATGACAGCCAGCCGAAGATCAGCCGTCATCTCGCCCAGTTACGCAGCATCGGTTTGCTGCTCGATCGTCGTCAGGGGCAGTGGGTTTACTACCGGCTCAATCCGGGCTTGCCGGCCTGGGTACACGAAATCCTTCAGATGACGTTGCAGGCCAATACCGAATGGCTGAAAAACGATGCCTCCC
This sequence comes from Pseudomonas sp. GW821-FHT09H03, assembly GCF_059415945.1. Lineage (NCBI taxonomy): Bacteria > Pseudomonadati > Pseudomonadota > Gammaproteobacteria > Pseudomonadales > Pseudomonadaceae > Pseudomonas > Pseudomonas sp. GW821-FHT09H03. The sequence goes on along the minus strand of NZ_JBWKOF010000004.1, from coordinate 184,161 downwards.
GCCTGCAGAACATGGATGGACGCCCTGTCCGCGATGTTGCCTGCTGCTGAATCCCTGATAGAGAGCACTTTCGATGCTGGTCGCTGCTGCAGTCTTCGTCTTCACCCTGATTCTGGTCATCTGGCAACCCAAAGGCCTCGGCGTAGGCTGGAGTGCAACAATCGGCGCGATCATCGCCCTGGCGGTCGGTGCGGTGTCGCTGCAGGACATTCCCGCTGTGTGGGCCATTGTCTGGAACGCAACCGCCACTTTTATCGCCGTTATCATAATCAGTCTGTTACTGGATGAAGCCGGCTTCTTCAAATGGGCCGCCCTGCACGTGGCACGCTGGGCCAATGGCAGCGGCTACCGATTGTTTGCGTTTTGCGTGCTGCTGGGCGCCGCTGTATCGGCGTTGTTTGCCAACGACGGCGCGGCGCTGATTCTCACGCCCATCGTCATGTCCATGTTGCTGGCCCTGCGATTCTCGCCCGCGGCAACTTTGGCCTTTGTGATGGCCGCTGGCTTTATCGCCGACACCGCCAGCCTGCCGCTGGTGGTGTCCAATCTGGTGAACATCGTGTCGGCCGATTACTTCGGGCTGGGTTTCGCCGAGTACGCCTCCGTCATGGTGCCGGTAAACCTGGCCAGTGTCGTTGCTACCTTGCTGGTGCTGTTTGTGTATTTCCGGCGAGATTTGCCCCCGCGCTATTGCGTCGATGCACTACCGGAACCTGCGGCGGCCATTCACGACCGCGCTACTTTTGTGGTGGGCTGGTGGACGTTGCTCGTCCTGCTGGTCGGCCTTTTCGCCCTGGAACCACTGGGCATTCCGATCAGCGCAGTGGCGGCGGCCTGTGCGGCAACCCTTTTCGCGGTGGCTGCCAGAGGGCACAAGATCTCTACGCGGCGGGTGTTGCGCGAAGCCCCCTGGCAGGTCGTGGTCTTCTCCCTGGGCATGTACCTGGTGGTATACGGCCTGAAGAACGCCGGGCTGACGGACTTGCTCACCCAGGTGCTCGACTTTCTCGCTGGACAGGGTCTGTGGGTTACCGCCATGGGTACCGGACTGCTGTCCGCGTTGCTGTCTTCGGTGATGAACAACATGCCCAGCGTGTTGATCGGAGCACTGTCTATCCAGGCCAGCGGCGCCGAAGGACTGATCCGCGAGGCCATGATCTACGCCAACGTCATCGGTTGCGACCTGGGCCCGAAGATCACCCCCATTGGCAGCCTTGCCACCCTGCTCTGGCTGCATGTACTGGAGCGCAAGGGCATGCGCATCACCTGGGGTTACTACTTCAAGGTTGGCATCCTGCTGACTCTTCCGGTTCTGTTGATCACCCTCTCGGCCCTGGCACTGCGCCTGAGCCTTTGATGTCGCCCGTAGCGGCAGGAGAAACCCATGCGAGTCCTGTTCATGTGCACGGCCAATAGCTGCCGCAGCATCCTTTCAGAAGCCATGTTCAATCACCTGGCGCCCGAAGGATTCGAAGCGGTCAGCTCCGGCAGTTTTCCCAGAGGCCAGGTGCTGCCGCGCAGTCTTGCCACCCTGAAGCAGGCCGGCATCAGCATCCAGGGCTTGAGCAGCAAGGGCAATGACGCTTTCGAGGACAATCCCCCGGATATCGTCATTACCGTGTGCGACAAGGCAGCGGGCGAATCCTGCCCGGTGTATTTCGGCCCGGCGCTGAAATCCCATTGGGGGCTGGAGGATCCATCCGACGTGACGGGTGATGATGCGCTGGTCGACGCCGCCTTCCGCGCCACACTGGCGCACATCGAGCAACGCTGCATAGCCTTTCTCGCCCTGCCCTTCAAAAACCTCAGCCGCGACGAACTGATGCGTGAGCTGGATCGAATCGGCTCTCTTTGAGCAAGAGGACATATGTCAGACCACCTTCCCAACCTTGATCCAACGCTGTTCGATGACACGCAGGTCCCACAACACCCCGATGACCAAAAACCGCGCATCCTGCTGCTGTACGGGTCGACTCGCGAGCGTTCGTTCAGTCGTCTGCTGGTCGAAGAGGCTGCTCGTCTGCTGCAGCACTTTGGTGCACAGACGCGCATCTTCAATCCGTCCGGATTGCCATTGCCCGATGATGCTCCGATAGACCATCCCAAGGTGCAGGAGCTCCGCGAGCTGGTCATGTGGTCAGAAGGTCAGGTCTGGTGCTCGCCGGAACGGCATGGCGCGATGTCGGCGGTGTTCAAGGCGCAGATCGACTGGATTCCGCTGGAGCTCGGCGCCGTTCGCCCCACTCAGGGCAAGACACTGGCAGTGATGCAAGTCTGTGGCGGCTCGCAGTCGTTCAATGTGGTCAACCAGCTTCGTGTGCTGGGACGCTGGATGCGGATGTTTACCATCCCCAACCAGTCCTCGGTACCCAAGGCCTTCACCGAGTTCGACGACGCGGGGCGAATGAAGCCGTCGGCGTACTACGACCGTGTGGTCGACGTGATGGAAGAACTGGTGAAGTTCACCGTGCTGCTGCGCGACCGACAGGAATTTCTGGTAGATCGCTACTCCGAGCGCAAAGAGACTGCCGAGCAACTGATGGCGCGCGTAAACCAGCGGTCAATCTGAGACTGCCCTGGTCCGATGTAATCAACCAAGGTCATGGACTTAAAGTGCGATAAGGCGAGCGACTGCAGAATCGTTTCAAGATAATACAAAAATTCCTCACCAATTAGTTCAACGTCTCAAAAATGGACTATACCGAAAGGGCAATCAGTTCTGACTGTGAAGCTAGCGCCCTTGCAGGCGCTTGTCCCCGTAACTCAACGTCAAGACAGACGGAGAGACTCTGGTTATGAGTGCTTTGAAAATCGCTGCCGGTGAAACCGTTCGAGACTGTTTCCATACTTCCCGCCCTCTCGTTGCCCTGGACCATACTGACTTTACCAATGTCGCCGCTGCGGTGCTTACAGTGGACGATGTCATGGGGGGCGTGCTGGATGCCATCAAACGCACAGGCTTCGATATCCCGCTGTTTCTGGTGATACCCAGAGATGGTGGCAACCGTGCGCTGGAGGTCTATAAACGGCTGCATGAGGTGATCCTGCTGGTCAATGGCGTGTTCGACCTCGACGAACATAACGCCGAGTACTACGGCAACCAGCTCGAGACCGCCGCCAGGCAATATGAAGAGTGTTTGCTACCGCCCTTCTTCGATGCCCTCAAGCACTACACCGAGGCCGCCAATGCGACCTTCGCCTGCCCGGGCCACCAAGGCGGCCAGTTCTTTCGCAAGCACCCCGCCGGCCGCCAGTTTTTCGATTTCTTCGGCGAAACCCTGTTCCGCGCCGACATGTGCAATGCCGACGTCAAACTCGGTGACTTGCTGATCCACGAAGGCCCTGCCCTGCTGGCGCAAAAACATGCCGCCCAGGTGTTCAATGCCGACAAGACCTATTTCGTGCTCAATGGGACATCGGCTTCGAACAAGGTGGTGACCAACGCCCTGCTGACCCCTGGCGACCTTGTGCTGTTCGACCGCAACAACCACAAATCCAACCACCAGGGCGCACTGATCCAGGCCGGAGCGACGCCGGTTTATCTGGAAACCGCGCGCAACCCCTACGGGTTCATTGGCGGCATCGATGCCCACTGCTTTGAAGAGGACTATTTGCGCGACCTGATCAATGAGGTCGCCCCGGACAAGGCGCAGCTGCCACGCCCATTCCGCCTGGCCATCATCCAGCTGGGCACCTATGACGGCACGATCTACAACGCGCGCCAGGTGGTGGACCGCATCGGCAAGCTGTGTGACTACATCCTGTTCGACTCGGCGTGGGTGGGCTATGAGCAGTTCATCCCGATGATGAAGGATTGCTCGCCCATGCTGCTTGACCTGGGCCCGGACGATCCCGGAATTTTCGTCACCCAATCGGTACACAAACAACAGGCCGGCTTCTCCCAGGCCTCACAGGTCCACAAGAAAGATCGCCACATCAAGGGCCAGTCTCGCTACTGCAATCACGCACGGCTGAACAACGCCTTCATGGCCCAGGCCTCCACCAGCCCGTTCTATCCGCTGTTCGCTTCACTGGACGTCAATGCACGCATCCATGCCGGACGCAGTGGTTTGCGTCTGTGGGAAGATTGCGTGAAGTTCGGCATCAACGCGCGCAAGTTGATTCTCGAAGCCTGCACCCTGGTCCGCCCATTCGTGCCGGAAACCATCGACGGGCGTCTATGGCAGGACCACCCGACCGATGATATCGCCAGCGATATCCGCTTCTTCGAGTTCCACCCCAAGGATCGCTGGCATGCCTTTGCAGGCTATGCCGACAAGCAATACTTCATCGACCCCTGCAAGCTGCTGTTTACCACCCCCGGCATCGACCCGATCGATGGCAGCTACACCGACTTCGGCATCCACGCCGGCATCCTGGCCAACTTCCTGCGCCAGAACGGCATAGTCCCCGAGAAGTGCGACCTCAATTCGATTCTGTTCCTGCTCACGCCAGCCGAAGACTGGGCAAAGATGAGCCATCTGGCCGCGCAACTGGCCCGTTTCGAACAGTTCCTCAGCGACAACGCCCCCATGAGCCGTGTGTTGCCGGCCATCTATGCGCGCTACGAGGATCGCTACCGCGACTACACCATCCGCCAGCTCTGCCAGGAAATGCACGACCTCTACCGCAGCCATAACGTGCAGCAATTGCAGAAGGACATGTTCCGCAAGGAACACTTCCCGAAAAAAGCCATGAACCCGCAGCAAGCACAGATCGAATTTATCCGCGGCAATGTCGAGCTGGTGGCGCTGGCCGATGCCGACGGCCGCATCGCCGCCGAAGGGGCGCTGCCTTATCCGCCCGGCGTTTTGTGCGTGGTGCCGGGGGAAATCTGGGGTGGCGCGGTGCTCAAGTATTTCCTGGCACTGGAAGAAGGCATCAACGCCTTGCCCGGATTTACCCCGGAACTTCAAGGCGTGTACCTCAAAGAGCAAGGAGGACGGATTCGTGCCTACGGATACGTACTCAAGACCTGACCCTTAGCCTGCCCAAAGGAGAATCGTTGTTCCGGATTCATGCGCTTCAACCACGGCGTCGAGATGGAAGGCAAAAAACCAGTAGCCGCCAACGTACAACGTCTATCTGAACAAGCATCAAGGCTAGCCCCGGCCTGGCGATCAGTAGCAACGCGCCAGGCCGAGGGCCAATAACCTGAACAGGGCAAGGAGTTTGCGATGGCAGATTCAAGCAAGAAAATGGGTCTGATGGGGCTCACGACGCTGGTAACGGTCAACATGATGGGCTCAGGCATCATCATGTTGCCCACAAACATGGCGCAACTGGGTGCGGTTTCGCTGTTGTCGTGGATTTTCACGGCAATCGGCTCCATGGCGATTGCCTACTGCTTCGCTCAATGCGGCGTGTTCTGTTCGCGTTCCGGTGGCTTGTCTGCCTACACGGAAGAAGCTCATGCCAAGTCGGGGTTCTTCCTCTGTTCGTACCTGTACTTTCTCTCGCTGGCCATCGCCAACGTGGCCGTGGCCATCTCGGCGGTGGGCTACATGACCGCGTTCGTACCCTGGTTGGGCACCGGCGCCATCCCGCTGTGCATTGGCACAATAGGTTTGATCTGGGTGACCACCTTTGCCAACTTCGGTGGTCCCAACATCACCGGCAAGATTGGCGCTTTCACGGTGTGGGGCGTGATCATTCCGGTAGCGGGCCTGAGCATCATCGGCTGGTTCTGGTTTGACTCCAGTGTCCTGGCTGCCGCCTGGAACCCGAACAGCCTGCCAATCTCCGAAGCCATCTCCAAGGCCATCCCCCTGACCCTTTGGGCCTTCCTGGGCATGGAGTCGGCGGCACAGGCGACCGATGCCGTGGAAAACCCAAAACGCAACGTGCCGCTGGCGTGCCTGTTCGGTACCCTGGGTGCGGCGGTGGTGTACGTCCTGTCTACCACCGTCATCCAGGGCATCATCCCCAACGAAGAACTGGCCAACTCCTCGGCGCCTTTTGCGCTGGTCTACGCCAAGATATTCAGCCCCATGGTGGGCAACATCGTGATGGCCCTGGCGGTCATGGCCTGTGTCGGCTCGTTGCTGGGCTGGCAGTTCACCCTGGCCCAGACCGCCAAGATGACCGCTGACCAGAACCTGTTCCTCAAGCTGTTCAGCAAGGTCAACTCCATGAACGCGCCCGTGGTCGGCATGATCGTGTGTGGCGTGTTGCAGACCGCCATGGCGCTGTCGACCATCTCGCCTGACGCGGCGGCGCAATTCAGCAAGCTGGTGAGCCTGGCGGCCGTGACCAACCTCATTCCTTACCTGACTGCGCTCACCGGCTTGCTGGTGATCATGCACAAGGCTGGCGTCGCGCCCGGGGTGTACACGCGCAACGTGGTGGTGTTGCTGATTGCGGTAACTTACTCGCTGTACGCCCTGTATGCCTGCGGCAAGGATGCGGTGATGGGGGGCACCCTGGTGCTCGCCTTCGGCTACCTGCTCTATGGCTTCCTCGCCAAGCGTTTCGTTGACGCACCAGACGCTAGCCAAGCCAGGACCGGCAATGTTTAGGCATGCCAGACGGGACTGCACAGACATCTGTAAACGGGGAAACAGGACATGAACGCACCTTTTGCAAAAACCACCCGCTTGTTGCTAACCCTGATGTTCGCCGCGCTACCGATGGTGGCCGGCGCCAACACCCTGGAGCGCATACGCACCAGCAATACCTTTAACCTTGGCTACGTGCCGGACCTGGCGCCGTTCAGTGTCCAGGACGGCGACAAGGCCAGCGGTTATGCCATCGACCTGTGCCTGAAGATCGCCGACAAACTCAAGAGTGAACTGGACCTGCCCGACCTGCAGGTGCACTACCTGCCCGTCACGGTGGCCGACGAGACCAGCGCAGTTAAACTGGGCAAGGTCGACATACTCTGCACGCCGACCGCGCCTACCCTTGAGCGACGCAAGTCGGTCAGTTACTCGATCCCGGTGTACACCGCCGGGCTTTCGGTCCTGGTGCGCAAGGACGCCGCCGAACCGTTGCTCAACGTGCTCAACGGGCAGGTGGCCTACAGCGGTCCGACCTGGCGGGCTACGGTCAATCGCGGGCTGGCCAACAAGACCTTCAGTTCCATCGAGGGTGGTGTGACCGAAGACTGGATTCGCGTTCACATGCGCTTGCTCAACGTCATCGCTTCACTGGTGACTGTGCCCAGTGTTGAAGAAGGTGCAAGGCTGGTGGCCGAGCACAAGGCCGATGCCTTCTTCGCCGAACGCATACTGCTGAAGAACCAGGTGGCCAAAGGCGGCACCAACGATGACCTGATGGTCCTGGACCGCATCTTCGAGTACTCGCCGGTGGCCATGATCGTCGATCGCAATGACGAAGACTTTCGCCTGCTGGTCGATACGGCACTGAGCGAGGCTTATCGCCTCGGCGCCGTCGAGCAAGGCTACGACAAGTATCTGGGAGGAATCAGCGAGCCGCTCAGAAGACTGTTCCGGGTGTATGCCCTGCCCTGAGATGCATGATCCAGAGGTCACTTGCGGACCGCATCCGGACTCTTCTCTCCCTGGGCAAGAGTCCGGATGGCAGCAAGCCGTTGGCAATCATCGCTAGCGCTTGAGCCCCGGCAGCCAGGTGCAACCGGGGATCACTGACTGTCAGTATTTGATATCCCGAGCCGTATCGCGGTTGTCCTGCTTGGTGTCGCGCTTGTCCTGGCGGCAGTCGTTTCGGCTCTTTTCATCACCCTCTTTGCATTCTTCCTTGACCTCCCTGGCGGCATCGCGCCCTTCCTGCTTGGTATCGCGCGATTCCTGCCGTTGATCGGCCTGGTCGGTCGCGTAGGCCGGCAGCGATACCCCGTACACCCCAGCCGTGATGGCCAGTGTCGCCAGTGCAGTCATGTAAAGGCTGCGCATCATGATTTACTCCTGTTCAAGTGTACTCAATCACTCGATGTCCCCGTTCAATCGCACGAAACCCAAAACGATCATCCTGGGGGTGAGCTTTAACGATAGACGATGTAGGCCTCCCCACAAGGCCGGCAAGGTCGGGGGCCGTTGTGCTGGCTGACTGCCCGATGATCTGCAGGCACAGGCCTGGATCTAGAGCATTTTCTCCAGGCCGACCTTGTCGCTGAGCCAGGCCTTGAAGCTGCGCCATTTGCCGCCGGGCTCCTTGTGCAAGGTATGCAGGCGCCCATCGTCTTCGGCGATCCAGACGATTTCGCCGTTTTCCAGGCGAGCCTGGTAACTCACGGACGGGTCCATGCCTTCCAGCGCCAGATCGCGCATGTAGCCGGCCAGTTCAGGGCTGTCGACCAGCACGCCGACTTCGGTGTTCCACAGTACCGAACGCGGGTCGAAATTGAAGGAGCCGATAAACACCTTCTGCTTGTCCAGGATCATGGCCTTGGTGTGCAGGCTGGAGTCTGAACCACCACTGAAGCCACGGGAAGAACCTCCGCTGGGGTCGTCCGGCTGCAGGCGCAACTCATAGAGCTTCACGCCATGTTCGAGCAAGGTCTTGCGATACGGCGCATAGCCACCATGCACCGCCGGAACATCGGTGGCTTCCAGCGAGTTGGTCAACAGGCGCACATCGACGCCGGCATCGGCACGACCGGTGAGGTAACGCAAACCCTGCTGTTGCGGGACGAAATAGGCCGAGATCAGGATCAGGTCCTTGTTGACGCGATCAAGCTCCGGTCGCAGCTGCGTAGCCATCAACAGCGCACGGGCCGGTTCGCCGTCGGCCAGTACCTTGCTAGGGGCATCCCACATCGCCTTGCCGTGGGCCCAGATCAATTCCTTGCGCCACTTCTCGAGCTGGGGTTTTGTGCGGTAGGTCATGAGATGGTTATACAGAGCCTGGTTCTCGATACGCGTGGACTGCAGCGATTGCTCCAGGCGCTGGCGGCTCTGTTGCAAGTCATCGGCGGTTGGCTTGTTGAGCACGAAATCACTGATCTGCTGGCTCAGGGCGCTGTTCCAGTACTGATCGAAGCTGTGGCCCAACTGCTGCGCGACCGGACCTATGCACAGCAGGTCCATGTCGGTGAAGTTGCGATCGGGCTTGGCGTCGAAGTATTCGTCTCCCAGGTTGCGACCGCCAATGATGGCTGCGCTGTTGTCCGCCAGCCACAGCTTGTTGTGCATGCGCCGGTGCTGCTGGGAGAGGTTCAGCAGACGGCCCATGGTTCGGGTCGCGATGGTGCTGCGCCCCAGATGCAAAGGGTTGAAGACACGCACCTGGATGTTGGGGTGCACGGCCAGCGTCGCGATGACCTCTTCCTGACCGTCGCTGGCCGTGTCATCGAGCAGCATGCGGATCCTTACACCGCGATCGGCCGCCAGCAGCAACTCACGCACCAGTGCCCGGGTACTGAGGCCGTTATGTACGATGTAGTACTGCAGATCGATGCTTTTCTGCGCATTGCGGATCAACTCGGCGCGCGCGCGGAACGCTTCACTGCTGTTGGGCAACAGGCGAAAACCCGACCGCCCCTCATGCGGCGCGGCCTGGGCCTGGATCGAGCGCCCGAACGACGAATCGGTGGCGGGAAGCGCCTCGCTATAGTCGTGAGGCAAGCGCGCAGTGGCACAACCGGCGAGCAGCAGTGCGAGCAATATGGCGGGGAAGAACCGGGACATGGGCAAGGGGTTCGACCTGATAGGCACACTTTATTCCAGTAAAGCCCGGTTCAAGCGCAGCGTGTCGATATTTTCCGAAAACTCAACGCTGCCTGGTGACGTCCAGCGTCGTCGCCAACAAAGCCTCCAGTCCCATCGGCTTGGCAAAATAATAACCCTGGGCCTGCTCTGCGCCCATTTCACGCAGCAATACCAGGGTTGCTTCATCCTCGACACCTTCGGCCACCACGCTGAGGTCCAGGGATTGGGCCATGCGCACAATCGCCCGGACGATCGCGCGACTGCGCGAACTGCTGGTCAGTTCGAAGATGAATGACTTGTCGATCTTGAGACCGTTGAAACGGTACTGATGCACATAGCTCAGGGATGAAAACCCGGTACCGAAGTCATCGAGTACCACCGACATGCCGTTGTCAGCCAATTGCTGCATGGTCAATCGGGCAATGGCCGGCTCCGCCACCAGCGCACCTTCGGTCAATTCCAGGCAAATCCGCGACGGCTCGACCCCGTGCTGGGCCAGGAGTGAAAGCACATCACCGGCGAAATCCGGACGGGTCATGCTGTAGCTGGAGCAGTTGACGTGCACAGGCGGCCAGTTGGCGTGCTCGGGTCGAGCGAGAATTGCGGCAATGCTGGCAAGCATGTACAGGTCCAGTCGACCGATCAGGCGCAAGCCCTCGACATCCGGCAAAAACTCGCCCGGCGCTATTACCCGGCCACCCGGCTGATGCCAGCGGATCAGTGCCTCCAGGGCCAATACTTCGCCGGTTTCGACGCTGACAATCGGCTGGAAATACGGCAGCAGTTCGTCCGTACGCTTGAGCGCGTTGCGCAAGGCCCCTTCCCGCTCGACCTGATCCGAGACTTCCCGGCGCACCTCCTGGTTGAACACCGCATAGCTGTCGCGTCCGGCACTCTTGACCCGGTACATGGCCGCGTCGGCATCGCGCAGCAAGTCGGCCGGTTCCTGATGAAACTGTGTGTCGGCGCTGACGATACCGATACTGCACGAGGAAAAAACTTCGTAGCCATTGATGAAAAACGGCAGGTCGAACGCCACCAGGATCCGCTCGGCGATTTCGATCATCACCTCCAGCGGCGCTTCGGGAGCGAGCACCGAAAACTCATCGCCGCCAAGACGCGCCAGCATGTCGGTATCGCGCAAGCAACCGCGTAAACGGTGGGCGGCCTGCATCAGCAGCAGGTCGCCAAAATGGTGACCAAGGCTGTCGTTGACCATCTTGAAACGGTCGAGGTCGATGAACATCACCGCCAGGTGCCCGCCTTCGCTGCCGAATCGAGACCAGGCGTGATTGAGGCGCTGTTGCAGGTAAGTACGATTGGGCAGCCCGGTCAGCGCATCGTGGGAGTTTTCGTGCTGCAACTTGGCATTGGCGTGATCGAGTTCGCGGGTGCGGCTCTGCACCCGGGCTTCGAGCTTTAGGTTGGCGGCATGAATCGCTTCGGCGGCGGTGCGACGCGACAGCGCCGTGTCAATGTGCCGGGACACGAACGTCAGCAGCTCCTGGTCGCGCAGGGTATAACGCACCTGCGAGGTATAGCTTTGCACCGCCAGCACCCCCCGCACCACATCGCCATCAAACAATGGAATGCCCAGCCAGGAATTGGACCGGACATACTCATCGGCCAGTTCGATTTCACTGTCTGCTGACAATCGCTCTGCTTTTGCGCTATCAATCAGGCAGGGACGCCGCTGACGGATAACGTACTCGGTCAACCCCCGGCGGCCACGCCGTGCCGCAGGACATGTCGTCTGCCGCTCATCGACATAATAGGGGAAGGTCACTTCACCGCTCGCGTCATCGAACAGTGCGATATAGAAGTTGCGCGCGAACAGCAGCTCACCAACGATGCCATGCAAGGTTTGAAACAGCTCGGCCATGTCGCCGGGCTGGCTGGACAGTTCAGCAATCTGGAACAGCGCGCTCTGCAGATGCTCGGCGCGCTCGCGGTCTGTCACTTCCTGCCTCAATGCATAGTTGAGTGCCGAAAGCTCCAGGGTGCGACGTACCACTGTCGCTTCCAGGTCTTCGCGGTGCAGAATCCGGTCCAGCGCCATGGCCACGTGGCGAGCCACCACCAGGAACAGCGCGCGGTCTTCGGCACTGTAGGTACGCGAAACGTCGTAGACCTGCATGGCCAACATGCCAAACACCTCATCGGAGGCGTTTTTCAACGGTGCGCCCATCCAGAATTCGGGACGATCACCCACGCAGTAGAAGCGCTGCTGGGCCTGAGCCTCGAGAATCCCGGCGGAGTCGATGAGCAACGGCTGGCCAGAGGTCAACACCTGCCCGGTCAATGACAGGTGCGAAGGGTCAAGGAATTCATAGTGCTGGGACTCAACGGCATCAACGTCGATGATGTCGACGTAGTACGGGTAATCAATCTTGCCGGTGTGGGGGTCGTACAGCGCGAGATAGAAGTTCTCGGCATCGATCAGGCTGGCGAGCAACTGGTGAACCCCCACCAGGAACACCGATCGGTCGCGGGTCGAGCTGGCCAGATAGGTAATTTCGTACAACACACGCTGAGTGATCTGCGCACGGGCAAGGGTATTGGTCTGGACTTCAATGCCCAACTGCCGGGAAAACTCGGCGAGCGCCGGATCTGCAGCATCCTTGAGTGGAGCAAGTAGCCAACCGAGCTCACTTTCGCCCTTGCCGGTTGGCCAGCGGTGCAAGCACCGGCTCTGGCAAAAGGCGTCGAACTCTTCATTGGCAACGCTTGACGGCCACGGCAAACCCGGGTCGCCCTGCCCCACAAGGTTCATTAGCTCACCCGCGCGGTAAACCGCCCACGCGGTGGTAGGGACCCAGTTTCGCGCCGAGTCCAGCAATTGTTCGATCATGCCGCTGTTGCCCGCGTAGGCCATGCCGACAGAATCCGGGTTTACATTGGGTTGAGAGGAAATAACTTCGCTGGAGTTCGTTTGTCGCAGGGAGTCGGTCAATGGAGGAAAACTCATCAGCGCTCCCTGAGCCCAAAATGGCGATGCTTACTTATTGAATGATGGCGTAATACCTTCATTCTTCCCATTTAAAGCTAATAGAAGTTTTTTTCAATAGTTTTGCGCAATCAAGACCACGACCTACCGGTATGAATCTAGACGATTATCTGGCCAGCAAAACAAAAAAGCACCCGAGGTGCTTTTTTGTCAGCGCGATCACTTCGCTGACGCCACCACAGCAGCTCGCGCCTTGTGCAGTTTTTTATAGCTGTCGATCAGCCGCAGGTGCCTGTCGAGCCCTTCCAGCTTCATGCTCGTAGGCGTCAAGCCGTAGAAACGCACGCTGCCGTCCACTGAGCCGATCGCAGCGTCCATCCGCTCATTGCCAAACATCCGGCGGAAATTGACTTCGTAATCGTCCAGTTCCAGATCGTCGTCCAGTTGCACTTCCAGCACCACGTTCAAGGCCTGGTAGAACAACCCGCGCTCCACCGTGTTGTCGTTGTACTGCAAGAAGGCTTCAACCAGGTCTTTGGCCTTTTCAAACTTCTGCAAGGCAACGTAGATCAGCAGCTTCAGTTCCAGAATCGTCAACTTGCCCCAGGGCGTATTGTCGTCAAATTCGATGCCGATCAAGGTGGTGATGTCGGTGTAGTCGTCCAGCTCACTGTCTTCCAGACGCTTGGCCAGTGTTCTGAGCCCCACTTTGCTCAAGCTGTGCAGGTTGAGAATGTCGGCGCGGAACAACAGTGCCTTGTTGGTGTTGTCCCAGATCAGATCGTCGATCGGATAAATTTCCGAGTAATCGGGAACCAGAATACGACAGGCCGTTGCACCGATGTGCTCGTACACGGCCATGTACACTTCCTTGCCCATGTCTTCGAGAATGCCGAACAAGGTCGCGGCTTCCTCGGCATTGGAGTTTTCTCCCTTGCCGGAAAAATCCCACTCGACGAATTCATAATCGGAAGTCGCACTGAAGAAGCGCCACGACACGACACCGCTGGAATCGATGAAGTGTTCAACAAAGTTATTCGGCTCGGTTACCGCGTGCCCCTCAAAGGTTGGCGCAGGCAGATCGTTCAGGCCTTCGAAACTGCGGCCCTGGAGCAACTCGGTCAGACTGCGCTCCAGCGCCACCTCAAAGCTTGGGTGCGCGCCGAACGAGGCAAATACACCGCCGGTGCGCGGGTTCATCAAGGTCACGCACATCACCGGGAACTCGCCACCGAGTGACGCATCCTTGACCAGCACCGGGAAGCCCTGCTCTTCCAGCCCCTGGATACCGGCCAGAATGCCCGGATATTTCGCCAATACTTCCTGAGGCACATCAGGCAGTGCCATTTCACCTTCGAGAATTTCGCGTTTTACCGCGCGCTCGAAAATCTCCGACAGACATTGCACCTGCGCTTCAGCCAGGGTGTTACCGGCACTCATGCCGTTGCTCAGGTACAGGTTTTCGATCAGGTTGGAGGGGAAATACACCACCTCGCCGTCGGACTGGCGCACATAGGGCAGCGAACAGATGCCGCGTTGGGTATTGCCTGAGTTGGTGTCGTACAGATGGGAGCCTCGCAGCTCGCCATCGCGGTTATAGATGTCCAGGCAGTACGGGTCGAGTATTTCAACCGGCAGCGCATCGCCAGCGCCTGGCTTGAACCAGCGCTCGTCCGGGTAATGCACAAACGCCGCGTTGGCGATCTCTTCGCCCCAGAACTGATCGTTGTAGAAGAAGTTGCAATTGAGGCGTTCGATGAACTCGCCCAGGGCCGAGGCCAATGCGCCTTCCTTGGTCGCGCCCTTGCCATTGGTAAAACACATCGGCGAGTGCGCATCGCGGATATGCAGCGACCATACGTTGGGCACGATATTGCGCCATGAAGCGATTTCGATCTTCATGCCCAGGTCGGCCAGAATGCCCGACATATTGGCGATGGTCTGCTCCAGCGGCAGATCCTTGCCCATAATGTACGTGCCTGCATCCGAAGCCGGGTTCGGCATCAGCAATGCCTGGGCATCGGCGTCCAGGTTTTCCACTTCCTCGATCACAAACTCCGGTCCGGTCTGCACGACCTTTTTTACCGTGCAACGGTCGATGGAACGCAGAATGCCCTGGCGGTCCTTGGCCGAGATATCCGCCGGCAACTCGACCTGAATCTTGAAAATCTGGTTGTAGCGGTTTTCCGGGTCGACAATGTTGTTCTGCGACAGGCGGATGTTTTCCGTTGGGATATTGCGGGTGTCGCAGTACAACTTCACAAAATAAGCCGCGCACAGAGCCGATGAGGCCAGGAAGTAGTCGAACGGACCCGGTGCCGAGCCATCGCCCTTATAGCGAATAGGTTGATCGGCCACCACCGTGAAGTCATCGAACTTGGCTTCAAGTCGGAGGTTGTCGAGAAAGTTGACCTTGATTTCCATGCGGGATTACCAGAATAACGAGCTAAGCGAATTGGCCGCCATTATCCGGCTTTTCATCCTGAAGTCTTGTCTTTCAGTGAGAAAAAGGGCCGCCATCGCCCTGTTGCGACGCACAGGGGCTAAGCTTTGCAATGGCAAAGTCTCTCAAGGAGAACGCCATGAGCGCCGCCCCGCTGTGCGAACTCGATGCCGCTCTGCCAGGTTTGGCCCGCAAGATTCGCGTGCTCGACGCCCTTTCCTGGCCCGATGGTGTCGAGCAGGCATTCCTGGCCCATTGGCGCGCCGGCAAACCACAGTTGCCCGCTGTAGAACTGCACCCGCGCGAGCACAGCGCCGACATCGCCGCCCTGGAATCCTTCATCGATCGCTGCGACGTGGGACATCCGGCCGCAAACTACCTCGCCATGACCGCACGCAGCTATGCCACGGCCGCACGCATGCTGGGCGCCATTGGAACGCCCGCTTTCACTCAATATTCCCAAGCCTTGTACCGACGCCCGGATTTCATTTACCCGAGCCTCAATCTGAGCATGCTCGACGCGGCAGAATTTTTCCTCAAGACCACCGACGCACTCCTGGGCGGTGCGCGGATTCCACCGAGCCCGGCCGACATTCCGGCTCAGGACTTCGCGGCCTGGATGCAGCCGGAACTGGACGCTTTCTTTGGCCCCGGTCAGGTAACTGTGGTGCTTGATACGACCCTGGCCGCCAAAGCCATCGCCGGGTCGAGCCGCATCCGTTTGCGTGCCAACGCCCTGTTTTGCGAACTGGACAAAAACCAGCTCTTGCAGCATGAGGCCTTTGTGCACGTCGCCACTGCACAAAACGGAGCTCTGCAACCCAATCTTAAAAGCCTCGGCCTGGGGGCGCCACGCACCACCCAGACCCAGGAAGGCATTGCCACCCTGGCCGAGTTGTTTACCGCCAGCATGGACATCAACCGCCTGCGGCGCCTGGCCCTGCGCGTGGTCGCGGTAAAACAGGCGCTCGATGGCGCCGATTTCATCGAGGTCTTTGAAGGTTTCCTGGCCGCCGGTCAGTCACAGGAGGAGTCCTTCCGCTCGAGCCAAAGGATTTTCCGCGGTGCGTCCCTGCATGGAGGCTCGGCGTTCACCAAGGACGCCGCCTACCTGACAGGATTGCTCGGCGTGCATACCCTGCTGCGTATCGCCATCCGCGACAACCGCCCGGAACTGGTAAGCCATCTGTTTGCCGGGCGCCTGAGCCTTGGGGACACCGTACGCCTGGCTCCGCTTTTCGACTCCGGATGGCTCAAGGGTCCGGTCTATCAGCCGGCCTGGGCCTCTGACCTGCGGCGTCTGGCCGCCAATCTGGCCTTCTCTGCCTTCATCTCCCGGATCAAGCTGGATGTGCTTGATCTGAAGGTACTCATGGCGTTCGCCGATGAGCATGAAGACGATGCCAGTGCCTGATCTGCACCTGGATGATCGGGATACCCCAAGCGTGTGAAGCTTGTAAGTCATCTGCCCTGATAGGCATTTACGCTTTTGTTTAATAGTTATTGAGGGTTTTTGATTCGGATTCTCCAGCCGCTGCGGCGAGCATCCGCCCCGCATATGACCGACGTGCAAGCGCAAGTTTTGCGTAGCTCGGGTCGGTACCGGGGCCAGGTTGGAACCTGAATGACAACTTTCATAACTAGAGAACAGAACACATGACCATGTCGAATAAATGGATTGCGGGTATTGCCCTGAGCTGCGTGTTTCAGGTCGGTTGTGTATCGAAGGTAACGGAACAAGAACAGTATTCCGGCTTCCTGGCCAACTACCAGGGCCTGGAAGAGCAAACCACCCCGTCTGAACAGAAGGTGCTGCGCTGGGTAGCCCCGGGGTTTGATCCCAAAGCCTACTCCACTGTCGTGTTCAACCAGGTAGACCTGTACCCGGCGCCGAAAGCGACCGAACGCGTTAACCTCAAAACCCTGCAAGATGTGCAGACCATGGCCAGCAACAGTGTCAAAAACGCCGTTGCCCCCTCCTACAAGATCGTCCCGAATGCCCAGCAAGCACCGGCCCATTCACGGACATTGATCCTGAACGCGGCAATCACCGAAGTCGGCGCCAACAACGAAGGCATGCATTGGTATGAGGCGGTACCCATCGCCGCTATCGTCGGTGCCACCCAGGCTGCCACCGGTCATCGCGATCAGACTGCCGAGTTGTATATCGAAGCCGACCTGCTCGATGCGAAAACCGGTCTGCCGGTAGCCAAGGTGGTACGCAAGGTCTTCGGCGAGACATTGAAAAATGCCAGCCAGCCAATCGCTGCCAATGATTTCAAGGCCGCACTCAACGGCATGAGCAAAGATATGCAGGCGATGCTTAACAAACAGTAACAACTGCAGGATACCCCATCACAACCGTTCAATTGCCTGTCATCCATTGTCATGGGATGGCATCACGGGCATACGGGGCATGGGGTTTCACAATGGCTATTTTGCTACACCTGCCTGATCAAATCGTCATGCCACGCAATTGCGCCTGACGGGAGTCCGACTAGATGAAAATACTGACCTTTACCTTACCGGCCGTGCTAGTGCTCGCAAGCACCAGTGCGTTGGCGGTCACCGTCGTTCCACTCAAAAACCAGAGTTCCCAGACGATCCAGCAAGACACCAGCGCCTGCCAATCACAGGCCAATGCTCAGTTCCCGATTCAGACACCAGCGCCAACGGGCGGCCGGGTCAAAGGCGCTACCACGGCCGCCGTCGCCGGGGCCGTTGCCGCTGAGTCCCGGGGCCGTCAACATGACAATGTCTATGACCAGGTCGACGACGATATCAAGCAAGACTATCGCCAGAACCGTGCGCACAGTGCCGCGGCGGCCGGCACGGTTGTCGGTGCTTCAAGACAACGTCAGGAGCGCAGAGAGAACATGGGCGCCACCGAGCAAAACATCACCGCCAACAACTCCGTTTACAGCAGTTGCCTGCAACAGCGCGGCTATAACGTTCTGCCTTGAGCCCGCCGCTTTTTGGCACCGTGAAGGCAACATCGACGCCTGTCTTAACCTTCACGCCTTCGAGCCTCGAACGCGACTAGACTGGCCACGGCCAGTAGCTCGGCAAATACGAATCAGTTCTGCCGGCAGCCGCGCTTGCGGCCCTGTCTCATGCGCCCCGGCGCCCTTGCTCGCACTTTTCGGATAGCGCAAATCACGCTTAGCGGGCATCATTACTGCCCCCGATTGAAACCCCGTGGATTACCCTTGCTTGATTCCAGTGAGATTTTTGATGGGCTGTCCCAGCATCATCTAATGGCTCCTTCTGCACCTTGCGCACTTGCCCGCACACGGCTATTCATCTCCGCCGACCAGAATGCATAGCGGTAACTCCAGCCCATCGCATCGTCTCGACACTCAGCCAGAAACACCTGAACGGAGGACTCCCATGCGCTACGCCTTCAAGTTGAAAAATGGTGCCATGGCCCTTTTCGACCCAGACACCGCTTTGCTTTCCATCACGTCACCCCATGGCGATGTACAAAGCTCCACGATAGGCCGAGCTGAATCGCGTCTATTGGACCTGCTGCTCATGGAGCCCGGCCAGACCAAAAGCCGTGAGGAGATCATCGACTACACCTGGAATGACCGCGTCGTCGCCTCCGGAAGTTTGAACCAGGCCGTCTTCTCCCTTAGAAACATACTCAATGACAGCCGGGATCACGAGATTCTGATGACGGTTCCTCGTAGAGGCTATTGCTTCAATCGTCACTACGTTGTGGATACACCAACTGACTTGCCGATGCCTACGGATAAAACGGAACAACCGGTTGCGCCCGTCGTCGAGGAAGTTGTACCCACCGCTACCGACGATGTCTTGTTGCCTGAAGAAAAGCCCGCGAAGTCAACTTACATTACAAAGATTCAGTCCCTGGGCTATGTCTTGACCCTGGGCGTGTGCGCCTTCACCGGTTTCCACTCAGGCTTCGATACACCGAAAATCGAAATTGCCAGCCTTAAACAAAACGAACTGGTCATCCATGCGGTCGCACACAGCGTGACTGAGGCTGAATCACTGCGTGATCTTACGGCGCAACAGGTGCAACAGTCCTCACCCAATCTAAAAGGCGAAGTCTGGCTGAATCTGTTTAAATCAAACTATTCCGTTTCTTGCATTCGCCCGGACATGAGCACCGCAAACCTGCAATTGAATAGCGATCAAAAAGACCTTGCCTTGATGATTCGCCAATGTATGGAAGCAACGATATGAAGCCAGGCATACCTTCAATGGCTCACTGGGTAGTGCTGGGCATTATCAACGCTGCCTGTATTTTTTCATTGATCTATTCGCCATCCTATTACATGGAAAATACGAGCTACCAGACAATCACCCGGCAGTGGCTCGAAGATTTGAATCAGCTCAACACTGAAGAATATTTGACCATCGGACATGGCCGACTGACACAAACGACGCTGGAAAGCCTGAACGGAAAAATCCGTAACGCGACTATTTCCGCGGATGTGATCCGGGAAAGCAATCATCACGTTCAGATAAAAATCAGTAACGTCAGGCTGAGCCAGGATAACGAGCTGTTCGCCATAGAAAAGACACCCGACCTCTTTTTCAGACGCCAGTACGTTCTGCAGGAAGGCGCTGTTCTGAACTATGAACTGATTCCAACCAACAATAAAAACGCAGTATGTTTTTATGTCCACGAATTGGGTCGCTTGCGCTGCATGAACCATTGAGCCTTCGCTGGCCGATGACGTCACGCCCAGCCTGATCGAGGCCCCAGGAGTCGACGAGCGCCGCCTCCCTGATGCCGATTCGACAAGAAAATAATAATTACTAATTTGAATCAGACGCCCCCGCCTTCCAAAGTCGCCCCCCTATAGCTTTCGGAGCCGCGCTGCCGTCAATCGGTACGAGGCCGGCTCCACGCTTTCAACAATCATGATGCCTGTTGACGCCATTTTGAGCTTCATGGTTCATCCGAGACAGCATCTCCTGGGGGGTCAGGTGAAAACACAAATTTGCGAGCCATCATGCCTATGATGTGCAGAGTCCTGGCAGCGTTAACGCTCGCGGTGCTGCCGTTTCATTCGATGGCGCATAACGAACACTCGATCGGCAGCACGGAAATCGAATTCTACGAAATAGAATTGAGTCCGAATGAAAAGCTGAAGA
The DNA here is from genome assembly GCF_059415945.1 of Pseudomonas sp. GW821-FHT09H03. Classification (NCBI taxonomy): domain Bacteria; kingdom Pseudomonadati; phylum Pseudomonadota; class Gammaproteobacteria; order Pseudomonadales; family Pseudomonadaceae; genus Pseudomonas; species Pseudomonas sp. GW821-FHT09H03. Next base: position 164,012 of record NZ_JBWKOF010000004.1, on the reverse strand, counting down.
TGTCGCACCTGAAAATCTACTCCGAAAACGAACTCCATGACGACGAAGGGGTCGTTGATGACGACCTCCCTTTGCCACCACAGAATACTGCCGACGAAAACGACTTTTCATTCATTGCACTTTGATGATGATTTTTGCCTGGCAGCCTGCGTTGTCATCCAGGGCGAAACTACTCCTTGCGTGACCTGCCAACAGATTGCCCATTTGATTTTCGAAAATATGACTTTTTGACTTCTATACGCATCGTGGGAGCGAGAACATCTTCGAACCAGGCCGTGACAGCAAAGCGGCCGACACTTTGCTCTGACTGATAAATCATTAATAAGGAAAGCACGTCATGCAGCTGAAAAATATCGCAACCGCAACCTTTGGTGTATTGCTTTCGGTCAAGGCGATGGCCTATGACAAAGAGCCTTGTAATGTCGAACAGACCCGTATTGCAAGTAGCAAAAAGACCCTGAGCGACGAACAGAAGAGCTATAAAATTTGCACTGACTATCGTGCCAATGATCTTGCCGCCTTTAATGCTGCTGCTTTGGGTTCACAACAGTCGGCCATCTTTGGCTCGCGTATCGCACCGAGCAAGCTTGAAAGCCTGTTGGATATACCCTTGAACGATGCCTATGTTTTTTCAGCTGAGCTGGAGCTGACGCCGGAGTCTTCCATTTCCACCCCTGAGAAAAACAACACCAGTGTCGAGGCCAACTCAGGGACCGTTGCGTCTTAATCGATTCCTGCATTCACAAGCAACTTCTCCGCCTTTGACAGACATTGCCTGGCACTTACCATTTAGCTGAAGAGCGTTCAACTCCATGAGCATCCCTGACGAAGTCTTTCATATAACTTCTACTCCCGAGCAAAACGCCAATAGAAAAATTGGCCGGTGGGAAGTCAGCCTCACGCCATCAGAGCAAGAAGCAAGCATTCGACAACATAAACTGATCCATAGCCCCAGGATCCAGTGCAGTCGACTGGAGTTCGACTCTGCTGTCACCCTGATCAGCTCGGTTCCCCATGGCTGCGTGACCGTTGCCATCTCCCAGGCTACCGTGGGCCGTCCTACCGTAAACAATCATGAGTTGCGTCCCAACGAAATCATCGTGCTGTATAGCGACGAGCCGGTGCACTACACCTGCGAGCCAAATGAAACGCTTTTTACCCTGACTACCACTTTAGAACATTACCAACAGTGCCTCGAGAACCACTCGACCTTCGATATACTGGCACATCGAAAGGAACATCGTTTTCAGTCTGCTAACTTCGGTTTGATGCAATCTGCCATTCAGGCCATCAGCGCCTACTCCGTCGACGCCAAAACCCCTTCAGCAGAATCGCGCAGCAGTGAGCAAGTTTTAGCGCTGGAAAGCGCGCTGCTGATTGCGCTACTCAGGGCACTGAAACCTGTTGGCCGCTCTGCGCTTAAAGTGCCGACGAGAAGAAAGGTTGCGATAGAGGCCATCGAGTTCATCCACAAGAATATTAAAAAGGCGCTTTGCATGAAGGCGCTGGTAAAACACCTGGAAACCTCGACGCGCACCTTGCACCACGGTTTCGTCGAGACATTCGGAATATCGCCGATTGCGTATATTCGAAATCTCAGGCTCGCCAATGTGCGTCGGGACTTGATCCGCAACACCTGGCCAACGGTGACCGAAACGGCGATGTACTGGAACTTCCAGCATCTGAGCCGGTTCTCCAAGGCCTATCAGGATGCTTATGGAGAGATACCTTCGGAAACGGCCCGGCGCAGCTCTGCAAAACCGGCATTGCCGCGACGTTGAATCTTGATATGGCGAAGCGTCGTCATCGGCAATAAAGCGTAATACCCACCAGGCCCGCTGCCTGGGCAGGATCGCACGCGCCGCATTTGACAGGCCTTCAAGCGGCGCAAGGCGCGAAAATGACAATCAATGATTTCCGTCCGCCAAGCTCAATTGCCAGGATTGGCCATTTCTTGATCAAGGGACCAAGCATGCGCTACCGATTGAATTCACTGCCGCTCAAACAGAAAGTCATCTTTTGTCTTGCAGCCTATTTATTTGGCGTTGCATTGGCCTGGTTGATTGACTACTACTGACCCCGCCCTGTTTTCCTCAGGACCGCCCCGCCCGGTGAGTCAATCTGTTTTCGGAGCTACTTATGATTGCAGCGTATAAAGCCTTGATCAAAAGGTACGCGCTCGCTTTATGTGCAAGTGCTGCGGTCGGTACCTTCGCATGGTTTTGTGCCGGGAGTCTCGCCAAATATCGTATTGAACAGCGCCTGACTACCATCCATGAGGAGTTGCGCGCAGCTCAAGTCGAACCCAATACGCAAATAGATAAAGTTATGCGCTCGCTGGGTAGTTTCGATCGTTCAGGCGAGCAATGCTCCGCCGGGCAATATGCACACATTGCCGATCTGGTGAAAAACTACAGGTTTATCTACCAGGCTGCAGTCCAGCTCGACAATGGCAAGATCTGTTCATCCTACGGACGTGAAATTTCATCGGTATCAATAGGCAGCCCTAGCAGCCGGACCTCGATTCAAGGCCGATCCTACGAAGTCAGTTCCGGCCAGGACGTCACCGCAGATCAGGACTTCATCATCGTATCGGAGCAGTCAACCTACGTCTGGATCAACAGGAAAATCCTTCTGGACAACTTGAACATCCCGCAAGGTGTGCAATTGGAGTTGCGCGGTCCAGATGGTGTGAGTTCCGTTACTCCAGTGGGCCGAGGGCCCCTGAATCTGCAAGCGCTGCCTCCCGTGGGCAAACTCGGTACTTCACCGGACAAGGTCTATGTGGCCTTTGCGGGTAATCGCGATGAACTGACCTCTGTCATTTCAATGCCTCTGAGCGACCTGACAGCGCTCAGATGGAAGCTATTCATTGGCCTGGTCCTCATGTTCGGGGCACTGCTCTTCATCACCTGGAAGACCCGAAGGTATTACACCTCCACCGCCGTTCGACTGCGCAAGGCCATAAGGGCGAACCAACTGGCGGTTCACTACCAACCTATCGTCAATTTGTGCACCGGTGACCTGGTCGGCGCCGAAGCGCTGTCGCGTTGGCGCTTTAAAGGCGTCAGCGTCCCGGCGGATGTCTTCATCGTGGCGGCGGAGCAGTCCGACTTGATCCGCGAACTTACGCGCTCGGTCATACGCCAGGTTGCGGAGGATTACAGCACCTATCTCTGGGCGTGCAAGAACTTCTACGTCACGGTCAATATTTCCGCCCAAGACATTCAAGATCAAACCTTTGCGGACTTTGTCGCCAGCATCATCGCCACGTACAACATGCCGGCCTCAGCCATCGTCTTTGAAGTCACCGAACGAGCCTTGCTGGACCAGAAAAGCGCAGCGATTCAATTGCACAGGCTTCGAGCGTGCGGGCATCGCATTGCCATCGACGATTTTGGTACTGGCTATTCGAGTCTCTCGCTCATCGAATCAGTGCCTGTCGACATACTGAAAATAGACCGCTCATTCATCGCGCACGAGAAGATCGCTGGCAAGGATGCCCTGTGGCGCCACATTGCCAAAATTGCTCAGGCGCTGAAGCTCAAGGTCGTCGCCGAGGGCGTTGAAACCAGGCAGCAACTGCCGCACCTGGCTTCAGAGGGTGTGCTACTGGCTCAAGGGTGGCTGTTTTCCAAAGAGCTTTCTGTGCAGGCATTGGCCAGGCGGCATTTTCAGCCCCCCATGAACGTCAATCCTTACGCTGAATGAAGTGAATCAAAAATATCAATCAATGATTTTTATCAGTCCTGGCGTTCACTCAAATTCTTGGCAAACACCCCTAACAATCGACAACCCGTAGAAGGACCCTGCCTCAAATGCTATTAAGAAACCTTGGCTTCGTTTCACTGCTTTCGTTACTGTCTTTTCAAGCGATTGCAGATGACAGAGGCCTGTATCTTGGCGCCGGTGTTACCAGCATTGAAACCGACGAATCCCAGCTCAGTGATGAAGACAACAGCTATAAGGTTTTTGCCGGCTATCGTCTCAACAGCTATCTGGCGTTCGAAGGCGCCTACGTTGATCTGGGCCAGTTCGAAGACAAGGACCTGGACTTTGATGGCAAGTCCGTCCAGGCCGCGGCCCATCTCGGCTTTCCCCTGGGAGATCGGGTGCGACTCTTTGGCAGCGTCGGTGCACACGCCTGGGATAGCGATGGCAATGCCAACGATGACGACACCGGCGTGGATCTGACCTACGGTGCGGGCGTTGAATTTGATGTGTTTCGCAACATCGGCATCCGTGCGGAATACGAAGTGCTGGAGGTCGGCGACATCGACCTGAATCAGACAACTGCCTCTGCTTATATTCTCTTCTAAGCCCCACTTGCATCGAGCGGCCGTGCCGGTTGCTCGATGCAAGATCTGATCATCCCTCCCCTCCTTGCGCTTTATCACTGGTGCAGACGTGAGCAAACTGCTGATCGTCGACGACGATGTGGAAATCCTGTCCCTGCTGAAAAAATTCTTCGTTCAGCACGGCTATGAGGTGCAAGTAGCCCCTCATGGCGAGGCCATGTGGGCGGCAATCGCGCAAGATCGTCCGGACACCATCATCCTCGACCTGATGATGCCCGGTGAAGGCGGCCTGAGCCTCTGCCAGAAAGTACGGGCAAGAACAGCGATCCCCATCATCATGCTGAGCGCCATGGCCGAGCTGAGCGATCGCGTTGTCGGCCTGGAAATGGGTGCGGACGATTACCTGACCAAGCCATTCGCCCCCAGAGAGCTGCTCGCGCGTTTGCGCGCCGTTCAACGTCGCGCCGGTGAACAGAAAAGCCAAGGCGGAGAATTGACTCGGCCTGTCATCGCCTTTGCAGGTTGGCACCTGGACATTACCTGCCGTGAGTTGCGCTCACCCGAACAGGTAATGATTGCGCTGTCCGCAGGAGAGTTCGACTTGCTGGTGGTCTTTCTCGAACACCCCCAGCGCATCCTCACCCGCGAACAACTGATCGACCTGACCCACGGCCGGGACCACGATGCCTACGATCGCAGCATCGACGTGCAGGTCAGCCGGCTGCGGCGCAAGATCGAACCGGACAGCAAGCGCCCGGACCTGATACGTACCGTGCGCAATGGAGGCTATATGTTCACCGCCAGGGTTACCCATTCGTGATCAGCCGGATGTTGGGGCGTGACTCCCTCAGGCGACGGATTGCCCTGACCATCGTCGTGGCAATGCTGATATCGCTGCTGCTCAATGCGCTATTCGTTCAGGTGACCGGCACCTGGGCTCGTCCATCCATCGAGCCTGCTGGCCTGCTGGACCAGATAGCAGCGGCTGCCCGGGTGATCACCCCGGGGTTGATCGCCGCCTTGCTGGTCGCCTGGGTTGCCACGCGCCAACTGGCCAGACCATTGCAGGGTCTTGCCAGTGCCGCAAGGCGCTTCGGCGCAGACTTCAGCGCACCACCAGTCGCAATGGAGGGCCCACTGGAGATACGCCAGGCAATCATGGCGTTCAACGCCATGCAGGCGCAGACCCAGCATTACATCGCGCAACGCACGCACATGCTCGCGGCCATCTCCCATGACTTGCGTGCGCCTTTGACCCGATTGCGCCTGCGCTGCGAATTTATTGAGGATCCAGACCAGCAGCGCAAACTGATCAGCGACGTCCAGGAGATGCAATCGATGATCAACGGCGCCCTGGCTTTTTTTCGCGACGACTTTCAGCGCGAGCAATCCACTGCATTCGATTTGTCGCAGTTGCTGCAAATCATCATCGATGACTACGCAGAGCAGGACATCGTCATCGATTTCACCGGTCCCCCACAGCTGGTGTATGACGGCCGCCCCCTGGGCATCAAACGCGTGATCGTCAACCTGCTGGAAAACGCCGTGAAGTATGGAAAGCATCCCCATACCACGCTCAGTTGTGACGAGCATGGGGTCTGCATCGAAGTCAGCGACGAGGGGCCGGGTATTCCCGAAGCGGCACTGCAACGGGTGTTCGATCCGTTCTTTCGCCTCGAGTCACCACACAACCGTGACACCACCGGGGTCGGGCTTGGGCTCTCGGCAGCGCGGGGGATCGTTTGTGAACTGGGCGGGAACCTGGTTTTGCACAATCGCAAGGGTGGAGGATTGGTGGCGCGGGTTGGGTTACCTTACAAAGGTCAGGATCAGGCCAGATAATGGAGAAGACAGCGCGGCGCACGATAATCGATTTATTCTTTCGATCCACGTCCGGGCAACGAACCCTGCCCTTGCCCAGTGGTCACAACAGGTGATGGCATCGCGCCTGTTCAATGGCATTGGGCCAGTTTCACTCAAGTGCGATGCTTGCAATCCTCAATTTCAGGGTGCGCCGGATAACTTCATCAGGCTCGGTTCCTGCCTCACTCAGGTACTGCCTGCTGATCCCATCCACTGCTCCCCTATCGGAGTACGGAAATGAATCAATCAATGCGCTACTTCCTGTCGTTCTTCCTCGCCGCCGCAACATTGGCATCGGCCAGCCTCCTCAATACCGCCGGCGCGGCCACGGCCGAAGATCTGAATGCTGACTCCAAACAAGCCTTGCAAGGTCTCTTCAAAGCCAATCCAGCTGCTGAAAACATCGCACGCCAGGCCAAGGCAGTGCTCGTCTTCCCGAAAATCATCAAGGCGGGCCTGGTATTCGGCGGCAGCTATGGTGAAGGCGTACTGATGAAAGGCACCCAGGTTGTCGATTATTACAACTCCGTCAGCGGATCCTGGGGTCTGCAGGCTGGCGCCCAGTCGTATGGCTATGCGGTTTTTCTGATGTCCGACAAAGCCGTGAAATACGTAGCTGAAACCAAGGGCTGGGAAATCGGTGTCGGGCCAACGGTTGTTGTAGTCGATGAAGGGGTGTCGAAGAATCTCTCCAGCTCGACTCTCAAAGAAGATGCGTACGCCTTCATCTTCGACCAGCAAGGGTTAATGGCCGGGGTCAGCATCGAAGGGACGAAAATTTCCCTGATCAAACGCTAGTACCTCCCGCCTGGCTGGGCATCGGACGAGTGATGGCGGCCGATGCCAGCGCCCTGCTACATCACTCTGTCCTTCACAGTCTTCATCCCCACCCGTGAGCCTCTTCGATAAAGTGCAGCACCGCGCTTGAACGCTCGTCGATCCTGGAAATCAGCGACAACTCACTGACCATCTCCGGTTGAGCCAGGGGTACAATGCGTATGCCCGGCATGCTCAGGCGTGTCATCGTTTCAGGCACGATGCTCAGGCCAATGCCCGCTGCAACCAATCCGGGAATACTCATCAGCGACGGCACGTACATGATGTTCTTCGGATGCAATTGATTCTGGCGACAGGCCTGAAGCGTGTGCGAGGTCAGCCCGATACCCGAGGTGTCCTGCAGGAAAACGAACTTCTCGTGGCGCAACATCGCCAATTCTCCGGCAAAAGTCTCGGCCAGTTCATGGTTGTCCGGCATGAGCAGCACAAGATTGGATTGACTGAAATGATGGGTGCGCAAACGGTCTGGCAGGTGATCCTTGAATACCCGTGCGAAGGCCAGATCGAGCTTGTGGTCGAGCAGCATGTCGAACTGCGCACGAATACCGGCATCCACCAGCGTCACTTTGACTTCGGGAAAGGTGCTGAAGTAATGCCGGAGTAATTGCGGCAAATTGGCCTCGAACAACGCCGAGTGATAGCCGATGTTGATTTCGCCGACTTCCCCGCGCCGGGCACGCCGCGCGGCGGCGGTTGCCAGCTCGCTGGACTCGATGGACTGCCGCGCATGGGGCAGGAACGCCTCGCCGGCAGCGGTCAACGCAACTCCACGGTTTTCCCGCCGGAACAGCGCCAGCCCCAACTCGGATTCGAGCGTGCGCATCAATTGGCTCAGCGCCGGCTGCGCAATGCCCAGTTGCTCAGCGGCGCGGCTGAAGTGCTGCAGGTCGGCGGCTACCACAAAGGCTTTCAGGTGACGCAGTTCCATATTCATCCACCCATAAGGCTGGCTTATCTATTTGTCTGGATTTCGATAATTATTCTGCAGGCAGTATCGGTTAACGTCTACTCACTTCGACGTTTCCTGCTGGCGCCCTAGCCCGGACTGGATCGTAGGGGCACCCCATAACCATAAAAAACATGACGAGCACCTCAATGAGCACAACCAGTCACGAGACTCCTGATTTGCGCATGCCTCGCAAAGCGGTGACCGCCGCGACCATTGGCACCGCCCTGGAATGGTTTGACTTCACCCTGTATGGCGCCGTGTCGGCGACCATTCTGCCCAAGCTGTTTTTCCCGGCGATGGAACCGACTGCCGGCCTGCTCGCTTCCCTGGCGACCTTCGGCGTGGGCCTTGCGGCACGGCCTTTGGGCGCCATTACCTGCGGTTACCTTGGCGATAAACTCGGGCGCCGCAACCTGATGCTGGCCACCGTGAGCATGATGGGCCTGGCGTCGGTATTGATGGGCTTGTTGCCTACCTATGCTCAGGTTGGCATCCTGGCACCGATTCTTCTGGTACTGCTGCGCATCATCCAGGGCTTTGCTCTGGGTGGTGAGTCCACCGGTGCGCAACTGATGGCGCTGGAGCACGCAACCCCAGATCGTCGCGGGCGTTATTCGGGCATGCTCGGCTTGTGCTCACCACTGAGTCAGATATTGGCCAACGGCGTGTTGATGGGCCTGGCAGCGACACTCTCAAGCGAGCAGTTCGAAAGCTTCGGCTGGCGAATTCCGTTCCTCATGAGCTTTGTGCTGGTGATTGTCGCGATCTTCATTCGCCTGAAAGTCGATGAAACCCCGGCCTTCGTCGCCTTGAAAAAGACCCCGGTCAAGCAGGAAAAAAGCCCACTCAAATCCGCAGTCGGTGGCCACTACAAAACCATCCTGCGCCTGATGTTTTTCTTCTGCTCGCCCGCAGCACTGTTCTATCTGATCGTGATTTTCTCCCTCAGCTACCTGACCAAGCACCTGGGCTTCAGCCAGTCGACGGGCTTCATGTCGCTGATGGTGGCGAACATGTGTGCGATTTTCGGTGCGCTGGCCGGTGGTTATCTGTCCGACCGTTGGGGCCGTAAAAAGGCGCTGGCGTTTGGTTCGTGCATGACCTTGCTGATCCTGTTCGTCTACTTCCCGATCCTCAACACGATGAACGTCCCTGCCATCATGGCGATCATGGGGCTGTTCCTGGGCTTCACCCAGTTCCAGAGCGGCATTCAGCCGGTGGCATTCGCCGAAGCCTTCCCGACCCAGGTCCGTTACTCGGGCTCGGCGCTGGCCTACACCGGTGCGAACCTGGTCATCGGCGGCCCTATGCCAATGATCGCTGTGTACCTGATGAGCCAGTCGAACAACTCGCCGTGGCCTCTGGTGACCCTGTGCGCGGTGATCAACCTGATCTCGCTGGCAATGATCGTCATCGGTCCGGAAACCCGCGGCATCGACCTGAACGCTGTCGCCAAAGACGACGCGGTCGACACTCGCGCTTCAGCCATTCTTTCCAAATAACGCAGCAGGACGACCATGAACCGCACCGTCTTCATCCTCAACGGCCCTAATCTGAACCTGCTGGGTCGTCGTGAGCCGCACATTTACGGGCACACCACACTCGACCAGATTCGCCAGCAAAGTGAAAGGCTGGCCGAGGAACTTGACCTGGTATGCGACTTTCGCCAGACCAACCACGAAGGCGTGATGGTCGACTGGATTCAAGAGGCTTTCGAACAAGGCGCGGCACTGATCATCAACCCGGCCGGCTTTTCGTTTCACTCGATTCCGGTACTCGATGCCCTGAAGTTGCTCAGTACACCGCTGATTGAACTGCACCTGTCGAACATCCATGCCCGCGATGAACTGCATCGCCACTCGATCATGTCCGGCGCGGTCAATGCGGTGATCTGCGGCATGGGAGCCGATGGGTATCCCCTGGCAATCCGGGCCATTGATGACCTGTTGCGTCGTCAGTCAGCCAACAACTGATCTACCTCTTCTCCAGACGCTTGCACGGCGGTCTCTCGGCAAATTGTTGCCAGGGCCGCCTGCACCTGAAATTGCGTCGCCGGCTGCAAAACACTGCTGAAAAAATAATAATTCACTGCGAGAAACCAACATGCGCCACACCCCTTTTCGCCGTAACGTGCCCGCACAATACTCATTGATCGGCCTGGCCCTGGCACTCGGTGCCGGCTCGACGACTGTTGTCCATGCCGACGAAAACAGCGGTTTCATCGAGGGCGCTACTGCCACCCTCAATCTGCGCAACGCCTACATCAATCGCAACTTCGTCAACCCCGTCTACCCGACCAGCGCTGCACCGCAGAACAAAGCAGAGGAATGGACGCAAAACTTTATCCTCGATGCCCGCTCCGGCTATACCCAGGGGCCGGTAGGTTTTGGCGTCGATGTACTGGGGCTTTATTCGCAAAAGCTCGACGGTGGCAAAGGCACCCGTGGCACCCAGCTGTTGCCGGTCCATGATGATGGGCGTCCGGCTGATGATTTTGGTCGGCTGGGGGTTGCCGCCAAGGCCAAGGTTTCAAAAACCGTGGTAAAGGTAGGCGAATTCGTCAGTGCACTGCCGATTCTGCGCTCCGACGACGGTCGTTCGTTGCCACAGACCTTCAGTGGTGCGCAGATTACCTCCCAGGAAATCGGCGGGCTGACCTTGTATGGCGGTCAGATCAGGCAGAACAGCCCACGCAATGACGCCAGCATGGAAGACATGTCCATGAACGGCAAAGCGGCGTTCACTTCCGACCGATTCAACTACGGCGGCGGTGAGTACACCTTCAACGAGAAGCGCACTACGGTCGGGCTCTGGTACGACGAGCTCCAGGACATCTACCAGCAACAGTACTTCAGCCTCAGCCACAGCCAGCCTGTAGGTGACTGGACGCTCGGCGCCAACATGGGCTACTTCATTGGCAAGGAAGACGGTGCCAGCCTGGCCGGTGACATGGACAACAAGACCGCTTTCGGTCTGTTCTCTGCAAAACTGGGCGGCAACACGTTTTATGTCGGCTTGCAAAAGCTCACCGGAGATACCGCGTGGATGCGCGTCAACGGTGCCAGCGGCGGGACCTTGGCCAACGACAGTTACAACTCCAGTTTCGATAACGCGCAGGAACAGTCCTGGCAGGTTCGTCACGACTTCAACTTCGCAACCGTCGGTGTTCCCGGGCTGACGATGATGAACCGCTACTTGAGTGGCGATAACGTGCATATCGGTGCAATCACCGATGGCAAGGAATGGGGTCGCGAATCGGAGTTGGCCTATGTCGTTCAGTCCGGCGCCTTGAAGAACCTGAGTGTGAAGTGGCGCAACTCCAGCATTCGTCGGGACTTCAGCACCAATGAATTCGATGAAAACCGGATTTTCGTCAGCTACCCGATTTCGTTGCTGTAACGCCAGCCTTGTAAACCGGCTGCGCTTCATCTGAATGGATGCGTACGCAGCCACAATTCTGCACCATGGACGCCAGTCCATTGCGAACCTCCCTTTCCTGGCCAACGGGCAGGGAGGATTCGTACTTGTGCGGCCAGTCGATCCACCTCTGACTTCGGTCGATCCCCCTACCCGCCCCACTCCCGCCCCCCACAGAACATCTGCCCGGCTGCACGCCTGGAATAATCTGCGTTTAACACCCCGTTGTTGTCATGGATTGAAAAGTATTTGTCGCTGAATGCATGGCCATCTGCCATATTTTTCGCGTAGAAACGATCGCCAGCAGTGTCGGTGACCAGCCGATTGGCGCGAGCCACGGTGTCATACAAGTACATGGGGAGGCTGTAGCACAGCGTACTTGTTGGATGCCTTGCGCCATGGTTCCGAATTACATGCTCTGACTCATACTAATAATTCCAAGAGGAATCGCACTCTATGCGTGTGAATTTGCCCGTAACCGAGCATGAAAGAATATTTCCCGCCGACCAACGATTGATCTCCACCACTGACCTCGATAGCCGCATCACTTATTGCAATGATGCCTTTGTTGCCATCAGCGGTTTCACCTACGACGAATTGATCGGCCAGCCCCATAACATGGTTCGCCACCCCGATATGCCACCGGGGGTCTTCATTCACATGTGGCACACCATCAAGCAAGGCAAACCCTGGATGGGCATTGTCAAAAATCGCGCGAAAAATGGTGACTTCTATTGGGTCAGTGCCTACGTCACGCCCATCTATGAAAACGGTCGCATGAGTGGTTACGAGTCGGTTCGCTCGGTACCCAGCCGCGACCAGGTGCGTCGCGCAGCAGCACTTTATGCAAGGATGCGCGCCGGTAAGCCGATCGTTTCGCTGAGCGCGCGCATTCTTCGCCCGTTGCAACACGGCTGGCCATTACTGATGGCAGCCAGTATTTCTCTGTCGGCCTATCAGTGGCTGCCAAAAACAGCGGCCCAGGGCGCCATGGTGGCGAGTCTGTTTATCGCCTGGTATTTGATCGAGTCCCGGCAACGCAGAGCCATCGAGCGTACTCTGGCCGAACATCCGAAAGCGTTTTCCGACCCGTTGGTCGCGCTCACTTATAGCGACAACCACGGTCCCCAGGGGCGACTGGATATGGCCATGCTCAGTGAGGAAGCTCGCTTGCAGACCGCCTTGAGCCGACTTGTCGATGCCGGGATCAATGTAAAGGCCAAGGCCGCACAGTCATCGGAACTCTCAGGTTCCCAAGCCCAGGCCCTTGATCGCCAGCGCAGTGAGACGGATCAGTCTGCCGCTGCCATCTCGCAGATGGCGGCAACGAACCAGCAAGTCACGCAGAACGTGGTCAGTACTGCCCATGCCGCGTCCGAAGCCGACCAGTTGACTCGCGACGGCAGTGAACTGGCCCGGCAAAGTCTGCACGCCATGGCAACGATGAAAGAGGCGGTCAACGAAATCGGCGAGGCGGTCAACGCATTGGCCAGCGAGACGCAGTCGATCGGCAGTGTCGTGGACGTCATCACCTCGATTGCCGAACAAACCAACCTGCTGGCGCTCAACGCGGCGATCGAGGCGGCCCGGGCAGGCGAGCAAGGTCGGGGATTTGCCGTGGTTGCCGATGAGGTACGCTCACTGGCACAACGCACGCGCACATCCACCGAGCAGATCCACGGCATCATCGCCTCGCTGCATGTCGGTGCCGAACGGGCAGTCACCACCGCCAGCCGGGGTGAGCAGATTTCCCGCGACAGCATGCAGCGTGTCGAGGCGGTGCAGTCAGCCCTGGTGGGAATCAGCCAGGCCGTGAGCCGCATCACCGACATGAGCCAGCAAATGGCGTCGGCTTCCGAAGAGCAAAGCCACGTGACTGAAGATATCAATCAACAGATCACGCGAATTGCGCAACTGTGTGACGACAGCGCCGCACAGGCCAAGCAAGGCGCCGCCATCAGCCAGGATCTGGAAGCCATGGCCGAGTACCTGCACAGCCTCGCTGAACGCTTTAACCGCTAGCCATCAACGCCTGTTGCCCAGTCGGGCAACAGGCATCTATCGGCCACGGCATATCCACCGCCTGCCTCCTCCATTGGGACCTTTGCGTTGAACGAGTCGCAGCAGCGCTGACGCTTGCCTGCGTGGCAACACACTCATCCGTGCAATGGATTGCGGAACGCAATTGCGCGCGCTGGTGTCAGCTGTATTAAGACACCCCTGTGTCGCAAGCCAATCGAAACGGAGAGGTGATGCCATGAACAATATTATCTACATCGTCGGTGCAGTAGTGATTGTGCTGTTTATCCTGTCATTTATCGGTTTTGCATAAACCCGGCTTTGAGCACCTGTGCTCCGACATTTCAACCGCCCCACGTTTCAACCGCCCAAGGCTTCGCCTGGGGGTTGTGCGCCGCCGATATCATCGATGACGCGTTGTATTCGGCGATGGGCGCAGCGATCCTCAAGGCTGAACAGGCGGCTTGTCGGCGCCTGTCTGCTGGTGGGTAGGCCCCGTGTTGACGGCGCCGGCCTTCTGCAATCGCCGCACAATTATTCCAACAGCTCGGTGATCCACATGGCCTGCCGGGCGATCTCTTGCACCTTGTCCTCGGGCACGGCCTGCCGCGCCCGGGCAAAGTGCGTCAGGGTCCGTTGCTTCACGCGCAGCATGCGCTGCCACTTGGCAAGGAACGCCGGGCTGCGTGCCTGCATCTGCAGAGGGCCGAAATACAACTGCTGAGCGCTGTACACCACCGGGCCGGTACGTTCGGCAACGATGATTTCGTAGTAGAAACGATTTTCCTGCAGTACTTCCTCGCAGAGGATGCAGAAGCCGTTTTCCATCAACCATTGGCGCAGTGGCTCCTCGCCGCCGTTGGGCTGCAGGACCAGGCGCTCCAGGCCGCTCAGGTGTGACTTGCCACTGTCGAGTATGTCGCGGATGGTCTCGCCGCCCATGCCACAGATGCTGATCGCGGTGACCCCGTCTGACGGTTCGATCGCCGCCAGCCCATTGGCCAGGCGCACGGTGATGTGCTTCTCCAGGCCGTTCTCGCGCACGGTGCGCTGCGCCGCGCTGAATGGCGTCAATGCCACCTCGCCGGCCACCGCAGACACGATGGCGCCACGACGCAACAACGCCACCGGCAGGTAACCGTGATCCGAGCCGATATCGGCCAGGCGCGCCCCCGCCGGCACATGCGCGGCCACGCGCTCCAGGCGCATGGACAATGTCTGTTCGTTCAACTGCTGCCCCTTTTCAACGCGAACGTCCGCCAGCGTTGGCCGGATCGGGGGCGATTGTGTCGAGCAATGCCGTTTATTTCAAATTTATGCGACCCGGCCCACCGCACGAGCGGTACCCACCGAGCTTCAAGACCGATTGTTCAAGGCAAGGACAGAACCGCTATAGCCGGCTCTTTCTACTTGATACGGGTTTAATGAGCTGTCAGCGGGCGCGGAGCGGGTCAAACCTCGGCGATCCTGATACCGCCAAGCCGGCAATTGCGCCTCGGTGATGTCACCGCCTGCTACACAGGATGAACATGTCATTACCATCATCGATCAGGTAGCGTGATTCAGCCAGCGATCGAATCCAAAAGCTCAAGTTACTGTTCGGCCGGAAAATAAACAGGCCCAACGTCGTCAACAGTTCAGGACTCGTACTGTCCGCTTCGCCCGTTGCTGCACGCACAACGTTGACCTGCAAGCGATGTCCTGCCTGCTGTACTTGAAAGGCGCTATTACGGTGCATGGTCCCCATTTCATTCCCTGAATCAGCATTGATCAGTCGGGCCACCATGCGCATATGACTGAGCCCGGAGGGCCGCAGATCCAACCTGTAACGAGTCGTCATCCAGGCGGGCCGTACTTCGGATCGCGTTTGATGCGCACTTTCTCCTTCGCACCAGAAATCCAGGTCGCGATTGTGCCCGCCCGACAGATACCCTAACCCCGCGCACAACAGGCCAACAAACACAAAGACCAGATACCCGACCGTTCTTCTAGTCATGTTGTTGTACACCAATGCAGCGGTTGCTGAGCGTTTCCAGCTCGCCGTCACACAGAATCTGATCCAGCCCGCGACGCGCGGGCAACAGATAAAGATGCAGGTTATCGAGCGAAAGGCCCTCGAGTTTCGCCAGTTTTTGACTATGCACCACCATCGGTTGCAAGTATGACGACGTCATGGTCTGCAAGTCTTGAACAGGCAGATGGACATGCACCTCATTCATCATAACGGGGGCTGCAAACACTTGCGGTATTACCTCAGGTGTCACCACCAACACGTTTCTTCCGAGCAGGAATGCAAGTGCGCCCCACAGCGGCAATGCAACCCAAAATCCCCAGCGTTTTAGCGGGGTTGCCGTTGGCTGCGACCCTGAAGCCGTTTCGATTGCCGGCATAGTGAGAGGCTCAACACCGTCGTCCGCCGTGTCGACCATGGTCGGCATGGGTTCAACAACAGGGGCTGGCATCTCACTGCTCGGGATCGCGACACAGGCAGCAGAGGCCTGTTTCGCAACGGCTGGCAATTCCTCGACGTGTACATTTTCGCAGAGTTTGTAACCGATGCGGGGCCAAGTCTGGATGAACTCGCGATCAGGTTGCAGTTTTTCCAACGCCAGACGCAACTGTCGCACCACTTGGGCCAGACTGTTGTCAGTCACTTCCAGACCAAACTGCCCCCACGCCTCGGCCATCAATTCGCGCTTGCGCACCACGGTGCCACCCGACCTCAAAAGCATGGCCAGACACCGGCTGGCAATTGCGCCCAAGCGCAACGGCTCCTCCTCTGAATTGTCCATTCGAAACAAGAGAAAGTTGTCTTCGTCGAACACCAGGTTTCCATCAATCAGCACCTGGCCCATGGCGTTCCTCCATGCGCTGATGGCAGCCGAGTCAGGCGCCGTTGATTGGCGAGCTCTGGAGTCAAGCAGTCATATTTTGCTTCGTGCGGAGTCTTCACTCTGTACTCAATAACATTGCGCAATTTCACGCGAACTAAACTGCAATGCATACGCGCGACCCGACTGCCGCTTGCGCCCATGTAGTTTTCCGAGGATTGTCGAGGTGCGGGATGCTCACAACAGTCTCTTGCCGATCATCAGCCTGCCCGGCGTCTACGACATCAATCCCTTGCGGCGCCTGCGCAACTTCCTTGACCTCGAACGTTACCCGGGTAATCTCAACCAGGCGTCGAAGCAACTGCACAACCTGCACTTCTGACGGTTGTAATTTGGAGTGTTTGGTCTCAGGTCCACAGACCTCACCTGATAGCGTGAGCATGTCCAGTAGTTGCTGGCTGTTTTGCTCCAGCAGGCGCAATAGTCCCCGTTGCCCGATCAACAGATTACCGTCCTCAATCACTGCTCGAACCAGCCCTAGAATAGAGGACAGTGGCCCCGTCAGGTCATCTCGGGCGATCTGTTCGATCTCCTCGCGTAGATGAACCAGGGCCAACAGGTTGTCGTAGTCGGACTGCAACTCTTTATGCTGCTCGAGCTGACGAAGCTGGTTTTTAACCTTTAACTGCAGTAGTTCAGGTTCGATCGGCTTGGTTACAAAGGCGACTGCGCCCAGTTCCAATCCCTGCCGACGCGCAGAGGCGTCGGTCATCGCTGTGATGAAAATCACGGGGATCCGGCTGGCTGCGGGATGACGGCGCAGTGCCTGGCCAGCTCGAAACCGTCCATATCCGGCATCATGACATCGAGCAGGAGCAAGTCAGGTGGGGATTTCGAAGTGCAAATGGCCAACGCATTACGACCATCCCTGGCAACCCGGACCTGGTAGTCCAGCATGAACAGCCCTGCGATCAGATTCAGGTTGTCTGGGGTGTCGTCGACCACCAGCAGGGTCGGACTATGGCTTGTTTTGGCAAGTGGAAGTGTTGCACAGGGCTCAGCACTATCGACGCGAAAAACGGTATCGGCGGTGATCATCGAAACTCCTGTGGTGACGAATCCAGTCAGACCCATATTCCGACTTTCTACCCAATGCCTGCAGTAACGCATGCCCGCGATAACCCTGCTCTGAAATGGAATGGCGCGTAGTAGCCGTTCCATGAAAAACGTTTAAAACTTCTGATTGGCGATGGTTAGCGCCATGAAATATAGGCTGTCCTTACGTTTTATCCTGTCATTGCCGCTGTTCCACGGCCTGCATGGCCTGCCGCAGACAGACCTGCGCTTGCTCGAAATCGAAACACTGCACCGCGCTTTGCAATGCCCGGAAGTGCGTCTCGAATGCGCTTCGCAGCAAGCCGGCATGTGAGGAGAAACATTGCACTGCCCGTGCATCAAAGTTTCCGAGCAGTGTGTCGAGGTCCCGGCAGACCTGTTGCAACTCGATCAGGTCGACCTCTATCGGCGCAGTCTTCACTTCACCGGGAAGCTTCTCCTGCATGTCCCCCAGCAGGGCTCTCAAGGGCTCAGACAACCCCTGCAGACCGATTTGCAGTTCATTCTCCGGTCGCTTGGCGCGCAGTGCCTGCTCCAATAGATTGGCCGACTGCGTGACCGCGTCGGCACCGATGGTCGCTGACACGCCTTTGCAGCTATGGGCCAGTAACTCGGCTTTATCCAGATCGCCTGCCGCCACCGCGGCGCTCAACTCCTTCAACAAGGGGGGCTGACTGGCCATGTAGCTGCGCAGCATGTCCGTGTACAGGCTGTGCCGCCCCCCCCGCCCGGCGGAGTCCGGCAACCATGTCCACGCCGTCTAGCTCCAGTCCCGCGTTGGCGCAACTCACCTGCTGCGGCAACTGCGTCGCCACAGCGCACTTGTGCTGTGCCGACTTGACAGTCTGCCAGCGACGCACCGCCGCGAAGAGCGTCTGTGGCTCGAAGGGCTTGCTGATAAAATCATTCATGCCAGCGGCCAGACAAGCGTCATGATCACTCTGGCTGGCATTGGCGGTCATCGCGATCACGGGCAGCTTGCTCAAGCCGGGCATCTGGCGCAGCTGGCGGGTAGCAGCCAGCCCATCGAGCACCGGCATCTGCATATCCATGAACACCAAGTCATAGCACTCGCCGGCCAACCGGTTCAACGCCTGAGTGCCATCAGCCGCGATATCTACCCGACACCCTGCCGCCTGCAGGATTTCGGCGGCCACCTGCTGGTTCAACTCGTTGTCTTCGACCAGCAGAACACGTGTCCCCTCTGTCGCTCTCCAGTCATCGAAATGCTCCCCGGCACACAGGCCCTCGATGACGTTGCTGTGGGCCAACTGCAGACGAACCTCGAACCAGAAAGTGCTGCCTTCACCTTGCACGCTCTTTGCTCCCACCTGGCCCTCCATCAACTCGGCCAGTTGCCTGGCGATTGCCAGCCCCAGGCCCGTGCCGCCAAAGCGCCGAGTGGTGGAGGCATCAGCCTGCTGGAAACTCTGGAACATGCGTTGCAGCTGCTCAGGAGAGAGTCCTATGCCGCTGTCGACGACACTGAAGTAAAGCAAAACGCTATCCGCGTCGGCCTGAAGCAGGCGCACCTCAACCTGAATCTGGCCGCGCTCGGTGAATTTCACCGCATTACTCAGGTAGTTGAGCAGTACCTGTCGCAGTCGCAGCGGGTCACCACGTAACTGTTCCGGCACATCCGCGCCGACATTGAGCCTTATGCCCAGGCCTTTATCGGCGATTCGCGCACGCATCTGATCGAGCGCTTCTTCCAGCAACTGCGCCAGGCTGAAGTCACGGACCTCCAGCTGCAGCTTGCCCGCCTCGATCTTGGAAAAGTCCAGAATATCGTCAAGTACCCCCAGCAAATGCCGGCTGGAGCTTTGCACCTTGTTCAGGTAGTCGCGCTGACGCTCGCTCAGCTGCGTTTTCAGGGTCAGGTAGGTCATGCCGATGATGGCGTTCATCGGCGTGCGAATCTCGTGGCTCATGTTGGCCAGGAATTCGGCTTTGACCTGTGCGCTTTCCTCGGCCAGTTGCCGAGCCTGCTGCATCTCTTGCGCAGCCGCTTGCCGGGCGGAAATATCTTCGATGATCCAGATCGAACCACCCGCCGACAGGTTTCCCGGCGAAACCGCGCGTGCACTCACGCTTGCCCAGAAACTTTTGGCGTCCTTGCGGTAAAGCTGCATCTGCTGCTGAAAGATTTCGCCGCGATCCAATGTCTGTCTGATTTGCGTTTCAAGCTCCTGGATAGTCTGCGCCCAAGCGTCCCGATCCAGCCAGGTAAACGGGGAGCGTTGCAATTGCTCGCCAGGCGCATAACCGAGCAACTCGTCCAACCGCGAGTTGCTCTGTACGATCACACCGCCGCGCACCAGGGCAATCCCATAGGGCGCCGAGGTAACGATGGCCTCCTGTTGTTCGTGTGCTTCACGCAAGCTGCGTTCTTCGGCCTGGCGTTGGCTGAGGTCGCGAAACGCAACGCACAGACATTGTCCCCGATCCTGTCGCGCCGGCAGCAGACACAGGCGCAATTCGGCCGGGAACTCGCTACCGTCAGCGCGGCGGGCAATCAGCTCGACGGTGTCGAACGCTTTGTTCATCCGCCCCCGTTCGAGTATGTGATCAATGGCTTGGAGCTGGCTGTCCGGCACCAGTGCCCGGTAACTCAGGCCAAGCAGACTGCCGGGGGCATAACCAAAGGTCGCTTCGCTCTGCTGGTTGGCCAGGATCACGCCCTGTTCGTCGAACACCAGCAGCGCTTTGGGGGCAAACTCGACGATGCTGCGATACCAGCTCTCGGTGACTTCCAGAGACTGCTGGCGCTGATTGAGTATCAACGTCTGGCTTTCCAGTTGCCGGGCCTGCAGGCGGGCTTGGTGCAATAATTTCTGATTGTGCGTACGTTGTTCCAACAAACTCAGGAGCGTGCCGAGGCGGTTGGGCAGTCTGTCGAGCAGCTTCAGCTGGGCTGCATCAGGTCGTTGCGCGAAATCGAGTTCAAGGCTGGCCAGCTGTTGCCCCTCCTGCAGCAGTGGCAAACTGTAGTGCACATGGCCGGTACGTACGACGGTGGGTTGCACGTCGAATAGCAACACCGCCCGGCAACCCAGGCATTCACCCAGTTTGTCCTGCAGCGTTGCCGCAAAAGCCTCCCGGCTGGCAGACAATTGCAACGCTTGCACCAGCTCGCCCAGGCGCCCCTTGACCCAGTGCTGTCGGCGCAGCTCATCATGGACGTCGACATAGGCATCAAGCGCCTCGGCCAGGGTCACGACTTCGGCGAGTCCCTTTCGTTGCTCCGGCTGCCCAAGGGCTTCACCTGCACGCAGGCGGCGAAGACGATCGGCAAGGCTCAGCAAAGGAGTAACCAATTGGCGACGCAGGATGACCAGGAACACCAGCAGGCCTGCACCTAATGTCATCAACTGCATAAAAAGATTGATGTGGCCGGACAGCTCGGCTTTATTGCGAGCCGACTCGAAGTCGCTATTCAAACGATGACTGATTGTGCCTCTCAGCTCATTAAGCGCTTGTGCAAAATTCCACTCGGAGTTGATGTAAGTAGCACCTGCAAGCAGTGATGACATACCTGTAGGTCTGTACTGCTCCATTGCGGAGCGTTCCATAGCTGTCTGCTTGCGATCCATGGCCTCGACAGTGGCCAGCAATCTTACCTCCGCGTCGTTCAGGCCAATCGCTCGAAAATCCATCGTGGCCTGGTGGAAGATGCTGCCTTCTTGCCATTTCTGGTTGTATTGGCGCAGGACCAGCTGTTCACCTGTGCTCATATACAGACGAGCCAGTTGCGTCAATTCACGGTTCAGAGTAGCCATTCGGGCAACGCCGACGATCGTCTGGTGGCGTCGGTCGGTGACTTGCGCAGCTTGCTTGGCGTAGTACTCGTCCAGTAGCGAGGTAAACAGGCAGGCAATCAATGCAATGCCCAACCCCACTGATATGAGTTTGCTCAGACGTTCCAGGCTCATAGCCTCTCCTGCGGGGGGTAGCCCGACCCACGCCGGATGCTTGTGTGCTTAGTAAAACGCCATGCCTTAATCGGTGCTGTGAAAAAACCTGATTCAGTCGAATTGATTCGATGAACACTGGTGAACAACCGTGAAATGACAATGAAATTCATTGTCATTTCATGGGGTTGCAAGTTCAGCATCATGCTTGTGCCTGATGTGTTCATCCGTGAGGCTGCACAGCGGGATCCGGTGTCGACATGATCGGCGCATCCGCCAGACCCGCATCGTGGTACCCGAAGTCAGTCGGCTCGGGCGTTGCAGTACCTGGGTACAAGGGGCTGTCCGGTGGCGGCTGGTCATGTGGCGATTGCGCCGGTTCCGGAGTGCTGAGGTGCGCCGAATCCACACCGCCAAGTTGCAGATACACCTCGACTGTCGGTAATACCGGGGCACCTGCATATTCGGCCAATTTGCTGTCGCCAGGCACCTCGCCCCCAGCCGCCAAAGAATCAGTCTCGGTATGGGCAAATTGCAGGTAGTGATCCAGCGGCGATGGCTGGGTCGTTGTAGCGTTCGCCAAATCACCAGCGCTTGTTTGCTGTACCGTCACGTCCGTAGTTGGCTCCGCTGCCTTGGCGTCGAGTGCGTATGCCGAGGGCGCGACAGCCAAATTGGCCAGAGGGACCTCCATGCTTGTTGTATCGTCGCCATCGGCCGCACTCAGGATGCCCGGGTCGGGTACAGCGTCGACGCCGTTCAGGGTGATAGTCACATTGTGCGTGGTGCCATCGGCACTACTGACCGTGAAGGACTCGGTCAGTTGTTCGCCTTCGGCCAATTGCTGCACGGCAACCTGGTTATTGTCGGCGCTGTAGTGCCAGGCGCCACTGGCGTCGATGGTCAGCGAACCGTAAGCACCCACCAACGCGTCCACACCGGTATGCGCTACGAACGACGCTTCGTTGTTGTCGGGGTCGCTGATGGTGAGCTGCCCTGCGGTTTCCAGTTGGCCGCTCGCACTCTGATCCTCGGTGACGCTGCCACTGTCCACCCCGGCAATCACTGCCTCCTGGTTGGTGCCGGTCAGGGTGATGGTCAGCGTCTGCGTGGCGCTGCCGCCATGGTTGTCAGTGACGGTCAGCGCGATACTCAGGGTTTGCGTCTCCCCCGCCACCAGCCTTTGGTACGTCGGGTGGCCCGGATCGAAATGGTAGGTGCCATCGGGGCTGATGCTGAAACCGTCGACCGTGGCATCGCTGCTGTAGGTCAACGTATCGCCGGTATCCAGGTCCGTCGCCCTGGCATGGCCGGTGATGGCTGCGTCGCCTTCGGCAGCGGTCTCGCCCACGAGCACACTCATCACCGGCAGGTCGTTACTGCCGGTCAGCGTGATGACCAGATTCTGCGTCGCTTTCGCGCCCTGGCTGTCGGTGACGGTCATCGGAATGATCAGTACCTGGGTCGCGCCTTCGGCGAGGTGCTGCCAGGCCGCATCGGACGGGTCGAAGCTGTAACTGCCATCGGCGTTCAAGGTAAAACCTGCGACGCTCGAGGTGCTGCTGTAGAGCCGCGTGTCGCCCGTGTCGGGATCGCTGCCGAGCAACTGGCCAGTCACCTTGGCTCCGTCTTCCACCGCGTTCTGCGCGGTGAGCGCGCTCAGCACCGGTACATCGTTGGTGCCGTGCACCGTCACGCTGATCTGGTACGGCGTACCGTCGGCGCTAGTCAAGCTGACATGATCGGTCAGGGTCGCGCCCTGGCCCAGTTGTTGAATGGCTTGCTGGGCATTGTCCGCCGAGTAGCGCCAGGTGCCGTCACTGTTCAGCTCCAGGGTGCCATAGGCACCCTGTACGGTCTGCGCGGTGAGAATGCCTTCGCCGGTGTCGACGTCGGTCAGGCGGATCTGCCCGGAAACCACCAGTTGGCCTGCGCTGACATTCTGGTCCTCGGTGAGGTCGCCAGTGCGTTGTCCGCTGATGATGGCGGCATCGTTGGTGCCGTGGACGTCGATAGTAATGACCTGCGTGACTTCGCCACCGTGTTGGTCCCTGCCGTGAGCGGTGAAAGTCTCACTAACGACTTGCCCCTCCTGGAGCGCCTGCACCTGGGGCGAGTTGCCATTGAGCACGTAGCTCCAGGTGCCATTGGCGGACATCGTAAAACGGCCATAGGCGCCAGCGGTGTTCATGCCGGTCCACTGCGTGGTGTCACCGCTATCCACGTCGGTGGTGGTCAATTGGCCATGGGCTTCGACGGTGGTGTCTTCCGTGGTGCTGCCACGCACGTCGCCGGCCACCACGGGCAGGTCGTTACTTCCGTAGATGGTAATGACCACATCTTTGCCCACCGAGACGCCGCTGCCGTCGATTGCCGTGACATGGAAGGTCTCGGTGAGGCTGGCACCGGCATTGAGTGCCTTGACGGTTGGATTGAGCCCATCGAGTGTGTAGACCCAGCGGCCATCGCTTGCGATCTCGAAATGGCCGAGTGCGCTGTCCACAGCCTGCGGTTCGATCGTCGCGACATCGCCGGCATCCGGATCGCTCGCGATCAGCTTGCCAGTGGCCTGCACTTGGCTGCGATCGGTAACGGAACCACTGATAGCGCCGTTGATCACCGGCGCATCGTTAACCCCGCTCACCACCAGATGGATCCGCTCCAGGGCGATATGGCCGTTACTGTCTCTGACCTGCACGGTGAAGGTGTCTGTGAGCTGCTGGCCCGCAGCGAGGCTTTTCAGTGCGGTGTTGGCAGCGGCCTGGTCCAGCTGGTAGTGCCAGCTGCCGTCCGCTTCGATCGACAACGTGCCGGCCTGGCCGTGCGCGCTCGACACCATGCTGAAGCTGAAGGTATCGCCAATATCCGGATCGTCGATCGATATCTTGCCGCTCAGCACTTCCTTGGCACCGGGCTGGGCGATGCCTTCAATGACACTGGGGACCATCGGGCCATCGGCCGTGCCATGCACCTTAACGAGGACTTCATGGGACACTGTCGCGCCTTGACCGTCGGTGGCATTGACCAGAAAACGCTCGACGACGGACTCGCCGGCATTGAGGTATTGCGCCTTGGCATTGTCGAGGTGGTAGGTCCAGTCGCCTTTGTCGTCGATGCTGAAGTCGCCGAGCAGGCCTGTGCCCTGCTGAACGCTCCAGGTCGCACTGTCGCCGGTATTGAGGTCTCGCGCCGCGAGACTGCCAACGGCGGTGAGTTGCTGGTCCTCGATCGTCGTGCCCGTATCCACTCCAACGATGTGTGGCGTGTCGTTGGTGCCGTTGATCGTCACAGTGAACTGTGTCTGCACCTTGTTGCCACTGGCGTCGACGCCGTGGACGTTGAAATACTCCTGGACGGACTGTCCGAGATTGAGCGCCTGAACCTGCAGCGCGTCGTTATGCAGGTTATAGACCCACGATCCGTCGGGCCCCAGGGTAAGGACGCCGAAGGTGCCGTTGACGGGCGTCACTTGCCAGGTGACCGGGCTGCCTTCGGGCGATGCGCCGACCAATTGGCCAGAACGTACGATGGAAACATCTTCGGTCACACTGACACTGACCGACGGCAGGGTCAGCGGCGGCGTACCGCCACCACCGCCGCCAGCGCCTGTGTCTGGATCGGGCGGCGCGTTGGCGGGCTGGGTGCCGACCACGGTGACATTGACGAAGCACTCTGCGCTGGCGCCGTGGTTGTCGGTCAGTTGCACACGAAAGCTGTCAATCCTCTGCTCTCCAGGCTGCAACGCCTTGGTGTCGGCGTCGTTGATGTCGAGCGTGTAGGTCCAGCGACCGTAATCATCGAGTGTCAGCGTACCGTACACACCGTGCCCCTCACTGAGGCTCCAGGTGGTGCTGTCGATCTGGTCCGGGTCTTGGCCGACCAGCCGTCCGGATGCGGTTTGCGAGATGAACTCGAACACCACGCCGGTGGCGACGCCACTGATGAGCGGCGCATCGTTGGTACCATGCACCGTGACCGTAACCGGCCGGTAAGTGACACCGCCGTTCTGGTCGAGCGCCGCGATAGTGAAGGTTTCAGTGGCTGTCTGTCCCTGGGCCAGGGCCTGAACGTACGCCTGGGAGTTGTACAGCTGGTAGATCCACTGCCCATCGGTATTCAGCGAGAACTGACCGTAGGCGCCGGCGTACTGGTTCTCCTCGAAGCTCGTCTGGTCGCCGCTGTCCACATCCCGGGCAATGAGGCTCCCGGTGACGCTGTCCATCTGGTCTTCAGTGATGTCGGCGCTGTCGACGCCACTGATAACCGGAGCATCATTGTGGCCGCGAACCGTGATGGTGATGTCCTTGAAGTCAGTCAAACCATGCGAGTCAGTGACCTGGACGCGGAACGTCTCGGTTGCGCTGGCGCCCTCACCCAAGGCATCGACAGTGGCCGAGCCCGCGTCGAGCTGATAAGTCCAGACGCCCTGCGCGTCGAGGATCAGCGTACCGAGCTGTCCATGGGGGTCGCCAACCACTGCCCAGTTCGCGGTATCGCCGCTGTCCACATCCCCTGGCAGCAACTGCCCACTGACACGGGTGGCGATGTCCTCGGTCACTTCGCCGCTGCTGGTCCCGCCGATGTGCGGGCCGTCATTGGTGCCGTGTACCTGCACCTGGATAGTGGCGGAACTGCGCTCGCCAGCGGCATCAGTGATATTGACGACGAAGCGCTCGACGACTGTCGCGCCCTGGGCCAGCCTGTCTGCTTTGGTGTGATCGAGCGTATAGGTCCAATGCCCGCTCTGATCGAGCGTCAGCGTGCCGTAGCTGCCCACGCTCTGTCCGATAAAACCGTCGATCGACCAGGACAGGGGGTCGCCAATGTCCGTGTCCCCACTGGCAATGGTCCCTTGGGCTGTGGTCGCGCCGATCTGGTCTTCGGTCACGTCCCCTGTGAGCGCTGGTGAATTGGGGTCGATGGCCGGGCCGTCATTGGTGCCGGTGACCTGAATTGTGACCTGTTGATCGGCATAACCACCGTGGTTGTCGCTGACGCGCACAATGAAACTGTCTTGTGGCGAGTCGCCGGCCTTGATCGACTGAGAACGCGCTTCATCAAGGCGGTAGGTCCAACGCCCGCTCTGGTCGATGCTTAGCGCGCCATAGATGCCTTGCGGGGTGAGCACCTGCCAAGCCCCCAGCTTGTCGCCCGTGTCGATGTCGCTGAATGACAGCGCACCGCTGGCGCTCATGGTCCTGTCTTCGACCACGCTACCCTGGTGGGCGCCGCTGATGCCCGGATTATCGTTGCTGCCGTTGACCTCGATCGAGATCACCTGATTGACCGGCTTGCCAGCCCCATCGACGCCGCGCACGGTAAAGGTCTCGGTGTGTCGCTCGCCAGCTGCCAAGGCCTGGGTCGCGGCGCGTGAGTTGTCGAGGCTGTAGTTCCAGATGCCGGTCGAAGTGTCGAACGTCAAGGCGCCGTAGGTCCCGTTACCATCGACCAGTGACCAGCTGAAGGTATCACCGGTATCCGCGTCGGCATGGGTCAGGGTGCCGCCAACCACGCTCTGAGTGTCATCTTCGGTGACCGCTGCGGCGCTGCTGCCACTGATCACTGGCAGGTCATTGGCCCCGGTGATGACAATGTCCACGGTCTGCTGCGAGATGGCGCCGTGGTTGTCGGTGACGGTGGCAACGAAGCTGTCATGCACCTTCTGACCGGCCGCCAGGGCTTGGGTTGCCGTGCGGCTATTGTCCAGGGTGTAGACCCAGTTGCCGGTTAACGCATCGAGCGCCAAGGTGCCGTAGTTACCTGCGGTCGACGCCAGGCTCCAGGACAGCTGTGCGTCGGTGTCGACATCACTGGCCACCAGGCGCCCGGTGGCGCTGGATACGGCGGCATCTTCAGTGACCGCACCTGTAATAACGGAACTTCCGCCGATCTGCGGCGCATCGTTGGTGCCCAGCAAGGTGATCGTGACCTGGTGCGCCGTGCCATCAACGCTGCGCACGGAGAAAGTGTCCGTTGCCGTCGCGCCTTCGCTCAGTTTCTGGATTGCCGCCTGATTGTTGTTGGCGCTGTAGTGCCAGGCGCCGCTGGCATCGATCGTCAGGCTGCCATAGGTGCCCACGAGGGCGCCGGCGCCACTGCGCGGCGTGAACACCGCCTCGCCATTGTCCACGTCGCTGATGGTGAGCTGACCACCGGTTTCCAGCCTGCCGGCGGTGCCCTGATCTTCAGTGACGCTGCCGCTGTCCACCCCGGCGATTACCGCGCCCTGGTTGGTGCCCGTCAGGGTAATGGACAGGATTTTCGTCGCCGTGCCGCCGTGGTTGTCGGTCACCGTCACTGCAATGTTCAGCACCTGCTGCGCACCGGCGTTCAGGCTTTGATAGGTCGCGTGGGACGGGTCGAAACGGTAGCTGCCATCCGGTTCGATGCTGAAACCGTCAACCGTCGCTGACGTGCCATAGGTGAGCGTATCGCCAGTGTCGATGTCGGTGGCAAACACCTTGCCGTTGATCGCGGCGCCGCCTTCGGTGGCCACGCGCGCGACCGGCACGCTCATCACCGGCAGGTCGTTGGTGCCGGTAATGGTAATCACCAGGTTCTGCGTGGCCGTGGCGCCGTGGTTATCGGTGACCGTCACCGGGATAGTCAGGACCCGCTGTGCACCTTCGGCCAGTTGCTGGTAAGCCGCATCGCCGGGATTGAAGCTGTAACTGCCGTTGGCATTGAGCGTGAAGCCCGCAGGGACAGAGGTTGCGCTGTAGCTCAGGGTATCGCCGCTGTCGATATCACTCGCCGTCAGTTGCCCCGTCACCTTGGCACCGTCTTCCACCGCGTTTCGCGCACTGATTGCGTTGAGCACCGGTGCATCGTTGGTACCGTTCAACGTGATCGTTACGCTATGCGTGGTGCCGTCGACGCTGCTAATGGTGAAGTGCTCGGTCAGCGTGGCGCCCTGCCCCAATTGCTGCAACGCCTGCTGTCCGGTGTCGGCGCTGTAGTGCCAGGCGCCGCTGGCGTCGATACTCAAGCTGCCGTAGCTGCCGGTCAGTGCCGTGGCGCCGGATTGCTCGGTAAATACCGCCTGGTCGCTGTCCGGATCACTGAGGGTCAACTGGCCGACAGCCTCCAACAGCTGGGTGCCGGGAGATACCTGGTCTTCGGTGACGCCACCGCTGTCCACGCCGGCAATGATGGCGCCCTGATTGGTGCCGGTCAGGGTGAAAGTCAGTATCTGCGTCGCCGTGCCGCCGTGGCCGTCGGTGACCGTCACCGGGATGTTCAGGGTCTGTGTCTCACCGGCATTCAAGTGCTGGTACGCGGCGTTCGCCGGGTCGAACGAATAGGCGCCATCCGCGTTCAGGGTGAACCCCGGGACCTGCGCCAAAGTGCTGAAACCGAGGGTATCGCTGCTGTCGACATCACGGGCATCGAGCTGGCCGTGTTCCACCGCACCGCCTTCCATCACGTTCCGTGGCGGGACATTCTGCAGCAGTGGATTGTCGTTGGTACCCTGCACGCTGATGACGACATCCTGGCGAGCGGACGCGCCATGCTCGTCGGTGACCAGCACGCTGAAGCGCTCGCTGGCCTGTTGTCCCTGCGCCAGGGCCTGGGTGGCCGCACGGCTGTTGTCCAGAGTGTAAATCCACTGGCCGCTGACCCCGTCGAGGGACAAGGTGCCGTAGGTGCCAGACCCCGCCTCCAGACTCCAGCTTAGCCGGCTGCCGATATCGATGTCACTGGCGATCAGTACACCGCCCAGTGTGTTCGATGTGGCGTCTTCGCTGATCGCACCGCCAGTGATCGAACTCTGGCTGATCACCGGCGCATCGTTGGTACCGTTCAAGGTGATGTCGATGCTGTGCCGGGTGCCGTCGACGCTGGTAATGGTGAAGTGATCGGTCAGCGTGTCGCCCTGCCCCATCTGCTGGACCGCCACCTGGTTGTTGTCCGCCGCGTAATGCCAGGCGCCTGAAGCATCAATCGTCAGCACGCCATAGGCACCATTGATCCCTTCGTCGCCACTGTGGGCGACGAAGCAGGCCTCGCCGTGATCCGGATCGGTGATGCTCAACTGCCCTGCGGTTTCCAGCAGTTGAGAGTCACCGCTACCCTGGTCTTCAGTAACGCCACCGACATCCACACCAGCGATGAGCGCACTCTGATCGGTACCGGTCAGGGTGATGGTGAGGATTTGCGTCGCCGTGCCGCCGTGGTTGTCGGTCACCGTCAACGGGATGCTCAGAATCTGCGTCTGACCGGCATTGAGGCTTTGATAGGCTGCGTGACTCGGGTCGAAATGGTAGGTGCCGTCCGGGTCGATGCTGAAACCGTCGACTGTGACCCCAGTGCTGTAAGTCAGCACGTCACCGGTGTCGATGTCGGTGGCGACAATCTGCTTGGTGATCGCGCCGCCGCCTTCGATGGCTGTGCATGGGGTAAGCAGACTCATCACCGGCAAGTCGTTGCTGCCGGTAATCGTAATCACCAGGTTTTGCGTGGCCGCGGCGCCATGGGAGTCGGTCACCGTCACCGGGATCGAGAGAATCTGTCGTGCCCCTTCGGCCAAGTGCTGGTAAGCCGCATCGCCGGGGTCAAAGCTGTAGCTGCCGTCGGCATTGAGGCTGAAACCTGCGACTGTCGAGGACGTGCCGTAGCTGAGCGTGTCGCCGATATCCACGTCGGTGCCGACAAGCTGCCCGAAGACCTTCGCACCATCCTCGTCAGTACTTTGTTCGGCGATGGCGCTCAATAGCGGCACATCGTTGGTACCCATCAACGTCACGCTGATCTGGTGCGTGGTGCCCTCGACGGTGGTAACGATGAAGTGTTCGGTCAGGGACGCCCCCTGCCCCAATTGCTGCACCGCCGCCTGAGCGTTGTCTGCGCTGTAGTGCCAGGCACCACTGGCATCGATAGTCAGACTGCCGTAGTTGCCGGTTAACGCCGCTGTGTCTGCATGGCTCACAAAGTAAGCTTCGTTCTGGTCCGGATCGACGACGACCAGTTGGCCACCGGTCTCCAGCAGGTGTGTGCCGGCGCTGACGCCGTCCTCGGTAACGAGTCCGCTGTCGATGCCGGTGATCACCGCGACCTGATTGGTGCCGGTCAGGCTGAACACCAGTTGCTCGATGGCCGTGGCGCCATGGTTGTCGGTTACGGTGACCGCAATTGTGAGGGTTTGCTGTGCGCCCTCGGAGAGGTGCTGGTAGGCAGCATGCCCCGGATCCATGCTGTAGCTGCCGTCCGGGTTGAGGATGAAACCGGCGACCTGGGCGCTGGTGCTGTAGGTGTGGGTGTCGGCGGTGTCGATGTCGGTAGCAATAAGCTGGCCGTGCACGACGGCGTCACCTTCGGTGAGGCTCTGCGCCGGGACCTGCAGCAGTACAGGGGCGTCATTGGTGCCGCGCACACTGATATCGATTGGCTGTTGCACCACTGCGCCATGCTCGTCGGTGAGCAGCGCAATGAAGTGTTCAGTGACCTGCTGCCCCTCTGCCAGGTTCTGGGTGGCGAGACGACTGTTGTCCAGGGTGTAAGTCCATTGCCCGCTGAGCGGGTCGATGGCCAACGAACCATAGGTACCCTCGGTTGGCGCCAGGCTCCAGTTGAGCCGGCTACCTGAATCGACGTCACTGGCGCTCAGCACACCGACCAGGGTGTTCGCCGAGTCGTCCTCTGAAATTGCGCCGCTGGTGATCGAGTCGTTACCGATCTGCGGCGCATCGTTGGAGCCGGTCAGGGTGATATCGATGCTCTGCCGGGTGCCGTCGATGCTGGTAATCGTGAAGTGTTCGGTCAGCGTGTCGCCTTGCCCCAGTTGCCGGATCACTGTCAGGTCGGGATCTGCCACGTAATGCCAGGCACCGCTCGCGTCAATGGTCAGCACGCCGTATTCACCGCTCAGGGCATCGCCACCACCGTGGGGTGAGAAACGGTTTTCGCCGAGGTCCGGATCACTGATCGTCAGTTGACCACCCGTTTCAAGCAGGTGCGTGCCGCCGCTGGTGTTGTCCTCGGTGACGGTGCCGCTGATCACGCCGCTGATGACGGCGCCCTGGTTGGTCCCGGTCAAAATGATGCGCAGATCTTGCGTGGCCGAACCACCGTGTTCGTCGGTGACAGTCAGTGGGATAACCAGCGTTTGCTGAACACCGGCGGGCAACGACTGATAAGTGCTGTGGCCCGGGTCAAAGCGGTAATTGCCGTCCGCGTCGATGGTGAAACCGTCGACGTGGGCTGTGGTGCCGTAGGTCAGCGTGTGGCCGGCATCCACATCAGTTGCGCTGAGGCGGCCGGTCAACGGCGCGCCACCTTCACTGGCTGCGCGGGTAACAAGAGTGTCGAGTACTGGCAGGTCATTTCTGCCGGTGAGGTTAATCAACAAATTCTGCGTGGCGACGCCTCCATGGCCGTCGCTGACCGTCACCGGGATGATCAGTTGCTGCGTGGCACCTTCTGCGAGGGAGCGATAGGCGGCATTGCTGGGGTCGAAACGATAGCTGCCATCCGCTGCCAGGGTGAAGCCCGGCACATTGGCAGTGGTACTGAAAGTGAGGTGGTCGAGCGTGTCGACATCGGTCGCGGGGATTTTCCCGTGCACAATCTCACCATCTTGCGTCGCCTGAAGCGCGTCGATGCGTGCGATGACCGGGGCATCATTGAGCCCGACGATGGTGATGGTCAGGCGCGCGGTGGAGGTCGCACCGTGTTCGTCGACCACGCTGGCGAGGAAATACTCGCTGGCCACCTGGCCCTCGGCGAGCGCCTGAGTCGACGCGCGGTCGTTGTCGAGTTGATACTGCCACTGGCCGGTGGCAGCATCGAGCGTCAACTCACCGTATTGGCCGTGTACGGTGTCGACCTGCCAATGCAGCCGGGCGTCCAGGTCCGCGTCCCGGGCCTCGAGCTGGCCACTGGCAAACGTTTGCAAGTCTTCGCGATTGCTGCCGGTGAGTACCGAGCCTTGGGTAATTTCGGGGCGGTCGTTCGTACCTCGCAAGTCAATCCTGATCAGCAGATCGACGGGCGCCATAGCGCCCGAACTGGCGCGCACCACAAACTCCTCGATGACATGCTGACCGTCGTTAAGCCCCTGAAACGCCGCGCTGTTGGTGTTCGGGATGTAATGCCAGCTGCCATCGGGCGCAACCTGCAATGTCCCATAAACGCCGTCCGGCGCCATCGCGTGCCACAGGGTGACCACGCCCCTCTCACCACCGCTTGCACTGAGCTGGCCGCTGATCTGCTGTTCGTAGTCCTCGATCACATTGCCGGCCAGATCGCCAACAGCGAAAAAAGGCACCGATCCATCATTGCCCGCGACCTCTTCGGCGGGCAGCAATGGCGGCACTTGGACGCTGCCGGCAACTGCGTCGCCAGCCGCCAATCCCGACGACCCACCGCCGCGCAGAGCCCTGGCACCGTCAGCGACTGGCACCAGGGTGGCAGCCGGCAGCGCTGCAGAGCCATGATCTGCTGCCACAAAAATCCCGGCAGGCTTGTCGTTGCCCGGCAACGACCCATAGTCACCGGCATCAGCAGTGGCGCCAGTCTGGCTGGCTGCAGGCGCATGGGGTACCGGCACCAGGTCAGGAACGGGCCACGTCTGCTCGACAACGGCCTCTTGACTGGCCGGCACACCGGCATGCTGTGGCCCGGGGGCGCCACCAGCGGTGGGCTGTTGGCCAGGCAGTGCTTGCCCTTGCTTGTCTTCGGTCCAGCCCAGGGGGTTGCGTTGGTCAACCTGAGACTGCGTGCCCAGTGGCTGCTCACGCGCACCCAGGCGCCTGGCGGCTTCGTCCGGGCTCATCCGCGGATGTGCGCCCAACGTCGAACCTTCATTATTAATGGTCATGGTCGATTACCTGTGCACCTGGGCCTAGCGTTCGTGGAATGCCATGTCGGCACCGATGAATACGGGCTTGGCAAGGTACTGGAACACCGACTTTCGCCCCGTGACGATATCCGCCTCGCCCGTCATACCGGGGATCAGTCGCCGGTCTGTGTCTTTGCCGACATGGTCCTGATCGAGCTGGATATCCACCTTGTAGTAAGTCGCGCCGTTCTGCTCCTGGCGAAAAGCCGACGGGGAGATGCGTTTGACCTCGCCCGTCACTGAGCCGAACCGGCTGAAATCAAAAGCATCGACCTTTACCAGTGTGGTTTGCCCAATACGCACGAACCCGATATCGCGCGGTGAGACCAGGACTTCCATCACCACACCACCTTCGCTTGGCACCAGCTCCGCCACCGTACCGCCGGGTGCAATCACAGCGCCGGCGCGGGTATCGGGCAGTTGCTTGATGAACCCGGCCACCGGCGCCACCACTTCGGTACGCCCTTGGCGGTCTTCCAGCGCAACCAACTCGGCATCCAGCTCATGAATCTTCTCGATCATTTCGCTGCGCTTGGCCCCAGCCTTCTGTTTGATCTCGTCCAGCACCTGCTGATGTTCCGCCTGGGCAACAGCGATGGTCTTGTTCAGCTCGGAGATACGCGATCGCAATTGCGCCAGGTTGCGCTCGAGCTCCGCCGCATGCCCCTGCGCCTCGGCCATGCGCACAGCAGAAATAGCCCCCCTGGCGTAGCCATCCTCGTAGCGGGCCTGGACGTTTAGAGCCAGGTCCAATTGATTGCGCATCGCAGGCAACTCGCTCTGTGCGCCAAGCAGTGCCGCCTTCTGCTGTTCGAAGACTGTTCGTTTGGCATCGGCGAGCGAGGTGTTGAGTGCCAGTTCGTTGGCGTAACGCTTGATCGCCTCATCCACCAGACCCTGCTGATCGGCGAAACCTGAAAATTTCGGCTGACGTGCCTCAATGACAGCCCCCCACAGTTCAAGATCGATCTGCAAGGCGGCGCGACGCACACTGGCCTGGGCGTGATCCTTCTGCACATCGGTGGTGGCAAACCGGGCGATGACCTGCCCGGCCTTGACCTGCTCGCCCGACTCGACCAGCAACTCGGTAAGAATGCCGCCTTCCTTCGATTGCAGCAGTTGAATGCGCGACACCGGTTGAACCTCCCCGCGCGCCTTGGCCAGCTCATCCACCTGTGCGACCAGCGTCCAGAGCAGGAACAGCAACACAAGGGCAACAATGGCCAGCAGCATGCGCCGCAAATGCCGGGAACTGCGGCCATCGTTGAGCAGGTTGGCTATGTTGGCACCGGCACGGTCGTCGGCCCCGGTGATGGCAATGATCTTGGGCAGTGAATCGATCTTAAACATGAACCGGTCCTTTTAAGCTGTCTTGCGCCACACCTTTGGGGTTCTGAAGGGCGACTGGTCCGACATGAATCAATTTGCCCTGTTCGAGAATCACGATCAGGTCCGCGGTTTCGATCAGGTCCGCACGGTGGGTAGCGATTACCACGGTGCTGGTGCCGCGCAAGTCGTCGAGCAGACGCTTGAACATGTCATCGAGCACGGGATCGCCGTCACGCAGCGGGTCATCCAGCAACAGCAGGGGCGGATCGCCCAGCACGGCTTCGACCATGCCCACCACGTGGCGTATACGCAGGGCATCGGGGTCTTCGCGCCAGGGATCAAGCTGCATGTTCAGTGCCTCTTGCTCGCCGGTGCAGCCGAGCAAACGCCACCAGGTTTCGCCCGCAACCCGGGCGAAGCAGGCCACGATCCGCGCATCACAGGCAGCTGGATGAGACAACTGGAGGAAGTCACGCACTGACAACGGCAGGTTCTGCAGGGTCTGTGCATGAAAGCCGACCCAGACCCGGTAATCCGCCGGGTCGAACTGGCGGATATCACGTCCATCGAGCACCACGCGGCCACTTTGAGGCATGCGCACCCCGGACAGACACTGCAATAAAGTGCTCTTGCCAGCGCCGTTGGGCCCGACCACCACCACACGCTGGCCCGGCTGCAACTCGAAGCTGACGCCGTTAAGCGCAGGCTCCTGCTCCACGCTATAGCGATAAAACAAATGGTCCACGGCGATGCGAGGCGCCAGCGGCTCGATCGGCGAATACATCTGCGGGTGCTGCGCCTCGCCAGCGGACTGCATGAGCCGGTCCAGCTGCAAGCGCGATTCCTTGATCTGACTCATGCGCAGACTCAGCGAAAAGAATTGCTGGGCCGGGGTGGTGACGTGCCAGACCAGCATCATCGTGGCGATCAACCCGCCAGCCGTCATGCCCTGGGCCAGGACCAGAGCGATGCCGGCGGCCATGGTGCCCAGCACAATGAACATGCTCAGTGCCTGACCAATGCTTTGCATCAACGCCTGGGCCAGGGCCAGATCACGATTGGCTTGCGCTGCCTGGCTGGACATGTCGCGCATGCGTCGCAGCCAGTGGTGGTTGCCACTGATGCCCTGAAGGGAGCGAAGCCGCTGGATGCCGCTGGCATACTCCTCCAGCAGCCGGTTGCCGACGCGCCCGGCGTGCACCGCTTTGCGCTGCAAATAAGGCTGTACTAACCACGCAGCGAGCAAGAACAGCAGCAGACCGATGATCGGCACACACACGATCCAACCGCCCAACAGGGCAATCACCACGATGAACACCAACACGAATGGATAGTCGACCAGCGCCACACCGCCAGCGCCGCTCAGGTACTGGCGCACGCCTTCGAGCGAACGCATGCGGGCGAGGTTGTTGTTCAGACCCAGTCGCGACGAATACTCCAATGGCAAACCGAGGGTCTTGCGAAACGCCGCGGTGCCAATGCTGGCACCGGCCCATGCACCCATGCGTGCGAGCAGTGTCGCGCGTCCCAGGCGCAGCCCCCAACCACAGATGACGGCAATGATCGCCCCCAACCCCAGTGTGGTCAGGGTGCCGGTGGCGCCACTGGGAATTACGGAGTTGTAGACGGTCATGGTGAACAAGGACACCGACAATGCCAGGACGTTAGTGACCAGACTGATCAGCCCGATACCAAACAGTTCGCCCTGAGCCTTGGCCATCAGTCCCGCAAACCAGTCGGGCTGCGGTGCATCGATGGGTATGAACCCCGCTTTGCGCTGGATCAGCAAAAATTCGCTGTCGCTCGACGGCTGCCAATCATGGACCGGGCTTTCCCCGTCATGCCACCAGTCCTGGTCATCCAGACGGCCAAGATAGAGCATGCAACGCTCATCGGTAATTGCCAGAGTGCCTGTTGGAAGGCTTTCCATCAGGTTGTCGCGCTTGCCATGGGGCAGGTAATCGGAACGGAAACCGATGTCCACCAACAGCGTGCGCAGGTCTTCAACGGTAAACCCGGCACCTTGGGCAGGCAGGCTGGGCACCAGATTGCGCGGCGCACCAAACCAGTCCAGCGTCACCAGCAGTGCGGGCAGGCAGCGAGCGATCGCCGAGGCACCCAGTCGTGCCTCGCCCAGCAGCGTGGCGATGCGTTGCATGCGCGCACGCTCACTCCAGAACATATCGAGTCTGTCGGCGGTATCCATCGGGTCACAAGCGAAGTTTTCAGTTTGCATGCGGGTCGCTCCTGCCTATGCGGATGCTGCGATCGCAGGCACCAATCATGATCGGCTTGTTGCTGGCCACAAGAACCGTGGGGCGTGCGGCCATGTTTTGCAGCAGCATGGCCAGGCGTTTTTGTCCGTCCAGATCAAGACCGCTGCCTGCATGATCGAGCAGCAAAATCCTGGGCTGGCGCACAAGCGCCCGGATCAGCGCAATGCGCTGGTAAAAACCTTCATCGAACTGTTCGGCGCCCAAGGTACCTATTTCCGTCAACGCGCCACTGCGCAGACGGCCGAGAAATGGCAACAGGCCCAACGCTTCGGCATATTCACGGGCCAGTTCGTTGTAGCGCGGGTCGAACAGGGTCAGATTGTTGAGTATCGATCCCGCCACCAAAGCAGGATGACGCGGTACCAGGCTGACACTCTGGCGCAGGTTGGCGGCCGAATACTCACGCACCGAATGACCGTCCAGACGCACTTCCAACCCCTGTTGCAACCCTGTGCCAGCCACCATCGCCAGCAATTTTGACGCCAGCGCCGCGTCGGCAGCATCCAGATGAACCAGCTCGCCCGAGGCAATGTTGATGGTCAAATCGGGATTGCTATCCCTGAGCAGTTCAATGCACCCCTGGGTCACGATGAGCGATGCCGTGGGCTGGTCGGGTGCCTGCCGATAACGCGCTGCATCGCCGACCGGCAGTTCCAGCAAGCGATGGACTTTGGCCTGCGCTTCCCGTGCTTGCGCCTGGCGCGCGAAGTAGCCTAAGCCGAGCATCGCCGGCCCGATGGAGCGACCGGCGAGCAATGTACAGGCAGTCAGTGCGCCGGTGCTCAGTTCGCCATTCATCACGTCGATCGAGCCAAAAATCACGATGAGTACGGTGGACAGCTGGCCCAACAGCGCAGCGTTCTCGCGGACCCAGGCGATGAGCATTTCCAGGCGTGCCGATGCGGCCATGTACCGTGCATTGATCCCTGTGTAGTTGCGACTCAGCCCGGGCTCGGCGCCGCGCGACTTGACCTCTGGCAGCCCGGCGAAGGACGCCCACAACAGGTTTCGGCGACGGATGTCGGCCGCCTCGGCGCGGCTCAAGGTGCGTTCGGTGGCAGTCTTGACCAGCAGGGTCATGCCCACGGCGACCCCGAACAAACCCAGCGGAATGAAGGCCAGCCAGCCACCGATGTACGCCACCAGGCCTATATAAATAGCGATGAACGGCACTTCGTACAGCGCCACCGCGGCATTGCCGGAAGACAAATCGCGCACCTGCGCGACCGAACGTATGCCATCAATCACGCTGGCGGTGCCCATGCCCTCAACGACGTTGATATCCGCCTTGAGCAGTCTGTCAAAAATGCGCGTAGTCGTTTCGCTCTCGTATTGCGCGGCGATGTGCGCAAACAGCGCCGTGCGGCCGTAACGCAAGATAGCTTCGAGGATGATGGCGATACCGACACCAACCACCAGGAACACCGCCGTGCCGTAGGACTGGCTTGGCAGAATGCGGTCGTAGATCTGCAGCAATGCCAGGGGCAAGGCCAGGGCAAGCAGATGGATAACCAGTGAGACTGCCGCTGCATCCAGTCGATGAACGCGAGGGCGATCGTCGGCCACCGGCACGGTTGGACTTGGGGTTGAACAGTTCAACTGGACTTCCTCGTGACGGAGTCAAAGAAGGGGCGGTAGGCAGCCGGAGGGGCAAAGGTTGTGCCGCGCGAGCACGATGGGGGGAGGACATAATCGTCGCTTTTGCCGAGTGACAGCAGTAACGCATGCCAATTACATGGGTGTTCTGAAATGCTTTGTGCTGTTCTGTCGGGCGCTGAAATTCTTTGAAAACTTCTGACAAACCCGCTGTAAGCGGCATGCAGTGCGTGCTGGTTGATGTTTTTACCCGCTCATCGAGCCGGTTGGGCACCTTGAGGAGCGCGACTGTCTGCTGCTGTGGGTTCTCGAGTTCCTTGATCAGGCGCAATGACCGCTGCCGATCATGATGGTAGAAGCATCAGTTGGAGAGTCATGAACACTGCCCACGCTGGAAATCAATCCCGGGCTAGACTCATTACCACCTGCCGCGTCGGAGACATCATGAACTTCATTCTCTGGGTCATTCTCGCTACAAACGGCGCACAGCCGGCCCCGGCAATCGACCATGCCGAGTACACGAATCTGGAGGCCTGTCAGCATGCGGCCGATCAGATCAGGGAATCACTGGCCGGGGTTCAGTTCCAGGTTCACACCATCTGCACCACCTCGGAAAAGACAAAATAAGGTGCGCAGGAACCTTGTCATTTTTGCGACACGGCA
The DNA here is from genome assembly GCF_059415945.1 of Pseudomonas sp. GW821-FHT09H03. NCBI lineage: Bacteria > Pseudomonadati > Pseudomonadota > Gammaproteobacteria > Pseudomonadales > Pseudomonadaceae > Pseudomonas > Pseudomonas sp. GW821-FHT09H03. The sequence continues at coordinate 125,068 of NZ_JBWKOF010000004.1, read as the reverse complement.
AATGCCTGCCCCGGTGCTGCGGTCAAACTTTCCCGATCCACTGGTCTACGCTTGCCGGAACATTCCCGGGCAGGAAGAACCATGAGCAACTTCCCCATTGTTGCCACCGTCCTCTCGATGATTCTCGGACTTTCCGTCATTCGCCTTCTTCTTGGGATGCTGACTGTTTTCGCCCCGCTGTGGGAGTGGGCTTGCTCGCGAATGCGGTGTGCCATTCAAAACAGATGGTGACTGACCCGGCCCCTTCGCGAGCAAGCCCGCTCCCACATTTGGAATGCATTTCCCTGTGGGAGCGGGCTTGCTCGCGAAGACGCCCCCCCCAACGCCGAAAAATCACCTGAAAAAGCCAATAACTCCACGAGGTTTCGATAGGCATGGATTGAAATCCATTTCCCGATCGCGCTGGCCGCGCCCTTCAGCGCCGGTGCCCAGGCTCAGCCACAGCTCAGCGTCTACAACTGGTCCGACTACATTGGCGAAACCACACTCGCCGACTTCCAGGCCACGATGGGGATCAAGGTGATCTACGACGTCTTCGACTCCATCGAAACCCTGGAAGGCAAACTACTCGCCGGTCGCAGCGGGTCTGGGCCATTGCCTAAGCTGATATGATTGACGAATAAACAGCCTGGGTAGAAAGACATGAACCGTCGTAAAAAAATCAACCAGCTATTAAAGGCTCACGCCAAAAAGGCCAGCGCCAAACTGGCACCGCAAAGCAAGACCAGGTACATCAGTAAAGCTGACCGCTTGAAGCTCGCTGCCGAGTCCAGCCCTGACTCGACCGGTTCTCCTGAAAGCTGACCTTGTAGCTTACGCACCAGGTCCGCATCACCGCGTCCAACGGCAGGCTGGCGGGCGTTCTACATGAAGGCGCGGGCGAGATCTCCTGCCCATGAGGCGGTACCCTAGCAGTTCTGATAGTAGGCAAAGATTGAAAAAACACCGATGCTCAAAGTCCAGATTCATGGACCTTGTTCGGAGCTCAGCCAATGCCCGCCTCACCTCGTCAAGCCCTACGGTGCCTCTACCGCTACGATCCTCTGGACCGCATGATTGACTGGGCAGCGAGCGGACAACCCAACATCCAGCGCTTTCACTGCAAAAGCCGTTTGGCGACTGAAATCCAGGATGCGGTAACCTACAGTTTCTTCCAGCACGATGACCAGGTGTTGGGGCAACAACGGCATGTTGGCACCACGGTCGACGGCACCTTGCTGGCGACCGATCAACAACACTCGGTGTTGAACGCACTGGACGCAACTCAGCGCAATCCCCTTGCCTACTCGCCCTACGGACATCGTCCACATGGAAACGGCTTGCTCAGCCTGCTCGGCTTTAACGGCGAACGCCCGGATCCGGTGACCGGGCATTATCACCTGGGCAATGGCTATCGGCAGTTCAACCCGGTGTTGATGCGATTTAACAGCCCGGACAGTTGGAGTCCGTTTGGCAGCGGTGGGTTGAATGCGTATGCGTATTGCGGGGGAGACCCTGTCAACAGGGCGGACCCGACGGGACATGTGCCGTTTCAGCTGACGCCCAATCTCATAAATAGGCTTAAAAAACAAACGGGGATCGCCCCGGGGGCAAAAATCAAAAAAAATCTTTTTTCGATAGAGAGTAAACTGGGCCTTGCCCAATTAACTGCATCTGCAACGGAAAATGTATCTGCACCGAGAGTTCTACTAAATAAGTACATTGAAAACGCAATAGAAAGAGCCAGTATTGTAAAACATAAATTTTCCGAAATTTCTTTAGAAAGCAGTGGACTCCCCCCTAAACTTTACGAAAAATTGACTTACAAAAGCAGACGCGCTCAAAAACGCTTAAAACGACTATTAAAGTTTGATAAATATATACACCAACAGGAGATATCCCAAATCAAATCGGCGAGATTATCGCTGAAGATTGCACATCGCGACGCGCGAAGTCATAGTTTTGCGACTGGATCTGGATCCGAGTCTGCTCGGCCTACGCAAAGATCCCATAATGTCAGGTCGGAACGCGAAGACGCTCTTGTCGACGACACCACCAACATCAGTATCCGAAATAATCTCCCTCCCACGTGACCGATTGGCACCAAAGCCAGGAAACCGTCTACATAGTGAAGTAAGCGATGACGCCGATTCCAGTGCTTGAGACCCTGCCCGTGGTGATGAAAAGCGGTGCTATAGTGCCCCTCACTCAATCACTCGTGCATACACCGATCGATCAACATTGCCACCCGACAGAATCACCCCGACCCTTTTCCCCACCATTACTTCACGCTCCTGAATAAGCGCCGCCAGAGCCGCCGCACCCGCCCCTTCAGCCAGGTTGTGGGTGTCGGTGTAATACACACGCATGGCCTGGGCGATCTGTTCTTCGCTGACAGAAACGATGCGTGCCGCAGCCGCACCGTAGATGGCAAAGGCCTCGGGAATCGGTCGACGCACCGCAAGGCCGTCGGCGAAGGTGTTTGCCGTCGCGGTTTCGAGGATTTCCCCCGCTTCAAACGACAACCTGGCCGCTGCAGCCTCTGTGGAAACCACGCCCACCACCCGGGTTGTCAGGCCCAACGCGTCGCGCGCGGCGATCACCGCACAAATGCCCGAGCCACAACCGATCGGCACGTAGACGGTGTCCAGATCCCGCGCGGCCTGGAACAGCTCCAGCGCATAGGTCGCCACACCTTTGACCATTTCGACATGGAACGGCGGCACCAGGTACAGGCCATGTACTTGCGCCAGGCGCGCGGCCTCTTCCCGGGCCTCGTCAAAATCGCGGCCATACTCGACCACTTCGCCGCCAAAACCGCGCATGGCGTTGTTCTTTTCCGGCGAATTGCCCTGGGGCACCACGATCAACGCCCTCAAACCAAGCTTGCCGGCCGCCAGCGCCAGGCTCTGGCCATGGTTGCCGCGGGTAGCGGTGACAATGCCCTTGACGCCCGGGTGCTCGCGTTTGAGCCAGTGCATGAAGGTAATGCCACCGCGTACCTTGAAGGCCCCGGTAGGGGTATGGTTTTCGTGCTTGACCCATACGGTGCAGCCTAATCGCTCGGCCAGCAGTGGCCAGGCGTACTGGGCAGTGGCGGGCATGACCTGGTAGACATGGCGGGCCGCTTGTTCGATTTCGTCGCGAGACAGTGTTTGCATCAGTGGACTTCCCAATGTTTTGCCCAGTCTAGACACAGGCACAGCACATCGGCTTTCAGAAAACTGACCTGACTTTTAGGCTCGCTCTTCATTACTATGCTGATCATGATCCGTCAAAATCGCCCCCTGCTCCCGCTCCCCGCCGAACCGGTCCGTCGTATCGAGGCAGGGCCATGGGCCATCGAGTTGCTGCCCGGCGCCGCCTACGCGACGCGATATGTCGCGGCGCAATCGGCAATTGGCTTTGCCTTCGACAGCCAGCGCGGTGTACACGCCATTGGCAGCGACCGGGTGCAGCCGTTTGACGCCTTGCCCAATGGCCTGGCATTCGTTCCCGCAGGTTGTGACGTATTGTCCGAGTCCGCCAGGGGCGGTGAGTACCTGCGGGTCTTGCGCACTGATGTCAGCGCTTTGCCCGGGGACCGTGCCTTCAACAATCGCATTGACCCGCATGCAATCGCCCTCGCGCTGCGAATGCGCAGCGCGCTGCTACAAGCCTCGGTGACGGACGATTGGGAGGCTTGGGCGCTGGCCCTGGCTGAACGGGTGACGAGTCACCAAGCGTTGTCCGCACCGCCCCAAGACGCCATGACCGCTGGCCGTATGCGTTTGCTCGATGATTTCATTGACGCGGGCCTGGACGGGCCCCTGGGAATTCAGGCAATGGCGGGGCTGCTTGGACTGTCCGAAGGCTATTTCATCCGCGCATTCAAGCACGCAACGGGTAAAAGCCCGCACAGCTACCTGATCGATCGACGCCTGGCCAAGGCCCGTGCACTGATGTGCGATTGGACAATGCCCCTGGTGGCGATCGCCAACGCCTGCGGTTTCAATTCCCAGGCGCACATGTCGACCACTTTCAGGCAACGCCTTGGCCTGAGCCCTGCTCAGCTGCGCGGGCTCATGTCATAACGCGGCGCCGCATACTAGAAGTAACTGCCTGGATAATTGATATCAATTGAGTCGCATTCTTGTACTAGAGTGTTACCGTTGGCGCTTTATTGGGCTAGGAGATGCTAAAGGCTTAATTATGCGCATAAAATTCCCCGGCATTGCTGCCCTTGGCGTTTACCTTGCCTTGGCTTGCCTCTTTGCGAGCGCATGGATCACCCACCCTGCCCCCAGGCATTCTTCCTTTGCCCGGATCACTCCGGTAAAGACAGTGGCAGAAACCGATGCGAAGCCCATTTATACCAGCCGGTTCGCCTCCTCCGGGCTGGTGGACTTCGTCCATTCCTCGGCGGTAACGGCCATGCCTGACGGTAGCCTGATGGCGGTCTGGTTCGCCGGCAGTCGCGAAGGCGCAGCCGATGTACAGGTGCGCTCCGCCCGCTTCAACGTCAGCACCGGCGAGTGGGGGGAGGAACAGGTCATGGCGACCCGGGATTCGACCCAGCAAAGCACTCGTAGATACATCCGAAAACTTGGCAACCCGGTCGTCGCATTGGCGCCGGACAATCGCCTGTGGCTGTTCTTCGTCTCGGTATCCATGGGCGGCTGGGCGGGTAGCGCGGTCAATGTGATGGTTTCAGACGACTTTGGTGTGCATTGGTCAGCGCCGCGCCAATTGATCACCTCACCCTTTTTGAACATCAGCACCCTGGTACGTTCGGCACCGGTGTTTCATGTCGACGGCTCCATCGGCTTGCCGGTCTATCACGAATTTCTGGGCAAATTCGCCGAGTACCTGTATTTGAGCCCGGACGGTGAAGTAATCGATAAATACCGCATCAGCCACGGCAACAACTCATTGCAACCGGCGATCGTTCCGCTGGATGGCCAGCGCGGTATCGCCTTGCTGCGCTACGCCGGCGACACCCACCATAGAGTTCTGGCGAGCCGCACCGAGGATGCCGGACAAACCTGGAGTGAACCTTATCCGGTCGTGCCCTCGAACCCGAATTCCTCGTTGGCGGCCGTGGCAACGCCCGATCACGGCTTGCTGGTAGCGCTCAATGACCTGCAAGAGGGCCGCTTCAAGCTGAGCCTGTATCTAACCGACGAAAAAATGGTCGACTGGCACTTCTTGCACGATCTGGACAAATCACCCGATCCGGAGGGCGATCCGTTTTCACCCCTCGCCTACAAGGAAATCATCGGGATTGAGTTCCGCGGTTCCAGCGGCAAGCTGCGCCAACCCCTGGAGGCGCAATTCCTCGCCAACCTCGATAACCGAGTCTGTAAAAACGACGGGTGTGAATTCGAATACGAATACCCGTACTTCATCCGCAGTCCCGACGGGATGTATCACTTGGTTTACTCCTGGAACAACACCTTCATCAAGCACGTTACCTTTAACGATGCCTGGCTGTCCGAGCGTCTCAAATGATCAACCTATGGCAAGCCCACGCCACTTTCGCGATGATCATCTTCCTGTTATTGCCCTCGTTCGGGCTGAACAGGGGCTGGCGCATCACGCTGCTGCTTGCGTTGCTGGCGGCCAGCTTCATACCGCTGGGCGGGTTGTCGCTGGCCGCTTACCTGCGCAGCCACATTGATGACCTTGCGATCACCTCAATGGTGTTCATGGGATGGGGCTGTTTGCGTCGTCTGGGGATGCTGCCACCGGTGCTGCGTGATCGAACTGGCGTATTGATCCTCTTTGCGGCGATGGCCCTGGTGCTCTACCCCGCTACCCTGGGCTTGAGTGACCTGGATCCTTACCGGCGTGGTTACAGCCCGCGCCCGCTGTTGTTTATCGTCGCACTGCTGACATTTGTCCTGTTTTACCTGCGCAACTACCTGGCCGTCGTGATGTTGACCTGTGCGACCCTGGCCTTCATCGTCGGAGTCAAACCTTCCCACAACTATTGGGATTACCTGGTTGACCCGTTGCTGGGCCTGTATTGCTGCCTGGCGCTGCTGATGCTGGCCGCGCGCCGGGCGTATCAAAGGTTGATCACGCGGCGCGAGCCGATGAGAACCAAATCCGTTTGAAACTCACCGAAACTGTTTAATAGGGAAAGATGATGGGTTGGCTGAAATCGAGACGTCTGCATTACTGGCTGGGCGCAACAGCGATCGTGTTTGTTCTGTTTGCACTGCTGCGAGTGGTGTTCTTTTTCGGCTTTTCCGGTTTCGACGCCAAAGCCCTGGGCGACGAAAACGTCCTGCAAACCCTGGGCATCGGTTTTCGTTTCGACTTGCGCCTGGCCATTCTGGTCATGCTGCCAGTGGCGTTGCTGGCCTGGATCCCCCGCTGGAACCTGATTGGCAGCCGCCTCCTTCGCGGCGTCGCCCGCCTGTATCTGGTCGCCATCCTCAGCGCCGTGCTGCTTGTCTACATCATCGACTTTGGCCATTACGCCTACCTCGGCGTGAGGATCAACGCCACGGTGTTGCGCTTTATCGAGGATGCGCAAATATCCCGTGACATGGTCTGGCAAACCTACCCGGTCATCTGGATTTCCCTGGGCTGGCTGGCAACTGTCGCGATCGTGACACTGGCCTTGGTGCGTCTGGAGCGCATCACCCTGGATCGCCCCCGCAAAGCCATTCACCCCCTCTCCGCGACCTGGGGTGGTGCGTTGATGGTCGTGCTGGTGCTGCTGGGTATTCTGGGTCGAGTCGAACACTTGAACTTTGAAAACCCGGTACCGCTGCGCTGGAGCGATGCCTTTTTCTCGGGCAATAACCAGATCGCGGCACTGGGCCTGAACCCGGTGATATTCCTCTACGACACCGTCAAGGTCGGCCAGTCGCGCTATGACGAAGCACTGGTACGCGAACATTACGCGGTCATGGCCAACTATCTGGGTGTCGACCAGCCTGATCCGCAAACCCTCAACTTTGTCCGCCACCAGGGACCGCAACCCTACAAAATTTCCGCATCGCGGCCACCCAACGTGATGTTCATCATGCTCGAGTCGCTGGGCACCAGCGCCGTCGGCGCCTATGGCAACCCGATCAACCCAACGCCCAATATCGATCGCCTGGCCACCCAAAGCTGGTTCTTCAAGCACTTCTACGTACCGGTGACGGGAACCGCAAAAACCGTCTGGGCCAGCATTAGCGGAGTGCCTGACGTTACCCGACAGGAAACCGCGACGCGTAATCCGCTGATCACCCGACAAAACACGCTGGTCAATGCCTTCACCGGCTACGAGAAGATCTACACCATTGGCGGCAACTCCGGTTGGGCCAACATGAATGCCCTGATCCGGCAAAGCATCGACGGCGTTCGCCTGTTCGACGAGCGGGACTGGAAATCCCCGGTAGTGGACGTCTGGGGGATCTCGGATCTGGACCTGTTCAAGGAAACCGACCAGATCCTGCAAGCGCTGCCCAAGGACAAACCGTTTTTCGCCTATGTACAAACAGCCGGCAACCATCGCCCCTTCACAATTCCAGCGACCAATGACGGATTCGAGGTCAAGCACCCTACCCTGGAGCAAGTCCAGGCGGCAGGCTCGCGCAGTGTCGAGCAATACAATGCCGTGCGTCTGCTGGACTTCAACATCGGACGCCTGATGGAAATCGCCAAGGCCGGCGGCTGGTACGACAACACCATTTTCGTGATGTTTGGCGACCACAACACCCGTATCGCCCAGATCCCTTTCCTGCCGCCGGCCTATGAGTTATTGGGACTGGAAAGCAACGCGGTGCCAATGATCATCCACGCACCCGGCCTGATCGGGACGCGCAAGGTCGAGCAAGCCGTTGGCCTGGTGGATTTGCTGCCGACCGTGGCAGGCATGGCCGGCCTTGAGTTTCGCAACAGCGGCATGGGCCGTGATATCCAGCAGCCCGCGCCCGAAGGCGAACGCGTGGTGCCATTGGTGTTGCGTGAAGGCACGTTCCCGCTGATTGCCGGCGTGACTCAACACTACATGGTGCAGATGGAGCACGACGGCAGTGCGCCAAGCCTCCATGACCTGGCCTCCCAGACGCCACTGGACAACGTCGCCGAGCAACACCCCGAGGAGTTCAAGCGCCTGTCACAACTGACCCGCGCCATGCATGAAACCTCTCGATTGATGCTGTACCAGAATGTGCGCAAGTAATGGCTTTGCCGCGCCTCGGCTTGGAGAAGCCTCGCCCTGTTCAGTATTCGAACGATTAAACGATAATCAAAAAACCACTTACCCATGGGGACGCCAAAATGGATCAGATTCTTTCTCTTCTCTCCGATACCATTCCCAAAGCCCAGACCCTGGAGCAACTTACGCGTCCCCTGCTGACCCTGCTCAGCCAGGTCACCGGCATGGAGTCGACGTACCTGACGACCATTGATACCGACGAGGGTGTGCAGCGTATCGAGTTCGCACGCAACGTCGGTGACATGGTGATTCCGGAAGGGTTGGTCGTGCCCTGGACAGATACGCTGTGCAAGCGGGCGCTGGAAGAGAATCGCATGTATTCGGATAACGTTGCCGAATGTTGGGGCGACTCGGAAGCTGCCGCGGCCTTGGGCATCAGAACTTACGTGAGCGCGCCCATCAGGTCCCAGGATGGACAAGTGCTGGGGACGGTATGTGCCGCCAGTTCAAATCAGGTGGCCCGCTCTGCTGAAGTGGAACCCTTGCTGATGCTGCTGTCCGGGTTGCTGGGATATTCCCTTGAACGTGGGCTGCTTGTTGAGCGGCTTCAGGCGGCCAACGCCGAGTTGACCAAGCTGGCCCTGACAGATCCACTCACCGGCCTGTCCAACCGCCGTGCCATTCTGAACGATGCCGAGCGCATGTTCGCCCTCGCCCAGCGGGAGAACAAGTACATCCTGATGGGGGTCATCGATCTGGATGGGTTCAAGATAATCAACGACACCCGCGGCCACTTGGCAGGAGACGAGCTACTACGCGGTGTGGCCGCCCAACTGCAGCATGGCCTTAGAACCAGCGACGTCATCGGACGCACTGGCGGTGATGAATTCATCGTGATCGCCCTGGGCACACCCGCTGACCACTCGGAACTGGAAAGTGACCGGCGACATGCCGCCGAACTGCTACAGGAGCGCCTGTCCAAAGCGACGATAGGGCGATATGAGCTGGGCCATGGTCTTGGTGATATTGAATATACCGGCGCGAGTGTTGGGGTCGTGGCAGTGATACCGGGCAACATGACGGTGGACGAGGCCACAAAGCTGGCAGACCGCGAGATGTATAACGTCAAACAGCAGCGAAATCGTCAACGGAAGTAGCAAAGCCGAAGGTCATTTGTCATCAGTGAAGCCTGGATAAAGGACGCCAATTGCACGTTATGGCCAAGTATCAAGGCTGCTTGTACAGGTGGTGGCTATAATTTTGAAATATCGCCCTCCCATTGTTCTGTGATCCCTATGCCGGAAGATTACGAGTCGAAACCCGGTTCTGACGTTCTCTTCGACGAAGCTGAATGTGGCGTGCTGCTTACCGCAGAAAATGGCCAGATCGCCCAGGTCAACCTGACTTTCTGCCGCTGGTTAGGCTACCGGCGAGAAGAGTTGCTCGGCCGGCACATTCAGGACCTGATGAGCATGGAGGGAAGGACATTTCATAAGACGTACTGGGCGCCCCTGATGCAGATACAGGGCGTTGTTGCTGACGTAAAGTTCGATCTGACCCACTACAACGGACATTCCATGGCGATGATGCTCAGCGCCATCGCGTGTGAGCATTCTCAAGGCATATTTCATGAGATGACGTTGTTCAAGCCGCGGACAGGCAAAGATACGAACGCGAGCTGCTCAATGCCCGAATGCTTGCCGAAAGACATCTGGCCAAGCACCTCAAGGACCAGCGCGTACTGGATCTGACCCAGGATAAATTGCGCATCACCTATGCGGCGGCTGAGGACAGAGCCCTGTTCGCCGAGCAACTCATCGGGATTGTCAGCCATGACCTGCGCAACCCCTTGTCGGCCATAAAAATGGCGACGGAACTGTTGGGTCGCCGGGAGCTGGATGCCAAGCAAGTGCAAATACTGGGGCACATCAGCCATTCGGCCGATCGCGCTCAGCGTCTGGTTGCCGACCTGCTGGATTTTACCTTGACGCAGGTTGGCCGAGGTATTGCCGTCGTACCCAAACCCGTCGATTTACACGAATTGGTGGCTGACTGCCTGGAGGAGTTGAGCCTGGCTTTTCCCGGGCATAAGTTGACCCATCTGCGCCATGGGCAAGGCGCCTTTACTGCCGACAGTGATCGGCTTTACCAGCTCATTGGCAACCTGGTCGCCAACGCATTTGCCTACGGCGCCAGCGAGAGTGAAGTCACCGTGTCCACTGCCTTTGAAGATCAAGCGCTGGTTATCACCGTGCACAATTTCGGCACGCCGATACCCAAGGTATTACTCAGGGATTTGTTTGAGCCGATGATCCGTGGCAGTCATGACAATGCAGAACTCAGAAGTGTCGGGTTGGGCCTGTTCATTGTTCGGGAGATCGCAAGAGCGCACCACGGTGATGTGGTCGTAGACTCTTCTCTCGCAGCCGGTACAACGTTCACGGCAACCTTTCCTCGTACCCTTGACTGACGTTGTACGCAGTTTATGCCTTCTGTATTTCGCCGACGCCTGCCAAGGCGTCGAACGCATCGCTATCCAGCGGCCGGCTGAGGAAATAGCCCTGACCTTCGTCGCAGGAAACCGTTTTGAGCAAACTCAGTTGTTCGGCCGTTTCAATGCCTTCTGCCGTCACCGTCAGCGCCAAGGCGCGCCCCAAGCCCACGATAGCCTGGATGATGGCCCTGTCGTCCTCGCTTTGATCGAGCCGGCTCAAAAAGCTGCGGTCTATTTTCAGGCCGTCGAAAGGAAAAGCGCGCAGATAGCTCAACGAGGAGTATCCCGTTCCGAAATCATCCATGGCGATGCGTACGCCGAGGCGTTTGAGGGTACGCATCAGCTCCAGGGCGCCAGTGGCGTCTTCGAGCATCACGCTTTCAGTAACTTCCAGCTCTACCCGGGCGGGGTCGATGGCCGAGTCCACCAGTGCTTTTTGAATACGCTCGACCAGATCGCCGCGCTTGAATTCGGTAGGTGACAGGTTGACCGACACGAACAGGTTTTGCGGCCAGCGCGAAGCGCAATCGCAGGCGGTATTGATCACCCAGTTGCTCAAGGAAAGTATCAGCCCGGATTCTTCGGCAATCGGGATAAAAGTGTCGGGAGGTATCAGGCCCCGCTCAGGGTGCTGCCAGCGTACCAGCGCTTCGGCACCCACCATGCGACCGTCAGCGATACGGTAGCGCGGCTGGAAGTGCAGGCGCAGCTGTCCGTCCTTGATCGCGAAACGCAGGTCGTTTTCTAGGCGGCGGCGCTCGATGATCCTGGTGTTCATATCGCCTGCATAGAAGCGCCAGGTGTTACGGCCGGCCGACTTGGCCTCGTACAGTGCAATATCGGCATAGCGCAGTAATTCCGCCGCCTCGCAAGCATCATTCGGCGCCATCGCGATGCCAATGCTTGCGCTGACAAACACTTGCTGCTGATCAATCTCTATCGGCCGTTCTACCGACTCGATCAGGCGACGGCACAGTGCCTCGACCTCATCCTGGGAACTCACGTCTGTGAGTATCAGGACAAACTCGTCCCCGCCAACACGGGCCACAAGGTCGCCGTGACGCACGCACTCGGCCAGGCGACTCGATACTTCATTGAGTACCAGATCCCCGGCGGCATGTCCGAGCAAATCATTGACCGGTTTAAAACGATCGAGGTCCAGGCAGAGCATGACCAGAGGTTGTTCCGGCGTCGGCAAGGCCTTGAGTTTACCGTCGAGAAACTCCTGCAGACGTGTTCTGTTGGGCAGTCCGGTCAGGGCATCATGCTGGGAGAGAAATTCAATTCGCCGACGGGCTTCGACTTCCTCGGTGACATCCGTTGCGGTACCTCGAAAGCCTGTGTCTGACATATTCCTGGCCGAGATACGCGTGATTCGTTCGCGGCCTGCGCTATCAATGTAGCGGCACTGCAGGCTGATATCCTGGCGGCGATTGGGAATGCTCAGCCACTGAGTTAATGACCCAGGTTCCGTACCTAGCAAATCATCGATTGGCGCCCCTATCCAGGCGATCCTGGAGAGCCCGGTCACATCGTCAAACCGATCGGATAAATAGGTGAAACGACCCTGGGCATCTATTTCCCATACCCAGTCCGAGATGGCTTCAACGACGTCTCGAAAGCGCGCTTCGCTGATGGCCAGGGCGTCCTGACTGCGATGCAGCGATGTGTAACTGGCGTCCAGGGCAAGCGCGCTGGCGGTTGTGCGGCGCAAGATGGCCCAGGTCATCAGGCACACCAGCAGCGCGGCGATGCCAATCAACGGCAAGCCTACCCCCAGCAACCGCAGCCCGGGGCGGGAAGGACTCCAGCGCAGACTGCCGGCTGCTCCGTTCTCACCCAGGGGCAGGAAATACGTCGCATCCCTTTCCTCAGGCATGCCTACGTGAAGGCCCTCTACACCGAAATCGTGGCCCATCACCTGGAGGTTGGCGCTGTCGAGAAAGTCTACAAAAATCAGTACCGACGCTGGCCTGCCATCAGCCTCCACTGTCGGGTCGGTTCCGGGGGTAATGGCTGCAGCCGCCACCAGGGCGGGTACACCTGCAATATCGATGAAGGCGGTTATCGGTGTTTCTGCTTGCTCTCCTTCCCGAGCCTTCTCGAGAATCGGTGCAATGGACTGTTTGAGCCAGTCTGCGGCTGCAACACTGCTCAACTTGCCCTCGACCACCGAGTAGACGGTGCGATTGTCATCGCTGACGACAAACACTCCCCGAAATCCAAAGTCAGGATAGAGCGAAGGCCCCAGGTTCTGTCGTACATAGGCCCAGTCAGGGTTAACCTGAACATGCAGGTGCTTGTAGGTTTCCCCCCAGAACGCGTAATCCTTGATGGTCGCGCGCACTGATTTTTCCAGCGATTGCACAGCCTTTTTTGTGTAGAAGGAGCTTTCGACCTGTTCGGTATGGTCCAGGTCATTGGCCAGATAAACCAGTGAGCCGCTGGCTAGCACGAACACGCCAGCCAGTAACCCGAGAAACTTGAAGAGTGAGGCCCTTGCCAGCGACACACTTGAGCGATTGGAGAGGGAGTTGTCGATAGAGGCGAAACTGTTCGGCATAATTTCCCGCTAGTCGTCGTGGCAAGTCGGATGTACAGCATGCAATCGGCTGCGTTAGCGGAAACATGAATAAGTTCATTTTTCCCTGACCGTGCATAACCCTCTGGCAAAGGTTAGACGAGGATTGCGCTTCCCACTCTGGGCATGAGAGAAATTTATGCTGGATATGAACAGTGACTGAAAGCGATTACAAACCGGGTGCTCTAACTGACGGCTGCAACTTGTGCGCAAGTATCAGAAGACGGGAGATGAAAAGAGCTCTGCACCCTAATGGCGCCCTACCTTTGCCCGATTTTCTCCGGTAGTGCCTGACCTGCTGGGCAAGACAGGCACCAGATCTTCGGGAGGTCCGATTACGAAGCACCTGAAGAAGATCGAACTGAACTCAGGCCCAGGTCAGGCCTGAGTTCAGTTTTTTGTACTTTGCCATCAGCTGTTATGGATAGCTGGTACGACTTTTAGAGACTGGCGTTCCGGCTTTGCTCAACCCCTTGGAGTTGTGATCTCCTGGCGTCGAGGCAGCAATAGCACTGGCTTTGCTCACGCCGCGAGTATCTTTGGAGTGTGCGATGCCCGAAGTCGTTGTGCCATGGCCGCGGTCACTGTTGCGTTCACTGCCGTAGTGATTCCCGCTTTCACCATGATCGCGAACGGCCTTGCCCGCATGATCACTGCTCAGTCCGTTGCCTCGACCGTTACTGTCAGCGTTGCCGGAGTGGCCTGAACCGCTATGGCCGCCGCCTGCGCCGCTGCCGTGGCCACCGCCAACGCCACCGCCGTGACTGCCACCGCCACCACCACCACCACCACCACCACCACCACCACCACCACCACCACCACCACCACCACCACCACCACCACCACCACCACC
>NZ_JBWKOF010000004.1:72330-110921 GCF_059415945.1 Pseudomonas sp. GW821-FHT09H03 | reverse complement strand
ATCCTTGGCAGAGGCAGAGCTCATGATGGACAGATCAGCAGGTAGTAGTGGAGCGGCTGCAAGCATCAGAGCGCACGACAATACTGCAACGAAACTCTTGTTATATAAAAGCATGATAGCTTCCATGGGTTGATATCTCATGCCATAAGACTCACCAAGTCCCGGCTAGTTCAGGTCTGGCGACAGATGGAATGCAATGCACCCTGCCCCGATAAACAAGTTGCGAAAGAGGCGAACAAGGATGGTGTTTAATAGTTGAGCTGTTCGCATTCGCAATTCAAATATTAATCAAAGGCACCATTGAGAACTTCGTAAATGAGCCCGGTGGCCAGCGCTACCAGTATCAGGTCGGTGCCCGCCTGCTGCCATTCGTAGCCGTCATAACGAGGCAAGGTGCCGATCAGGCGACCGTCCAGTTTTTTCGCGATACCTGGTGGAAGAGGTTTGCCTCGCGCGAGGTTTTTTTGAATGCCCGGTGGCAATGCCGGGCCGGGGCTCCAGTAGTCCCGATGGGTGCCGACAATCCCCAGGATGCTGCCGTGATTGATGCTGGGACCATGACTCCAATCACTGTCCCCGGAGTTCTTGCCGCAATTGCCCTGATTGCCATGAGCCTGGCTGTTGTGCGGATGCGCCTTGCCGTTTCCCTGGCCCTTTCCATTACCTTGATCAGCTAATGCAGCCGCTGAACCGCAGACTAGCGCAAGGCTTGTAACCGCTGCGATCAATGCACGAGATTTGAACATGGGTCGTTCCTTCATCGTGGTGAGTGATTACTATGCACTTTAGACGCAAGCGATGATATCGGCTGGATATCCCCCACCCGCTACCTCTCATGTTCTGGAGCGTGGTCAGACGGCAAAGTGATCGCGGGCATCTGAGCAGGAGCGCTTTTGTTACTTGCGCCTGGCTGCTCTCAGCTCATCCAATAGCAACACACCGGCCCCTGCCATAATGGCGATGTCAGCAATATTGAACACACCGGTGTGCAAGGGTCCGAGGTTGAGGATCAGGTAGTCGACCACGTGCCCCTCACGAAACACCCGATCGATCAGATTGGATGCACCACCCAGCGCAATCAAATAGACGGCTGCAGCCCTGACTGGAACCGTCGCCCAACGTGCCAACGCCCACCAGGTAGCCCAGACAACAACGACGGCCACGCCGACAATAAAGATTATCTGTTTAACCCCGGGTGCCAACCCCGCACCCAGGCTCAGAAAGGCGCCCGGGTTCAAGCTCAAGGCGATATCCAGCCAGGCGAAGCTGCCGCCAATCCTGAAACTGTCAGATTGCAGGGAAACCAGTGCCTGTACCTTGACCCACTGCTCCACAGCAATGAATCCCAGGCCAAGCAGTACCGCAAAAAGCCGACTTCTCATTACCGCTTCCATGAACAGTCCTTTTATCCATTCATAACCAGTACACAACGTTGGCTGCCTTGTTCGGCAGCGGCGGCAAAATAGCCCAGCCTGCTCGCCAGGTCTACCGCCAGAAGTTTTGCCAGCTACGCAGGTTTTGGTCAATCGCAACGTCGGGCGGCACTTGCACACAAAAAAAGACAAATCGCCATGTGTTTCCTTGGTATTTTCCTGCGTCGCACTTTTCACTGCCCGTTCCCGTACGTTTGGAGTCCTTGATGCCCTCGCCTAAATCCCTGCCCGCTGCTTTGCTGGGCCTGGCCCTTGTCTATCCGGCCATGGCTGGCGCTGAAGGCCTGCAGCTGGGGCAAGTGCTGATTGGTGCAGAGGATCTGAGCGACGAAGACCAGCAGATCGAGGACGCCAGAGCCCGGCTTGCGCAGGTGCCTGGTGGCACCAATGTGGTCGACATGCGCCGTCCCTTGCAGGGTCGCGTGGCCAGCAACCAGGATGTGCTGGCTTACCAGCCCGGCGTTTACGCCCAGTCGGCGGGTAATGAGGGCGTGAAGATCTCGATCCGCGGTTCGGGTATCAACCGGGCCCCGGGTGCCCATGCCTCGGGCCTGTACACCATGCTCGACGGCCTGCCGCTGACTGGCCCGGGCGGTACCCCCTATGAGTTGCTGGAGCCGCTGTGGCTCGAGCGCGTGGAAGTGCTGCGCGGCGCCAACGGTTTTGACAGGGGCGCCCTGGGTTTGGGTGGAGCCATCGACTACATCAGCCACACGGGCTACGACTCGGCAAAGTTGCAAGTGCGCTACGCGATAGGCAGCCACGGCTATCAGCAGCGCCAGGTCAGCTCCGGGCAGGTGCTGGGCGACTTCGATTATTACCTGGCCATGACCGATGCAAATTCCGATGGCTACCAGGACCACACCTCCAGTGAGAGCCAGGGGGTGATCGCCAACTTCGGTTATCGTTTCAACCCGAACCTTGAGACGCGCTTCTACCTGCGCCATCGCCAGACCGACAATGACCTCGCCGGACGGGTGACCAAGCGCTCAATCGAACATGACCCAAAGGCGGCCAACCCCGCCTACGTGGCGCGGGACGACAGCCGCGACCAGCCCGGCAGCACTTTTATCGGCAACAAGACCACCTACTACATCGATGACGATTCCAGTATCCAGACCGGCCTTGTCTACCATGACTACCCAATGGATTTACGCGAAGGTCCCAACCGTCTGAAGGTGGCGTACACAGACGTCAGCGGCACCTTCGACTACAAACGGCGCGACACGCTCTGGGGTTTGCAAAGCCAGAGCTCTGCGGGCCTGCGAGTGACGAAACACCTGCCCAATTCCGGCGCCAGCGAGTTCGTGCGCATCCCCACCGGCAATACCGCAAGCTATGCGCCGGGCACGCTCATGCGCAACTTCACCTACCAGGGCTCGGACAGCGTCCTGCATGTGGGCAATGACCTGGAGATCGCCGACGACCTGTGGCTGACCACTGGCCTGGCGGCTATCTACACCCGCCGTGAAAGTGATGTGACCTATCCGCAGAGTGGCGGCAAGACCAGCCTGCACGACTGGGACTACGCCCCGCGCGTAGGCCTGCGCTACCAACTGACACCAGACCTGCAATTGTTCGGCAATCTCAGTCGTTCGGTGGAGGCGCCGCACCCCTGGTCGCTGATCTACAGCTCCCACCTGCGCTTCCCCGCAGGCAGCGGACCCGCCACGGGCGCCCAGCGCCAACCGGTCGAACTGCAAAACCAGACGGCTACCACTCTGGAGCTTGGCGGCCGGGGCGACAGCACGGTGGGACAATGGAGCCTGGCCTGGTACTACGCCCAAGTGCGCCACGAACTGCTCTCGGTATTGCCAGACGCCAACGCCACGACGCCCTATGAGCTCAACGCCAGCCCCACCGTGCACCAGGGCGTTGAAGCCAGCCTGCTGAGCAGCCTGTGGTCGGCGGGTGATGGCGGCCAACTGAGCCTGCGCCAGAGCTACACCTTCAGCGACTTCCACTACCGTGACGACGAGCGCTTTGGCGACAACCGCCTGCCCGGCCTGCCGATGCATTACTACCAGGGCGAACTGCGTTACGACTGGCCCCAGGGCTTCTTCGCCGGGATCAATACGCAGTGGGTCTCCAAAGTGGCCGTCGATTACGCCAACAGCTACTACGCCGACCCCTACGCAATATTCGGCGCGACCTTGGGCTATAACGCACCCAAGGGTGACTGGCAGACCTGGCTGGACATGCGCAACCTGACGGACAAGCACTACGCTGCCACGGTCACGCCAGGCTACGACGATAAAGGGCTGGACGCGGCAAGGTCGACACCAGGTGAAGGTCTGGCCATGTATGTCGGGGTGTCGTGGAGCCTGCGTTGAAGCGTGCTGGGGTCAGCCTGGACTCGTAGAGCGGCACTGGCAATCCATTGGCCGAGCACTATCGTTGACCTGTATGGTCTATGGGATCATTACCGGCAAACGACAGGGTTCGTCTCATGAGCAAAGCGTCCTACAGTCCTCCCAGAGTCTGGAAACATATCGCTCCGTCTGGCGGCCAGTTCGCCAGCATCAACCGGCCAACGGCCGGACCGACCCACGACAAATCATTGCCGCTGGGCACGCATCCGTTGCAGCTTTATTCCCTGGCCACTCCCAACGGCGTGAAGGTGACCATCCTGCTGGAGGAGCTGTTGGCGCTTGGTCATAGGGGAGCGGAATACGACGCCTGGCTGATCCGCATCAGCGAGGGAGAACAGTTCTCCAGCGGCTTTGTCGAGATCAATCCGAACTCGAAGATCCCGGCATTGCTGGACCGCAGTACGGAACCGGCCACCCGCGTATTCGAGTCCGGCTCGATCCTGCTGTATCTGGCGGAAAAATTCGCGGCGTTTCTTCCCACCGATCTGGCAGGACGCACCGAAACCCTGAACTGGCTGTTCTGGCAAATGGGCGCGGCGCCTTATCTGGGTGGCGGCTTCGGGCATTTTTATGCCTATGCGCCAGAGAAGCTCGAGTACCCGATCAACCGCTTCACCATGGAAACCAAGCGTCAGCTGGACGTCCTCGATCGACGCCTGGCCGAGAGTCCGTACCTGGCCGGTGACAGCTATACCATCGCCGACATCGCAGTCTGGCCTTGGTACGGCCAACTGGTGCGAGACAACGTGTACTCGGCAGCCGAGTTTCTTTCAGCACACCAATACACCCACGTGCAGCGCTGGGCAGAAGAAATCGCCAAGCGGCCTGCGGTGATTCGCGGGCAGCGAGTCAACCGGACCTGGGGCGATGAGGCGAGCCAAGTGCCGGAACGGCATCGGGCCGAGGATCTGGAGGGATAACCGAGTACCCCCCTTTCCAACACGTAGCTGGAAGGGGGTGGTTTCGCTCAGGACGTTGCTATATGAGATTCACTTGCGCCGTCTGCAATACTGACGACAGAGGGTAAACCTGCGCCTTGGCATAATGATTCAAAACACATTGAACGGAATCATTGTAACCATGCGGAATTCCTTGACACTGCCATCGATCTCATTAGGCGTGGCGCGATGCGCTACATAACCTGCCTGAAAAGTACTGCTTTTCAGTGCGCCACTCTGAACAGTGTATGAAGTCAAAAGGCCTGACTCCTGATGCTTTTCACCGTCCAGTTTTCTCGCATTGTAGCTGCTGCCCTGATAGTGAGTACCATCAATGCCCCAGCCACGCACGTTATACAAATAAAGTGTGAAGCCCGGCAGACCGTAGGGGGCAGTGTCCAGGAGATAGGCAAGCTGCACAGACTTTTCATTAGGCCCGTTATAATTGGACAAGAATGAGTTGGCCAGCGCCGTGCCCTTGCTTTCATGGATATAATCAAAGTATTCGTTACCATTGATCTGCTGCCACGCAAATAGCAAACCATGGGCACCGTGACTCATCTTCAACGACAAACTGTAAGCATCATTGTCGATGGGGCCCATTTTCGCCGAGCCCTGATCTGTGGTCTTGTAGTAGTTAAACGATGTATTCAAAGCCAGTGTGGCGCGATCTCCAGCACTGTGCGCAACGCCGAAATAGTATTGATTCCAGAAATCTTCAACCTGGGTCGAATAAACGCTGGTTTTAAGACTTTTGGTTGGCGTGTAAGTAGCCCCCGCAATGTAGGCCTCGTCGCTCGACACACCGCGATTACCGTATTCGGATACGATTTTCGTGGTGCTTTGCTCCGAGCGCGGAGACACCTTATCAAACGCACCCAGATCGAAACTCAAATTATTGAATTCAGCACTGTTCAGATTCACACCTTCGAAACTCGAAGGCAGTGCTCTGTTGGTGTTGTTGGCAATCATCGGCGTCAGCATATCCTGGCGGCCAACAGTCAACGTCGAGTTCGATACTCGCGCCTTGACGTTTGCCAGTCCCAGTTTACTCCACTGATCCACCGCATTGCCGTCACTGTCGGTCAGCGTACGATTGCCACCACCTGCAATGCGCCCCTTGCCCTGTTCCAGAGCAATGGCGTTGTAGACAGCCATTTCAACGCCAAGACCAAACGCACCTTGAGTAAACCCGGAGCGATAGTCCAGGATCGTGCCCTGCACCCAGGTATCACGACGATCCGTCGTCTGCGGTGGACTACCATTTTTCTTGATGAAAAAGGTAGTTTCACGGTCGGTTTGTTCCTTGGACAGGAAATTTTTGGTTGAGCCCGACAACGACTGCCCGGCAATAAGGCCGGTGGCTTCGTCCTGGGCACTGCTGGATTTGAGCTGGGTGGCGATAAAATCCTGGTTGGCATTTTCAGCCAGGGCCGCTGGTGCCGCTACGAGGAAGAGCAAAGGTAAAACGGTACGCTGTATATAAATCATTTTTACCACCTAACGTTTTTATTATTAGATCAGGAATCAGGAAGTACAATTTTTTCAATAAAACCAATTACGCCCGACACCCTGCAACTGGCACCAGGTTTTCCAGAAGACAAAACAAACATGCCAGATCAATGAGTTGAGCAATCTGTAACCCACAGCAAACCCATGCCTGTATGCAGACAAAAAACAGACAAACATGGAACTGCATCGTATTTGTTGTTCAACTACTCATGTCGAATTACTTTCGAACATCTATATTTTTTGACTCAGGCAGGAACAGCATGGCAAGCAAACTCACAACACTTATTGCAGCCAAATACCATGCCGGCGCCATTGGGCTGTTGGTCACGGCAATCAGCCAGGTCACGATAAACTGAGTGGTGCCGCCAAATATGGCTGTGCCCAGTGCATAAACCAGAGACAAACCCGTACTGCGCACTGCGATCGGCAACAATTCCGGAATTTGCACAAGCCCGGCGGTAGCGAACATTGCAGTCAGAGCGGCAATGACGGTATTTACCGTAAAGAGCGTGACCAAATCAGGCGCATTCACCAGCCACATGAAGAGAGGAACAATGGCAAGCGTCAAAATAACCCGGGGAATGAAGTTGGTAATCCTTCTACCAAGGCGGTCGCTGAGCAAACCGCCCAACAGTGCAAAAACAAATGTAACCACACCGCCAACCAGAACACTTCCTTGGGCGATCGGCGCCGACAGCTTGAGGACTTGCACAGCGTAACTGACCATGTAGTTGCCGATCTGCGACGCAACGCCAATAGACGCGAACAACAGAATACCCAGCACCAGTACTTTTTTATGATCGCGCAGCACGACGCCAACGATTTCAGTGCTGGTGCGCTCTTGCGCTGCCTCATGGGTTTCCGGTAACTCTCTACGCATGTAGATAACGATAGGAATCAGTACAAGGCTAAGGAGGAATGGGACGCGCCATCCCCAGGATTGCAGCTGTTCTGCACTCAACCACAGGGACAGGGTAACGCCCAGAACCCCACCCACTGCAACAGCGATCCCCTGACTTGCTATCTGCCAGCTGGAATAAAACCCACGGCGATGAGGCGGAGCTGCCTCAATCAGAAGCGACGTCGCAGGCCCCACTTCACCGCCAAGCGCCAAACCCTGTATCAAGCGACAAATAACGACAATGATCGGTGCGGCAACCCCGATCGACTGATAACTGGGGGTCATCGCCAGACCAATCGTACCAATGGTAATCAGTGCCACAGTGAGAATCATGGCAGGTTTACGCCCTGCCCGATCGGCGTATGCGCCAATCAGAATGCCGCCCAATGGGCGTGCAAAGAAACCAACGCCAAAAGTTGCAACAGCGGCCATCAAGCTGCCGTACTCGCCAGCTACCGGAAAAAACGCTTTGCCGATGTAAACAGCAAAATAGGCATAAATGACAAAATCATAAAACTCAAGAGCATTGCCAGCGACAGCCGCCGCAATCGCTTTTTTATTGATGCTTGCATGACCCACGGCGGTGTCAGTGCCTGAACAACTCGCGTTGACCGTTTGGGATATTGTTGGATTATTCATATTATAATCATCAGGATAGTTAAAGTTTACAATCAACTGGCACTCTGACTGGCGCAGTCAAAATTCTAGACTGCGAGTCCATTAAGGGCCTGTACGACTGCCTGTTCCGCCTGCTGCCAAACCTTTAGCTGCCACTCGGACTCGTCCGGGTAGAAGGTGTCCTTGAGATGACTTGCTATCGCTGATCCCTGTGCTGTCATGCGCATTTCATGACGGTGAGCCCAATGATCGGCCCGAAGTGCAGTAATCACTCGTTCCAGAGGGTAGGTTCCGTACTCAAGACAAATGCCGATGTGTTTGGCGTTCATACACTCTTGAACGATTGCGGTCTGTATCGGGCCACTCATCGGTACACTGGTGGAAGTGCCTGTGTGTACATTGGTCAGTTCGCCCCACCAATCCTGTGCCATGTTGAAAATGCCATAATCATGACCGGCGAATATTTTTTCACCGTAACCATAGGGCCCGAGCCCGGTATGAATATCAATTGAAGCAATTACCTTTGTTTGCCCGGTGTACTTGCGCAGGATTTCTCTAAAGGTATCGTTGCTCCAGGTGGGCGCCTTGCCACCAAACCACATGCCATTTTCAGATGTGTATTGTCCTATGGACATGGCCTTTTGCAGGGCCTTGTCACCATGTTCCAGGCGATAGGTCTCTAATACTTCATCGCTCTCGGGCGGCCACTTGTGCGGAAGCAGGGCGTCATGAATCTGTTCGTAACCCGGGTTCTGCGGCAGGTTGGAACCAAAGTCGATAAAATTTCGATTCAGGTCGACGTTTTCCTGCGTTACGCGGCGCAGGTGCGAGAATCCAAACGGATTGATAGCGTGTACATACAGCACAGCCGTATCGTCAGGTTTTGGCAGTTCCAGCCTCAGCAAACCGGTTTGCACGGCCGAGCCGGTAAACCCTTCGACACCATGAACGCCACTGATGACCATAAGCATTCTGGAGGCGTCCAGCGGACCATCGACCACCACATCGGTGGCGAGCGCCTCACCCTCTGCACCTTTGAGCTGCAGTTCATAACTTTCGACCGTCAGGCCTCTTGAGTGCGCAGCGCTCAGGAATTTTTCCCGCGATTGCGCGTAGGTCCGACTGAATAGTTGAGTTATTGTTTTGGTGTTCATTGGAATCTCGTTTTTCACTGACTTGCCTTGCACGATTGCGCGCGAATAATTGCTCGCTGCCGGCATGCAGCCCCAAAGGCCTCGAATATCCCTCGAGCCAGGTCGCTGTCCTCTACTCGCATCTCCGGATGCCACTGCACAGCCAAAGCAAAACCGGGTGAGCCTTCTACCGAGAAAGCTTCAATCAACCCGTCCGGGGCAATCGCTTCAACCTTCAATCCTTGGCCTAATCTCTCTACGCCCTGGTGGTGCAGCGAATTCACCAGCACGTATTTTTCGGCACTTAGCACTGACAAAATTCCGCCAGAGATGATCTCGATCGAATGACAGTCCTCATACCAATCCTTGATGGGTCGGGTCTGATCACCCTCCCGATGGTCGATGGCCCCGGGTCTCTCGTGAACCGCGGCATTCAAGGTTCCCCCCCAGGCCACGTTCATTTCCTGAAACCCGCGGCAAATCCCCAGCACCGGGACACCCGCTGCAACGAGCATTTTGATCAGGGGTAAAATCGTCGCATCGCGGTCCAGGTCAAGCATTGCCCCCGGCGCAATCGATGTCTGTCCATATTGATGCGGGGAAACATTCGACGGGCTTCCCGTCAGCACGACGCCATCTACATGGGCGATCAAACTGGCGATATCGATTGCCGCTTCGTCAGCAGGCAGCGCCAGGGCCATCCCTCCGGATACCGATACCACCGCATCCACGTAGCCGTGCAATAGGGCATGTGCTTGATGACCGTAACGCTCCACGCGGTCGGCGGCGATAGCTACCAGTGGCTTGACTGGCGAGAGGGGCAATGCGTTGGTCATGAATTTGTACTTGTATTTGTGTGAATGACCCGAGTGTAGGAGTCAGCTTTATTTAGGTAAATTGCAATTATCCGCTTAATATCTTGCAGATATTGCAACTGGAGATCTCACACATGAACACCCGGCAGCTTCACCATTTTGTGGCGGTTATGGATACCGGGTCGCTCAGCGCTGCTGCCGAGGCTGTCCACTTGAGCCTCCCGGCGCTGTCGCGCAGCCTCAAAGCTCTGGAAGACGAGCTCCGTGTATCGCTTTTTGATAGAAGTAACCGGCGCTTGCGCCCGACTCCTTACGCACTCGAGTACCTGGATCGAGCGCGCCGCATCGTCTTTGACGAGCGCGAGGGTGCGCGGGCATTGAGTCTCATGAAGAACGGTGCCTATGGGCCACTGGCGTTGGGGCTCGGATCCTCCCTGGCGGTAGACCTGCTCGCGCCCTTGATCAACGAATTGATTTCCAATGGCCCTAATCTGAGGGTTCAGGCTCAGGTCGAAAGCACCGATGTGTTGCTGGATTCACTGCGCAGGGAGAAACTTGATTTCTTCGTTGGCGACGTCAGCGCGGCGGCGAGTTCGGCGGATCTGTTGGCCGAGCCATTATATAAATGCACTTACGGCTGGTTTGTAAGGCATGATCATCCGCTTGCCGGAAAAAAGAAAATTACAATCAGCGAACTGGAACATTACCCCATCATTGGATCTGGTTACATTAGCGGTACCTTGGCCTACAAGATTTCTCAGCTGTATGGCTGGCAACTACCTCTTGAAAAAAACTTCTCCGTCAATATAAACAATCTGGAAACTATCCATAAACTCCTCTCCTCCTCCAACATGATCTCGCCCTCAACCTACAACGCAATGCTGCAACCACTGAAGAGCAAAGCCGTTGTAGCCCTTGACGTGTACCCAAAACTTGATCTGGACATGACGCTGGGAATCGTACGATTGGCGCTGCGTACCCTGGTGCCTTCAACAGAACAGGCTTTTGGGATAATAAGAAATTATTTTGTCGAGATAGAAAAGGAAGTAGCTGAATACGCTTTGTAGTAGCCGGCATTGACCGTATCTTACTGCCGCACATGTCACAGGCATCGATCGGCCAGAAGCGAACAGTTCGATAATATGTCGAGTGCCGGCAGTTACCTCTGGATAACTGCCGTTCAGCAGAAGCCTTCATCAGGCCGACGCATCACTCAATGCGGCGCGTTCGGCCACGTAGCGCAAAGTGTCGAAATTGATATTGGCACCGGAGTCGATCGCGACCAGGGTTTGCCCCCGGACACCAGAACGCGCTACGTACTTCCTGATTCCGGCCACGGCCAGGGCGCCAGAAGGCTCGGTGATGGAGCGGGTATCGTCGTAGATGTTCTTTGTCGCAGTGCAAAGCTCATCGTTACTGACGGTTATCACCTCGTCTACGCAGAAGCGACACACTTCGAAACCATGGGCGCCGATCTGCGCCACCGCCACGCCATCGGCGAAGGTGCCTACGTCAGGCAGCACCACGCGTTCATCGGCCTGTAAAGCTGCGTACAGGCAAGCGGAGTGTTGCGACTCGACACCAATGATTCGCACCTCTGGCCGCAGGTATTTGACGTAGGCCGCTATGCCTGCGATCAAACCGCCACCGCCCACCGGGACAAAAATCGCATCCAGCGCCCCTTGATGCTGACGCAGGATTTCCATGGCGACAGTGCCCTGCCCGGCTATGACTTCCTGATCGTCGAAGGGTGAAACAAAGTTCCTGCCGGTTTGCTCTGCCAGTTTCAGCGCATAGGCCAGGGCGAACGGAAAGCTGTCACCGTGCAACAGGGCCTGGGCGCCGCGGCTGCGTACGCCCAGCACCTTCAACTCCGGCGTGTTGCCCGGCATGACGATTGTGGCATCGATGCCCAACTCCCGTGCTGCCAGCGCCACACCCTGGGCATGATTGCCGGCGGAAGCGGTGATCACGCCGAGTTTTTTCTGCTCGGCATTGAAGTTCACCAGTTTGTTATAGGCGCCACGAATCTTGAAGGAGAACGTTGGTTGCAGGTCTTCGCGCTTGAGCAGGATCTGATTGCCCAAGGCCTGGGACAACGCCGGTGCCGCTTGCAGCGGTGTACACACGGCCAGCTCGTAGACCGGCGCGGCAAGAATCTTCTTAACGTAATACTCAAGCAGGTTTTGTTGGGCGGGCGTGAACATGATCGTCTCCTGACATTGATCAGTGCCCCGAGACAGAAAATGAAAACCCGCCTCGAGGGCGGGTTGGGTGCTGCAGTCGTGAGCTAGCCCGCCAAGTGAGGAATGGCGGTAATAATGCTTGGCTGGCAGCGCAATACGGTGAAAGTCATGCCCGAAAATTAGCCGGGCGACGGGCGCAAGTCAATGGCTTGCAGGAGCCGTCGAGTGAAACGAGGCTGAGATCTTTTGATTTTGATCGGTCCCACCCATGGGAACGATGTGTGTGTGTTCGATATCGTTACCTGATGCCGCTACGGGTGCCCAGCAGCCGTGCACGGCAGTGCTGCATACCTTTGGCAATCTGCTTTTCGACGGTGCTTTCGTTGATATCAAGCTGCGTGGCGATCTCGCGCAGGGTGAATCCTTCGCAACGCGATAGCAGGAATACCGCGCGGTATTTCTCCGGTAGATCCCCCAGCGCATCAGCCAGTATTTCCAATTCCTGACGGATGCCGGCAGCCTTGTCCGGTGGTGCCAACGGGCACTCTAACTCTTCCTCCAGGACGCAATCACCGAAGTGACGGATATAGGTCTGGTCATGGCGCTGCTTGTCGTGCAACAGATTGGCGGCCGTACGATAGAGATAAGCGAGGGGTCTTTCGGGCTGTTTGGTCGAATGCCTGGCCGCGCGCAGCCAGGTTTCCTGGACGATATCCGACGCCGTCACCGCTGAGCCGGCCTTGCGCTGGATATACCCCTTGATGTCCTCGTAATGGAGCTCGACCAGTTGGGTCAGGGAGAGACGTTCATGTAGGGCCATTATCGGTGAAAGGTCGCGCCAGAGAAGGTTGCCGACACTATCACGCCCGATAGTGATTCTCAATTACGAAATTACTGCTCGCACACATCGCGTTTTAAGGCGGAAATCGCCGATTTTCACAACAAAACACATTTTGCAAACAAGTGTTTAACAACTTATAACATTTGCGTATGATATCGATTCGCAAATAACACCAAATCCCAAATGTGAGTTCGTATGCCCGTCCCTACTCTCCTGTGTTCAAAAAGCTCCGACATGCCGCGCGCACCAATGACAGTGCGTCCCTTGGCTCTCGCAGTGCATATTCTGGCAGCTGGCATCGCCTTCGCTGCGCCCGGAGCGCACGCAGCGCAGCCGAACGAGAAGACCGAGACGGGAAGCACGGTGACCCTGGCCCCGATCGCTGTTACGGAAGTCACCACGGGTGAACGCCTTGGCGTCACCGAAGACACCAACTCATACACCACCGATTCGGCGCGCACCGCCACGCCGTTGAACATGTCACTGCGAGAGACGCCGCAATCAGTCAGCGTCATCACCCAACAGCGCATTCAGGACCAGGACCTGCACACGATTCTCGACGTGGTCAACAATGCCACCGGTGTGTCGGTCAACCGCTACGAAACCAGCCGTGCGCAGTTCAACGCCCGTGGCTTTGAACTCAACTCGCTGATGATCGATGGCGTTCCCACCATCTATGAACAACCATGGAGCTCGGGAGAAATTTTCAGCAGCCTGGCCATGTACGACCGCGTTGAAGTGGTGCGTGGCGCCAACGGTCTGATGACCGGTGCTGGCGATCCTTCCGCGTCTATCAATATGGTGCGCAAGCGCGCCAACAGCACTGACCTCAAGGGCTCGGTAGAACTGAGCGCTGGCACCTGGGACACCTTTGGCGTAGAGACCGATGTGTCTACGGCGCTGAACCAGGAAGGCACTGTGCGCGGGCGATTTGTCGCAGAGACCAACCAGGGCGATACCTGGATCGACATGAACTCGAACAAGCGCCAGACCCTCTACGGCACAATGGATATCGACCTGACTCCCGACACCACCCTGTGGTTCGGTTTGAGCCACCAGGAAAGCAACGCCGAATCGCCGATGTGGGGTGGCCTGCCAGTCTGGTACGCAGATGGCAGCCGCACCCACTGGAGTCGTTCGAAGACAACCTCCGCAGACTGGAGCAAGTGGGATACCTCCTACGACACGTACTTCGTCAATCTTGATCACACCTTTGCCAACAACTGGCAAATGAACCTGAGCTACAACCGTGGCGAGCGACACGGCGACTCTTCCCTGCTGTACCTGTCCGGCAACCCGGGTCGCAACGGTAGCGCGCCGATGTCTTCGTTCCCGGCGACCTACAAGACCGAGACCACCCAGGACGATTACGGCATCCGCTTCAATGGTCCGTTCTCGCTGTTGGGTCGTGAGCACGAACTGGCTTTCGGTTATGTGGACAGCAAGCAGGAGTTCGACGCCGATTCACGCGACGCGCAATCAGGTTTTGGCGGCGTGGCCGACTTCGATGGCTACAACGGCAATTTCCCTGAACCGATCTGGGGTGCAAGAACCGACTATGGTTACAGCGAGACCCGTCAGAAGGGGCTTTATGCAGCAACCCGCCTGAACGTGACCGACGAATTGAAAGTGATTCTCGGCGCGCGTGAGAGCTGGTACGAGAAGACCGCCGATGACATTTTCTCGGAAGTGAGCAAGACCGATGTCGATCACGAGCTGACTCCTTATGCCGGCGTGGTCTACGACCTCACCGAAAATCTTTCGGCCTATGCCAGCTACACGGAAATCTTCCTGCCGCAGTCGGTACGCGACGCCAGTGGCCAGCAATTGGAGCCGATCGTTGGCGAGAGCAGTGAAATCGGCTTGAAGGGTGAGTACTTCGATGGTCGTCTGAACGCCTCTGCTGCGATTTTCCAGATCAAACAGGACAATCTGGGCCAGAACACCGGCGTACTGATCGATCCTTCGAACCCTGTCGGCGGCTTCGCCTACGAGGCAAGTGAAGGCGCGACCAGCAAGGGTTTTGAGCTGGAAGTTTCCGGAGAGCTCGCGCCAAACTGGAATGCATCGGTGGGTTACACCCAGTTCAACGCCGAAGATGCCGCAGGCGACGACGTCAACACCCTGTACCCCACCAAGCTGCTGCGTACGTTTACCACCTACCGTCTGCCAGGCGCTTTCAACAAGCTGACCATTGGCGGCGGGGTTAACTGGCAAGACTCGATCTACACCTACGCCATCAACCCGGCGGGCAACTCCGAGAAGATCCAGCAGGACGCCTATGCGCTGGTCAATCTGATGGCTCGTTACGAGATCACCGAAAACCTTTCGGCCCAGGTCAATGCCGACAACATCACCGACGAGAAGTACTTCGACATCTTCGATGCCTACGGTGCCCTGACGTACGGCGCACCTCGCAGCATTACTGCTTCGGCGAAGTACCGTTTCTAAGGCATTCGTCGGGGTAGCCCTGCTACCCCCGGGTGACACGATGCAAAGCACAACACCGGCCTGGCGCCGGTGTTGTGCTTTTTGCCTGCAGACATCCGCGGCACTTGGCGCCTCACAAATCCAGAAACTTCAATAACCACAGCGTTCCCATCCCGATCGCAAGTGTCAGCAAAGTATTGCGAGTCTTCCAGGCGACCCAGGCAGCAATAAGGGCGGCGGGGATCTGAGGGTTATCCAGCACGAATTCACCATGCCCGCCGGGGTAGACCACGGCCGGTAGCACCAGGGCGGCCAATACACTCGCCGGCACGTAAAGCAGGGCGCGACTGAGCAGCGTCGGGATTCGCAGCCGGCCATACAGCTCGACAAAGGAAAGGCGCATGGCAAAGGTTCCAAGGCCAACCGCCAGGAAAAGCCCCCACAAGGCTAAATCACTCATTGCGTGTCCCTCTCGACGTCATCTGTCAGCGCCTCGCTCATGTTTTTTTGGCGAACAGTCTCAATCAACAGACCCGCCATGACCCCACCAATGGAAGCGCTTACCAACCCGAGGTTATAGGGCATATCCACGGCAAACACGGCGAGCAAACCACCGACCAGAGCAGCGCCCAGACTCGCAGCGCTGCGTATGCCGGGAACCAGAAGCGCCAGAAAAGACAGCGGAATGGCAAAGCTCAATGACCAGGTTTCGGGGATACTTGCACCCAGGTAAACGCCCGCCAATACCGATAATTGCCATGACAGCCACATGGCAACGGCTGTGCCGGCGTAATAGTAGTGTGCGTATTGCCCCAACTCGCCCGAGGAAAGCTTGAGACTGCACAATGCGTAGGACTGGTCCGACAGCATATAGGACACCGGCCACGTCCAGCGTCGGGGTAAATGATGCAGATGAGGGGCCAATGACGCGCTGTACATGATGAAGCGCAAGTTGATAACCAGGGCCGTGACCACAATGGCCATGGGCACTGCCCCCATGTTCAGCAGTTGCAGTGCGACCATCTGTGCGGACCCTGAATAGAAGAGCAGCGTCATGCCCATGGTCGTGGCTGGCGACATGCCCAGATTGATCGCCATCACCCCCGTCAGCAAACCGAACGGAATGACACCGGGAATCAAAGGAATGAGCGCCCGGACACCTCGCGTAAACGCGTCCCTTGCTGTTCGGTCAGGCATTGCGACTCCTGGTTATGGGTTTTGCGCGGCATGAAACCCGGTTGATCTCAGATAAAACCGCGCTAGGCACTCACCCCGAACTTTGGATAAAGTAACGAAGTGAGTGTACACAAGGCGCATTGTGCCAAGGCTTTCCCCTTCGGGCACGTCAATCAGGAAAAAGGTGAGCGGTTGAGTCCTGCGAACATCAGCAGGGCAAAGGTTCGCAAGACCCGCATGTTCTATCCTTGCTTGCATCCTTCAACTGCCGGATTAGCAAATGCCCGACCCTGAGTCCACCCTCCTCCAAAGCTGGCACCTCAACGCCCATGCCTGGATCGAAGCCATCCGCAGCGCCAGCATCGAAAGCCGGCACAAGGTCACCGACCAGGCAATCCTGCTGGCGGTGTTGGGCCGGCAACCGCAGCGCGTGCTCGATCTGGGCTGCGGCGAAGGATGGCTGCTGCGTGCACTGAGTGAACGCGGCGTCGAGGTGGTTGGAGTGGATGGCGATGCCACCCTGGTCGAGGCGGCACGGGCGGCGGGATCTGCACCGGTGCATCTGGCCAGCTATCAAACGTTGGTGGAAGCGAGCGTGGATATCGGCAGGGATTACGACCTGATCTGCGCCAATTTCGCCCTGCTGCACCAGGACATCATCCCGCTGCTCGCCGCCCTGCACGCCCTGCTCGCCCCGGGTGGTGCGCTGGTGATCCAGACGCTGCACCCTTGGGCTGCGGCGGCGGGCGATTATCAGGACGGCTGGCGCGAGGAAACCTTTGCCGGGTTAAAGGGGCAGTGGCAACCCATGCCGTGGTACTTGCGGACATTATCCAGTTGGCTCAATGCCCTGGACATGGGCGGTTTTCAGTTGGTCGGGCTGCAGGAGCCACAGCATCCGCAGAGTCCTGTGCCGCAATCGTTGCTCTTGGTGGCCGAACGGCGGAACTGAATATCGGCTATCTGCAATGCTCTGCCTGGCGTTTCTTGCAAGCTGCACGCCACTGTTTTTGCCCGACGCACGCAAGTCATTGAATTTTCAGCACTGGCTCCGATTTCGGCGCTGGCATGGGAAATGCGACTGCATTGAGGAATGCACAACGTCGACCCGCCCGGGTCGTCACTCCGTCAAGAGCAGAGGCCACACCACCATGAATGCCATCGAACTTCTCAAAGCCGACCATGTAAAGGTAAAGAGCATCCTCGCCCAGTTGAGCGAGTCGACGGATCGTGCGATCAAGAAGCGCACCGAGCTCCTGGAAAAACTTGAAATGGAAATTTCAATTCATACCCGGCTGGAAGAGGAGATTCTGTATCCGGCGTTCAAGGAGGCTGGCAGCAAGGAACAGGACATCATGTACTTTGAAGCCAAGGAAGAACACCGCACCGTGGACTCGCTGGTGTTGCCGGACCTGAAGCTGACCGATCCGTCCACGCCGGAGTTCGCGGGTCGCGTCAAGGTGGTCAAAGAGTTGCTGGAACACCATATCGAAGAGGAGGAAACCGAAATGTTTCCTCAGGCGAAGAAACTGTTGGGCAAAGCCAGGCTTGATGACCTCGGCAGTCAGATGGAGGCCATGAGAGCCAGTGTCAAAAAGGATCGGGCAGCGGGCAACATGGCCGCTTGACCCGTGGTATTTCTGTAGGAGCGAGCAAGCTCGCGATGATCGATAACGATAACGCGTGTCTACTGGTCACCCACGGCGTTCTTGAGCCCATCGCGAGCATGCTCGCTCCTACAGGTTCCCGGTTCAGGCTCAGCTTCAAATCGTCTTCTTGCTGATCATCCTGTTTGCTCCAGTGTCGAGAGTCAGGTGACCATTTTAGCACCGCCGGCAGTCGCTCCATCCGGGCAACCGGCGCCTCGCGCAACTGCTACTGTCAAATCCCGCCTCACGACATCGCCAGCACCGCGTGTTGATTCCATCCCCTTGTTTCGACTTTCGATTTGCTCAATCGCGAGTCACTTCTATATTGAGGGGGTGCTCTGAATTTCCTGCCTCCTGTCGAGCCTGGCCCATGGCAAATACTGATCAACTGATCATCTGCGAGCACTGCGATTGCGTGTATGAAAAAGTGACGCTCGCCAAACATCAGAAAACCCTGTGTACACGCTGCGGTGGCGTGCTACAGCGCTATAACGGCCTGACGGTGGAACAACGCCTGGCGTTGACCTTCGCGGCGTTGATGCTGTGGATTTTCGCCAATTTCTATCCGGTCATGAGCATCAGCCTCAAAGGCATGAAAAACAGCGCCACCCTGTGGGACTCGGTGCTGGCCCTGACTCTTGGGCCGATCACCTTCATCGCTTTGGTGGCAGCGATCGCGATGATCATTGCGCCGATCTTCCAGCTTTTGCTGTTGATCTGGGTCCTGGGTTTTGCCCTTACCTACCGGCGAGCGCCCGGGTTCAAATTCTGCATGCGCTGGCTGGAATCCCTCAGGCCCTGGAGCATGCTCGAGGTCTGTCTGTTGGGGGCGATGGTCGCGGTGATCAAACTCGCTGGCCTGCTGGACGTACTGCCCGGCATTGGTCTGTTTGCCCTGGCGGTGCTCAGCCTGATGATGATCCGCATCGCCGGGCGCGACATCCGTGAACTGTGGGACATCGTATGAGCAGGCCTCCAGTCGCCGGCGAACTTAACCTGTGCCTGTGCCACAGTTGCGGGCTGGCCTGCGACATGACCCTGGAGCCTCACGAATGCGAGCGCTGCGGCGCACCGCTGCATCGGCGCAAACCCAATTCTTTGATCCGTACCTGGGCCTACATGATCACGGCGCTGGTGTTCTACATTCCGGCCAACCTGTTGCCGGTGATGAACACCGAGATGGTCGGCAACGGTGCCGACAGTACGATCATGAGCGGCGTGCTGGAGTTCTGGGAGGCAGGCGCCTGGGACATCGCCCTGATCATTTTCATTGCGAGCATCGCAGTACCTGGCATCAAGTTCGTCGCCCTCACCCTGCTGCTGGTGAACGTGCAGCGTGAAAGCCGCTGGGCGCGCAAGGAGCGATCGGCGCTGTACCGTTTCGTCGAGGTCATCGGTTACTGGTCGATGCTCGACGTCATCGTCGTCGCATTGGTGGCTTCACTGGTGAAATTTCAAGCCCTGGCCGACATCGAACCGCGTCTGGGCATTCTGTTTTTTGGTCTGGTAGTGGTGTTCACAATGCTGGCGGCAATGAGTTTCGACCCAAGATTGATCTGGGATGCAAAGCGCAAAGAGCCACTAAACGAGGAGGTCAAGGATGCAGTCGAAAGCCACTGACGGGTTACAACCCCCTGGACAGGCACCGATCAAGACCAGTCGTTTCAGCGTATCGCTCGTCTGGATCGTACCGATCGTCGCGGTCCTGGTGGGGATTTCGCTGGTGGTTCACAGCATGTTGCAGGAAGGACCGACCATCACCGTCACGTTCAAGACCGGTAGCGGCCTGACCGCCAACAAGACCGAGGTCAAGTACCGCAATGTGGTGATCGGCCATGTCTCGGATGTGGAACTGAGCAGTGACCAGAAAAGCGTCAATGCCACCATCAAACTGGCCAAACAGGCAGAAACCTTCACTCGCTCGGACTCGCAGTTCTGGGTGGTAAGGCCACGCATTGGCGCTGGCGGTGTATCGGGCATCGATACGCTGCTGTCTGGTGACTATATTGGCGCCGACATCGGCCAGGCCAATGGCCGGGCAAAAAACTTCAAGGGCCTGGAGAATCCGCCAGCCATCACCTACGGCGAGCCCGGAAAGCGTTTTATCTTGCACACTCAGGACCTCGGGTCGCTGGATATCGGCTCCCCGGTTTACTACCGCAAGATTCCAGTCGGCCAAGTGGTGGCCTACGCCCTGGACCCGGACGGTAAAGGTGTGAACATCGACCTGTTCATCCATGCGCCCAACGATCAGTACGTCACCGAAAACACCCGGTTCTGGAACGCCAGCGGCATTGACGTAAGCGTCGGCGCCAACGGTTTTGCAGTCAAGACCGAATCCCTGTCCTCTGTGCTGGTGGGCGGCATTGCGTTCCGCGCGCCTGAATACAGCCCTGGCGACAAGGCTGCGGCCGAGGAATACACCTACGAACTCTTCGAAGACCAGCAAACCGCCCTCGCCCCGCCCAACGGCAAGCCCCAGTACCTGGCCTTGCGTTTCGAACAGGCGTTGCGCGGGCTCAAGATTGATGCACCGGTGGAGTTCCTCGGCGTGGAAATCGGCAAGGTGGTGTCGATCAATCTGGATTTCGATGCGAAAAAGCGCAGTTTCCCGCTCAATGTCGGCATCGTGATTTACCCGCAGCGCCTGGGCAAAGCCCACACCGAAATGCTCAAGGCCCTCAATCATGACCCCAATGACGAAGCGGCGGGTGTACGCGTATTCGGCACCTTCATCGAAAACGGTCTACGCGCCCAGGCCCGCACCGGCAACCTGTTGACCGGCCAGTTGTACATTGCCCTGGACTTCTTCCCGAAAGCCGACAAAGTCGCCTTCGATCCGGCCGCGCGCCCGGTCACCATTCCGACGGTGCCCGGTAATCTTGAACAATTGCAGGAAAAACTCGAGGCCATGGTCACCAAACTCAATCAGCTGCCGATCGAGCGCATTGCCGGCAACCTCGACAGCAACCTGGTGGAATTGCGCAAAGGCCTGGTGCAGTTCAACGCCAAGACCCTGCCCGGTGTGAACACCGCCCTGCAGGACGTGAGCAAGACCCTGCAAACCGCCGATACAACGCTGAAATCGGCCGGCTCGACCCTGGCCGAGGATTCACCGCAAAGGGAAAAACTGAGTCAGACCCTGGATGAACTGGGACGTACATCGCGCTCCTTGCGTGACCTGGCGGATTATCTGGGCCGGCATCCGGAATCGCTGATTCGCGGCCGTCCCGATCATGCCGCGCCCATGGACCTGAAAGGGCCACCGAGCAAATGACCAAAGGAGCTACCCCCATGGCTTTTCCGCTAAAGATCACACTGGTCGCTGCGCTGGCTTTGCTCGCCGCTTGCCGCAGCGATCCTATCGAGTTCCATACCCTGACCCCGGTGCAACTCGGCGCGAGCGCAAGAACCACCTCGGAGATTGAAATCGAGGTACTCACCGTACCGCCACAGGTCGATCGTCCACAGATCGTTGTGCGCGAAGGCAACACGGGCATGGCCATTCTTGAAACCCAGTGGTGGGGTGCCAGCCTCGTGGACGAACTGCGCAGCGCCCTGGCGGACCAGATGGTCAACAACAATCCTCAGCGCAAGGTGTCAGTACTGGTGGAAGTGCTACGGTTTGATTCGATTCCCGGGCAATACGGCCTGATCGACGTGAAGTGGCGCCTGCGTGGTGTCAATCAAGGTGACAGTGGCTTAATCACTTGCCGCAGTACCTTGCAGACGCCTTCCGGACCGTCCATCGATGAACTGGTGACGGCGCAGCAGACCAACGTCAAGCGCCTGGCCGCGCTGATCAGCCAGGCCTCCGCCAGAACACAAGGGGGTTGCCCGGCGGCCTGACCTGCGGGACGGTCTTTCCCTCGTCGTTCAATGGCGGCTTGCCCCGTCATTGAGCGAACGTCCCAGACACGTCAATTGTTCACGGTAATTAACCAATAATTTGACGTTTTTTTCTCATTTGGCCCTCTACATTCGCGCACCTCAAACATGCAAATGATTCCTATTGTTCTACACTGATCGACGACCTTTCCCGTCGATTCCGTCGAATCTGCGTGCGCGATCCTAACAATACCGGAGCTGCACAATGAGTCCCCAGATCCCTTCCTTGCTGAAAAAAGCCTTGCTGGTCACAGCCCTGCTGAGCGCGGGCCAGGCGTACGCGGCCGACTCCGTTGGCATCGTGGTTTATAACGCACAACACGAAAGCCTGACGAAATCCTGGGTCGAGGGTTTCACCGAGGAAACCGGTATCCCGGTCACCTTGCGCAATGGCGACGACACCGAAATGGGTAACCAGCTCGTGCAGGAAGGCGCCGAGTCCCCGGCCGATGTGTTCCTGACCGAAAACTCCCCGGCCATGGTGCTGGTCGACAACGCGGGTTTGTTCGCCCCGGTCGACGCCGCCACCCTGGAGCAGGTCGATAACGCCTACCGCCCGGCCCACGGCAAATGGGTAGGTATTGCTGCCCGCTCTACCGTATTCGTCTACAACCCGAGCAAACTGGCAGAAGCCGATTTGCCGAAATCGATCATGGACCTGGCCGAGCCAAACTGGAAAGGTCGCTGGGCGGCGTCGCCGGGCGGTGCGGACTTCCAGGCGATCGTCGCGGCCATACTCGAGCAAAAAGGTGAAGCGGCGACCCTCCAATGGCTCAAGGCAATGAAAAACAACTTCACTGCATACCGAGGCAACAGCTCGGTGCTCAAAGCGGTGAATGCCGGGCAGATCGACAGCGGCGTGATTTATCACTATTACGCCTTCGTCGATCAGGCCAAGACCGGCGAAAACAGCAAAAACACAGCCTTGCACTACTTCAAGAACAAGGACCCTGGCGCTTTTGTCAGCATCTCCGGTGGCGGCGTGCTGGACTCAAGCAAGCACAAGGAACAAGCCCAGGCGTTCCTCAAGTACATCACCGGCAAGGATGGCCAGGCGGTGCTCAAGAACGGCAAATCGTTCGAATACGCCGTGGGCAAGAACGCAGAATCGAACCCTAAACTCATGCCCCTGCAGCAACTCGATGCGCCCAAAGTCGATGCCTCGAAACTCGACAGCAAGAAGGCCGTAGAGCTGATGACACAAGCCGGACTGCTCTAATTGATACCTGAAAGCCTGCCAGCGGACGTCGCCGAGGCGACGTCCGCAAACCTGCGTCGACGGTCCCGCGGAGTGTTCGCCGGACGCGGCGGTGCGTGGGTGATCGGTTTATCCGTGCTGGTTTCGTTGCTGGCATTGCTGCCAATCGCCTACGTCATCGGGGTCTCCCTGCAGACTGGCTGGTCGAGCGTGGTGACGCTGGTGTTCCGGCCACGGGTCGGCGAACTGCTGGTTAACACCGTGTTGCTGGTGCTGCTGACGATCCCCCTGTGCGTGGCACTGGGCGTGACGCTGGCATGGCTCACGGAGCGCACGAACCTGCCGGGCAGGCGCTGGTGGTCCTTGCTGGCGACCGCGCCACTGGCCGTACCCGCCTTCGTGCACAGCTATGCCTGGGTCAGTCTGGTGCCACCGATTCACGGGCTGTTTGCCGGGGTGCTGGTCTCGGTCATCGCCTATTTCCCGTTTCTGTACCTGCCGGTGGCGGCGACCCTGCGCCGCCTCGATCCAGCCATCGAAGACGTCGGCGAATCCCTTGGGCTAAAACCCTGGGCGGTGTTTTTCCGTGTGGTGCTCCCGCAACTGCGCCTGGCCATCTGCGGTGGAGCCTTGCTGGTCGGCCTGCATCTGCTGGCCGAGTACGGCCTGTATGCGATGATTCGTTTCGACACCTTTACCACGGCGATCTTCGACCAGTTCAAATCGACCTTCAACGGGCCCGCCGCGCACATGCTGGCCAGTGTTCTGGCGCTGTGTTGCCTGGCGATGCTGACCCTGGAATCGGCGGCCCGAGGTTCTGCGCGCTATGCCCGGGTCGGTTCGGGAAGTGCCCGGGAGCAACGGGTGCTGCGCCTCAAGACAACGTCGACGGTGCTCGCACTGGCCCTGTTGATCCTGACCTGCCTCCTCGCCCTGGGTGTTCCGTTGATTACCCTGGGCAACTGGCTGATCGCCGGTGGCGTACAAGTCTGGGACATGGCTGAATTGCTGCCGGCCCTGGAACAGACCTTGCTGCTCGCAGTTGCCGGCGCGGCACTGACAACCTGCGCGGCGATCCCGATTGCCTGGCTGTCGATTCGCTACCCCGGCCGTATGCAACGGATGCTGGAAAGCTGCAACTACATCACAAGCTCCCTGCCGGGGATTGTCGTCGCGCTGGCCCTGGTGACGGTCACCATCCATTTCGCCCGACCGATCTACCAGACCACGATCACCGTCTTGCTCGCCTATCTGCTGATGTTTCTGCCCCGGGCCCTGGTGAGTCTGCGCGCAGGCATCGCCCAGGCGCCGGTGGAGCTGGAAAACATCGCCCGCAGTCTTGGTCGCTCACCCTCCCGGGCACTGTGGCTGATCACCTTGCGCCTTGCAGCCCCCGGGGCCGCTGCCGGCGCGGCGCTGGTGTTCCTGGCCATCACCAACGAATTGACGGCCACCCTGCTGCTCGCCCCCAACGGCACGCGCACACTGGCCACCGGGTTCTGGGCGATGACCAGCGAAATCGACTACGCCGCCGCTGCACCCTATGCCTTGCTGATGATTGTGCTGTCACTTCCGCTGACCGCAATCCTGTATCACCAATCGAAAAAAACGGCCGGCCGATGAGCACACTTGAACTGCATGCCCTCAACAAATCCTATGGCTCCTATCGCGCCCTGGACAACGTCAGCCTGTCGGTGCCCAGCGGCAGCCGCACGGTTGTCGTCGGCCCTTCCGGCTCGGGCAAGACTACGTTGCTGCGGATGATTGCCGGTTTCGAATTTCCCGACACCGGGCGCCTTTCGCTCAATGGCCAGACCCTGGTCGACAACACCCACGAAGTACCGGCGCATCAACGCCTGATTGGCTACGTGCCGCAAGACGGCGCCCTGTTCCCGCACATGACCGTGGCCGCCAACATTGGCTTCGGCCTGTCGATAAAGGGCACGGAAAAACAGCAACGCATTGCTGAGTTGATGGACAGCGTGGCACTGGATTCGAAAATGGCCGAGCGCTGGCCCCACGAACTGTCCGGCGGCCAGCAGCAACGCGTGGCGCTGGCGCGCGCCTTGGCGCAACAGCCACGTTTGATGTTGCTGGATGAGCCGTTTTCGGCCCTCGATACGGGGTTGCGCGCCGCGATGCGCAAAATGGTCGCACGACTGCTCGAAGACACCGGCGTCACGACCATTCTGGTGACCCATGACCAGAGTGAAGCCTTGTCATTCGCCGATCAGTTGGCGGTGATGCGCCATGGCCGGCTGGTCCAGTCGGGGCACCCCCTGGATTTGTATCGTTACCCCGAGGATGAGCAAACCGCGCTGTTCCTCGGTGACGCCGTGGTCATGCCCGCGCGGATCGAGGCCGGCTGGGCCCATTGCGACCTGGGGCGGATACCGGTCAACAACCATCGCAACAACAGCTCGGCACAGATCATGCTGCGGCCCGAACAGTTGCAACTGATCAGTATTCTGCCCAATGACGTGGACGCTGGCGGATGCAGAGCTGTCGTCACCGAGCGCGACTTCAGCGGCAACACCTGCACCCTGACGGTGGAACTGCAGACTTCGGCCAGCGATGAACTCCCCGGTCGATCACTGCTGGTACGCAGTTCGGGCATGTACGCACCACCGGCCGGCAGTGCGGTTCAGGTCTCGACCATCGGCCATGCCCATGTCCTGAACGAAGCCTGAGCTAGCAAGTTCAAAGATCGAAACGATCGACCGCCCGCCGCCGCTCATTGTCATCGCGCACATCGTAGTTGGCCGTGGTCTGGATGTTGCTGTGATGCGCCAGTTTCTGCGCAATCGACAAGTCATGCTCCTCGATCACCCGGGTAATGAATGAACGCCGGAAATCGTGGGGCATGATTTTCACTCCGACCTGCGTCCCCCGTTGCCGGGCAATGTAGTAGATGGCGTGTTTGGTGATGCGCTCGCGGGTGATATGACTGCCGCGCCGGATTCGGTTGAACAGGAACGGATCGTCCACCTCCCCTTCCTTCAACTGCGAGCGACGCAGCTCCAGCCATGCGGCCAGTTTCTCGAAGGCCCAGGCCGGGGCATATTTGATCAGCTGCTTATTGCCTTTGGCGGTGACCTGCAGGCTGCGCTCGGCGAAATTGACCTGACTCAGTTCAAGGTTGACCGACTCCGACTTGCGCATCCCCGAGCCGTACAGAATACCGATGATCGCCGCGTCGCGCAGCCCCTGTGGCCGTGGATCGGCCGCACACACGGCCATCAGTTCCTGGATCAGCGTGCGGCGCAGATTGCGCCCCTGGGACAGCCGCGTGCCGGCAATGCCCTTGACCGTACGCATTTTCAGCAAATGCTCCTGACTGATCAGGCTCATGCGCCAGGCCTCGTTCATCACCCCGCGCACTGCGTTGACGTACAGCGAGGAGGTGTTGGGCGCGTAGCCGTCGGTACGCAAGGTCGCCACCAGTGCGATGACATCCTCGGGCTGCAGGTGATGCCAGGGGATTTCCTCGATGTCGCTGTCTTCGAAACCGAGACGGTCGGCGGCATCTTGCAGCACATAGCGCATGGTCAACTGGCTTGAGGGCGCCAGTCGCGCCAGGTACAGGGTCAGCGGACTGGTGATGGAATTACGTTTATCAGCAGTAGACAAGTCAATCAAACGGAACAGCCTTGAGAGATAACGACAGAAAGAAAAAATTGATAATTAGAACATTTTTCGGATACAGCTAAAAACTACTGCAGGACTTTTCCCGCTCAATGGCAGGAAATGAACAGCTTGCCAACCTGCTTTCCCCCGGCCGATGTGCGGCGATAACGCATTGCCTTTGTGGCCATCGACGCAGTGCGATGCGCTCTGGATTGCCTTGACTGTCACATTAAAGGCAGCATGATCACTCCGACGACCCAGCCTGCCTGTGAATAAGGACATTCGTTCCAGTGGCCACCTACTCCCTCGTTATTCGCCGGTTACTGATCTGCTCGCTGACCATTGTTGTCAGCCGCGCCATCACCAGCCCGCTGCTCACGCTCTTCGTCAGCGACAAGCTTGGGCTGGACCAACAAGACGTCGGCCTGCTGCTTGGCATAGCGGTGTTCATCGCCACTCTGCTCGCCCTTTATGGCGGCTACATCATTGATCGCTTCGAAAAACGTCGGTTGCTGATCCTCGCCATGCTCTCCAGCGCCATCGGCCTGATATTGCTGACGTTTGCCAGCAACCTCTACCTGACCACTCTCACCCTGATCGTCACCGAGACTGCCTCAGCGTTGTTCCTCATCGGTTCCAAGGCGATCCTCAGTGAAAACCTGCCCGTGGGCCAGCGTGCCAGGGCGTTTTCCCTGAGCTACACCCTGACCAACATCGGCTACGCTGTCGGCCCGATGCTCGGTGTGGTGATCGCCGGTGCCTATACCGCTGCGCCGTTCCTGATTGCAGCGGGCATCGCGTTTTTCAGCATTTTCCTGATGACCGGGATTCCCGGGGATACGCCGCAGGCTCCTGTCATCGGTCGGGCTCAAAGCTTCCTTAAAACCCTGATCACCCTGAAAAACGACCGCACGCTGATCATGTTCACCTGTGGTTGCCTGCTCAGCACCGTGGTCCATGGCCGTTTTACTTTCTACTTGTCGCAATACCTGTTGATGACCAGCAATCCCGGGCACACCATGCAGATCATGGCCGCTCTGCTGGCTTGCAACGCCTTCAGCGTGATCCTGCTGCAATACCAGATCGGGCGTTTCCTCAAGCGAGAACAGCTGCGTCACTGGATAGTCGCGGGTACTGCACTGTTCATTGTCGGCCTGATTGGCTTCAGCCTGGCAGACAGCCTGATCTCCTGGTGTGTGGCGATGTTCATTTTTACCCTCGGGGAAATCATCATCTACCCGGCCGAATTCCTCTTCGTCGACACCCTGGCTCCGGAAGAACTGCGTGGCAGTTACTACGGCGCACAAAACCTGGCGGCGCTAGGCGGCGCATTGAGCCCGGTGATTTGCGGCTTCCTGTTGATGCACACACCCGCTCCAACGATGTTTTATGCCCTGAGCGCCCTGGCGGCGGTGGGCGGTCTGTTGTGCTTCATGAGCGGGCGTCGCGCTTCGTTAAAGCAAAATTAATGCACTGAAAATTCATTAATATGAATTTGTCAGCATATGAGCTGAACGGCACACTATCGCCCGTTCCTCCCCCAATGGCAGGAACAACTTCAAGGGCTTTCCGGAATTCCCGGCCAAGCCCTTTTTTTACCTCGTTTTTTTGGAGCTTTTTGCAAATGTTTTCCCGCTGGTTACCTGCCACCATCAATACCCGCCCGAGCGAATGGAGTCGTGCCGCCATCGGCATGGCAATGGGGACACTGCTCAGTGTCTGGGTCTGCAGTCTGGTGTTCGGTATCGAAGTGGCACAACACCTGATTGGCCCGCTGGGAGCATCGGCAGTACTGCTATTTGCCGTGTCGTCCGGCGCCCTGGCCCAGCCCTGGTCTATTCTCGGCGGCTACCTGAGCGCCGCGCTGGTTTCCCTGTTGATGGCCCATCTGTTGGGCCGTACGCTCGGCAGCGCCTGCCTGGCAGCGGGTTTGGCCGTGGTCCTGATGTGCTGGCTGCGCTGTCTGCATCCGCCAGCCGGCGCCTTGGCCCTGACGCTGGTGCTGGCCGATCCGGCCACCATCGCCATGGACTGGAAAGCCCTGGGACCGGTCATGCTTGGCGCGGCGACGATGTTGCTGTGCGCCCTTGCCTACAACAACCTGACGCGGGTTCGCTACCCTAAGCGTGCCAGTGAACCGGTAGCCCTTATTCCTGCCGATCACCCGCCTGTCGACAGCCAGGCAATCACCACCGAGGATCTCAAACGCGCACTGGCGGACATGGAGGCTTTCTTTGACGTCACCCCCGAAGACCTCGAACAACTGATACACGCCAGCGAGTTGCATGCCAGGCGCCGTAGCGTCGGCGAGGTACTGGCGCCACGGCTCTGAGCAAACGCGCGCCGAGTCTTTTTTGCGGTAGGCAGACGGTTCTGGCATCCTGCGCCTCCATTTTCCGACCCGGCCAGCCTTTTGGCACGCAGACCACCATGACCGCCTCTGAAAAAGTCCTGAGCACGCACAATAATGACCTGATCTACGGCCTCCATGACCGCCCACACCTGAGCGCGACCATCTTCGCCGCCCTGCAGCACGTATTGGCGAGTTTTGTCGGCATCATCACGCCGACGCTGATCATGGGCAGCGCCCTTGGGCTGCAAAGTGAAGTGCCTTACCTGATCAGCATGGCGTTGTTCGTCTCCGGCCTGGGCACCTTCGTTCAAGCGCGGCGCTTCGGCCCGGTCGGGTCGGGATTGCTGTGCCTGCAGGGCACCAGCTTCTCGTTCATCAGCGTGATCCTCAGCGCCGGTTTCATGGTCAAGGCCCGGGGCGGTGGTACCGATGAGATTCTCTCGACCATCTTTGGCGTGTGTTTCTTCGCCGCATTCATCGAAGTGGTGTTGAGTCAGTTCATCGGCAAGCTGCGGATGCTGATCACTCCGGTCGTCACCGGCACTATCATCACCCTGATGGGGCTGTCGCTGATCAAAGTCGCCATGACCGATATCGCTGGCGGCTTTGGCGCGCCTGACCTGGGTGCCGCCAGCCACTTGGGGCTGGCCGCACTGGTGCTGGGGACAATCGTCGTCTTGAACCGGGTGGATGTGCCGTTCCTGCGCCTGGGCGCCATTGTAATTGGCCTGACCCTCGGTTATTTCGTCGCCTGGCTGATAGGACACGTCGATTTCAACAGCCTGCCCGCCGTTCCGCTGATGAGCGTACCTGTGCCGTTCAAGTACGGCTTCTCCTTCGATTGGCTGGCATTCATCCCGGTGGCGGTGATTTTCCTGGTGTCGCCGCTGGAAGCCGCCGGTGACCTGACGGCCAACTCGATGATTTCCCGGCAACCGGTCAAAGGCCCGATCTACATTCGCCGGATCAAGTCCGGCCTGCTCGCCGACGGGCTCAATTCGGCCATGGCCGCCGTCTTCAACAGCATGCCGATGGTGACCTTTGCCCAGAACAATGGGGTGATCCAGCTGACGGGCGTGGCCAGCCGCTATGTGGCGTTTTTCATTGCCGGCCTGCTGGTGCTGCTCGGATTGTTCCCGATGATCGGCGCGCTGCTGCAACTGATGCCCAAACCCGTGCTGGGCGGTGCGGAGCTGGTGATGTTCGGCACCGTCGCCGTGGCCGGCATCAAGATCCTCGCCGAGGCCGGGCTGCACCGGCGCAATATGCTGATCGTGGCGATCTCCATCGGCATGGGCCTGGGCGTGGCCGCGGTGCCGGAGGTCTTGCGCGAGCTGCCCAAGGCGCTGCACAACATTTTCGAGTCGCCCATCACCG
This sequence comes from Pseudomonas sp. GW821-FHT09H03, assembly GCF_059415945.1. Taxonomy (NCBI): domain Bacteria; kingdom Pseudomonadati; phylum Pseudomonadota; class Gammaproteobacteria; order Pseudomonadales; family Pseudomonadaceae; genus Pseudomonas; species Pseudomonas sp. GW821-FHT09H03. Next base: position 80,474 of record NZ_JBWKOF010000004.1, on the reverse strand, counting down.
TTGGCGCGCTGTGCGCTATCGTTCTTAATATCTTCCTGCCTGAAGAATTCATCGAGCTGGAAGAAGACGATTTCGATCCGGAAGCCTCGATTCTGCAAGTCATGGAGAATCCGGAGGTACCGGCCAAGGGTGGATCCTCGACGCCGGCAGGTCTCACACAGTCAAACCGCTAGACTGGCTCAGGGTTGCGCCGTCGGCGGTCCAGCCCTTTACCAGACGAGAGCATACCCATGCGTAGCGTCCACGCGGTGTTGATTTCCTTCCTGTTGCTCTTGCTGGGTGCCTGTACCACATATCCCTATTCATATCCCCATCGCGATCCGGTGAAGGTCAGCGTTGTTGGCCTCGAACCGCTGCGGGGCGAGGGTATGGAGATGCGATATACGGTACACATCCGCGTGCTGAACCCCAATCGAGCGGCCATCAACTTCCACGGCGTGGCACTGGACATGGACATCAACGGCCATCCATTTGCCTCAGGGGTCACGGACGGATACGGTTCGGTTGAAGGTTATTCCGATACGGTGGTGAGTGTTCCGGTGAGCGTTTCGGCGTTTTCGGTGATCCGCCAGACCTACGGCTTGGGCCAGATGCAATCGCTGAACAACATGCCCTATATCCTGCGTGGAAAACTGGGCGGTGGCTGGTTCAGCACCACGCGCTTCATCGATAGTGGCAATCTAAACCTGCCGGGGCCTACTACCGGCAGCCGTTAACAGAGCCTGCTCAAGGAACGTTTCCCCCTATGGAAGACACACCCACGCTTGTCACCGAGCGCCTGATCCTGCGGCCATTGAAACTGGCAGACGCCGATGCTATCCAGCAGCAGTTCCCGCACTGGGAAGTGGTGCGCTACCTCAACGCTTTCGTGCCCTGGCGCGCAAGCTCTCCGAACGCACTGGCATGCGCTTGATTCGCAGCGACTCAGGCAGGTTTGTCGCCGGGCAGTTCACCCGGGAGGTCTGGGAAATCACCCGCGAGGAGTGGCTGGAGCGCCGCTGAGATTACTCAACTTCATTGAGGATCAGGCTGCGGTAATGCCCCGGATTGGAACCGGACCACTTGCGAAAGGCTTTGTAAAACGAGCTGACATCGGCAAAGCCCAGGCGCGTGGCGATCTCGGCGAAGCTGATGCTCGGCTCTGCCAGCCAGACGATGGCCAACTCCTTGCGCACGCTGTCCTTGAGCCCCTGATAGGTCTGGCCCTCTTCGGCCAGGCGGCGGCGCAAAGTCGAGGCCGACATGCACAGACGCTGCGCCAGCGCTTCGGTTTCCGGCCAATGTTCGCCGGGTAATTGCCGCAGGTCATGCTTGATGCGGCTGGCCAGGCTCTGCGAATCGCGGTATTTGACCAGTATGTTGGCCGGTGCATAAGCGAGGAACCGCTTGAGCTCTTCAGCGCTGCGCTTGATCGGCAGGTCCAGGCAATCGGCCGAGAAAATCATCCGCGTGCGTGGGCGGTCGAAACGCAGGTTCTCGGAGAACATCACCTGGTAGTCATCGCAAAAATCCGGCCGCGGGCAGCGCAATTCAATGGCCAGGATCGGAATCCGCCGTCCCGCCAGCCAGCAGGCAACACCGTGCACGATCATCCAGTAGGTGAAATAGCTGAAGGCCCGGCGCGGTTCATGGTCGTCTTCGAGCAGGACGATTTCTGCCAGGCTCTGCTGGCGTACCAGCAGTGCCGGCATGCGCTCGAACATCAACGACAGGAACCCCAAAGCACAGTTCAGGCCAGCCGCCAGGCTCGGCTGGGCCATGGCGTAACGACACAGATAAGCAAAACTGCCGGATTTGAGTTTGCGCGGGTCCATGCCAAAAAATTCATCGTCCCCCCGCCGCGCCAGCAGTCGCCACAAACGCGCATAAGCGCTGGCCGGTACGCGGGCGTCGGCACTGCCCAGCAACTGCGGATCGATGCCGACCTTGCTCAACACCTCTTCAGTGGCAACGCCCGGGGCGCAGCTTTGCAACAGCGCTTCACGCACCAAGTGGATGGAGATGGTGTCTTTTTCCGACATTGAGCGAGGCGAACCCTATTGTTTGAGTGGCTGGCATATTAGCGCAGGCTGCGATCTTTTGATCTGTTCAGCTTAGGTTCAGGAAATAGCAATCAATGCCATATAGGAATGAGTGTCATTATGTTACAACTTAGCTCCCTATCTAAATCCGAGACGCCGCTGAATGCTTGTTCCTTTTCTGATCATGCTGCGCGAAGGCATCGAAGCGGCGCTGATCGTCGGCATCATCGCCAGCTACCTTAAACAAACCGGCCGCGGCCAATGGATGCCCGCCGTCTGGATTGGCGTATTCCTTGCCGCAGCCCTGGCCCTGTTGGTGGGCGGTGGCCTGGAACTGGTCAGCGCCGAATTCCCGCAAAAGCAGCAAGAACTGTTTGAAGGCGTCATCGGTCTGCTGGCGGTCGGCATCCTCAGTTCCATGGTGTTCTGGATGCGCAAGGTCGCCCGCTCGATCAAGCATTCGCTGCACGTCTCCCTCGACCACGCTTTGAGTGGCTCCAAGCACCAGGTGACCGCGCTGATCGCCATGGTGTTTTTCGCCGTGGCCCGGGAAGGCCTGGAAACAGTGTTCTTCCTGCTCGCCGTGTTCCAGCAGAGCGAAGGCCCGGCGGCACCGGTCGGCGCCCTGCTCGGCCTGGTTCTGGCGATCATCGTTGGCGTGCTCATCTACAGCGGCAGCATGCGCCTGAACCTCAGTGAGTTTTTCCGCTGGACCGGGCTGTTCATCCTCGTGGTCGCCGCCGGAATCCTCGCCAACTCTGTGCAGGCTTTGCATGAAGCCGGGCTGTGGAATCACCTGCAAACGGTACTTTTCGACATCAGCGCCACGCTGCCGATGGATGGCCCCCTGGGCTCGGTACTGGCCGGCATGTTCGGTTATCAGGATGCGCCCACCGTCAGCACCCTTGGCGCCTGGCTGTTGTATCTGTTGGTGGCGCTGGTGTTGTTTTTTTACCCGGTCGCCACTCCCGTCAAACAGTCTTCCAGCATTTCCAGTCAGTAAGGGCACCCATGCCAAATCAAACCCCACCCTCTCCCCGCGTCCTGCGCTGGGCGGTGGCCGGTTCGGTGATCGTGATGATCGCCGCCGGCGGCCTGTTCTACTACGCCTCGACCATCGCTGCCGCCAAGCGCCAGGCCAACCACGATGAAGTACTGGTGACCATCCATCCGCACAGCTGTGAACCCAATGCCCTGACGGTCCCGGCCGGTCGCGCCAGTTTCCGCATCGTCAACCGCTCTGAGCGTGCCGTCGAATGGGAGATCCTCGACGGTGTGCTGGTGGTGGAGGAACGGGAAAACATCGCCCCCGGACTGAGCCAGGTGATCAATGCCAACCTGTTACCCGGCGACTACGCGATCACCTGCGGCCTGCTGAGCAACCCGCGCGGCACCTTGCACGTCACACCCACCGCTGCCTCCGATGCGGCCGCCAAGGCCAGGCCATCGATGGTGGCTTTTGTCGGGCCACTGTCGGAATTTCGCGTGTACCTGAGCACCCAGGGCAGCGCCTTGATCAAGGCCGTCAGCGCCCTTGAACAGGCGATCGAGGCCGGCGACCTCAGCCAGGCGCAAGCCTTGTACCTGCCGGCCCGCGCCGCCTATCAACGGCTCGCCCCGGCCGCGCAACGTCTGGCACAGCTGGATAATGCGATCAATGCGCGCGCCGACTATTTCGAAAAGCGCGAGCAAGACCCGGGCTTCAGCGGCTTCCACCGCATTGAATACGCCCTGTTCCAGCAGCGCAATCTCGACGGTCTGGCGCCGGTCGCCCAGGGCCTGTTGACGGATGTCACCCGCCTCAAGCAGCAACTGCTGGCCCAGTCGCTGCCGCCGGAGCAACTGGTCAGCATCGTCCTGCGCAATCTCAACAACCTCGCTGATGTTCGCGCCAGTAGCGGTGAAGAAGAACGCTACAGCCACAGCGACCTGAACGGCTTCGCCGCCAACCTTGAAGCGTCGCGCAAAGTCGTCGATCTGTTACGTCCGCTGCTGGTGAAGTCCGCCGCCGACCTGCTGCTCCAAATCGACAGTGCCCTCAACGCTTTTGATACCGAACTCAATGGTTTCAAGGTCAACGACGGCTATGCCAGTTACGACAGTGTCAGTGCCGGGCAACGCCAGCAGATCGCCGACAAGGCCAAGGCACTGGCCGCCGCACTCGATGCAATCGATCCCGCCCTTGGCCTTTGCGGCCTGTAAACAGAAGACCCTTTTTCGATGAATGATTCAGAGCAATTCAATCTCCAGCGCCGTCGTGTATTGATGGGCATGGGGGCCGCCGGTGTTGCCCTGGCAGGTACGGCACTGAGCTGTCCGGCCATGGCCGCAAGCCCGGCGCAAGTCACCGAAGCGCCTAGCAGCGACAAGACCGAAGACCGCCACGCTTTTCATGGCAAGCACCAGAGCGGCATCGTCACGCCCCGCCCGGCGTCGGGCATGCTGGTGGCGTTTGATGTGCTTGCCAGCGATCGCGAAGATCTCGAGCGGCTGTTTCGTACGCTCAACGAGCGCATCGCGTTCCTGATGAAGGGTGGCCCGGTGGCCGAGGTCGACCCGAAACTGCCACCTGTGGACTCGGGCATCCTCGGTCCGGTGGTGACCCCGGACAACCTGACCATTACCGTTTCGGTGGGCCATTCATTGTTCGATGAGCGCTTTGGCCTGGCCGACGCCAAGCCGCGCCGGCTGACGCGCATGGTTGGCTTTCCCAACGATGCGCTGGAGGCAGACTGCTGCCACGGCGACCTCAGCCTGCAGTTCTGCGCCAACACAACTGACACCAATATCCATGCCTTGCGCGATATCGTGAAGAACCTGCCAGACCTGCTGCTGGTGCGCTGGAAACAGGAAGGCAGCGTGCCGCCCCAGGCCCCGGCCAAACCCGGCCTGCCGGCCCAGAGCGCGCGCAACTTCCTCGGCTTTCGCGACGGCTCGGCCAACCCCGATTCCAACGACGCCAAAGCCATGGACAGCCTTGTCTGGGTGCAGTCCGGCAGCGACGAACCGGCATGGGCAGCCAACGGCAGTTACCAGGCAGTGCGGATCATCCGTAACTTCGTCGAACGCTGGGACCGCACACCGCTACAGGAACAGGAAAGCATTCTCGGCAGGGTCAAAAGCACCGGTGCGCCCATGGGTGGCTCCCACGAAAGCGAAGTGCCGGACTATCACAAAGACCCCGAAGGCAAGCTGACCCGACTCGACGCCCACATCCGCCTGGCCAATCCGCGTACCGCCGCGACCCAGGCCAACCTGATCCTGCGCCGGCCGTTCAACTACTCCAACGGTGTGAACAAGAACGGCCAGCTCGACATGGGCCTGCTGTTCATCTGCTACCAGGCCGACCTGGAAAAAGGTTTCATCACCGTGCAGACCCGACTCAATGGCGAACCACTGGAGGAATACCTCAAACCAATCGGTGGCGGGTACTTCTTTACCTTGCCCGGTGTTACTGGCGAGCAGGATTTCATCGGTCGCTCGCTGCTTGAATCTACACACCCGAAGACCACCGCCTGATCGGCACCACCCGCACGGAACCCTGCAATGATAAAGTCCCCCCTCGCGTTAATCCTGACCCTCGGCTTGCTCAACACCTCGCTTTCAGCTTTCGCTGCGACAGCGCCCATGGACCTGGTGGGACCGGTTTCGGACTACAAGATTTACGTCACCGAACAACTGGACGAACTGGCCAGCCATACCCGGCAGTTCACCGAAGCGGTGAAAAAAGGCGACCTGGAAACCGCGCAAAAGCTCTATGCGCCAACCCGCGTGTACTACGAGTCGATTGAGCCGATCGCCGAATTGTTCAGTGACCTGGATGCGTCTATCGATTCGCGCGTTGACGACCACGAGCAGGGTGTGGAGGCCAAAGACTTCACGGGTTTTCACCGCATCGAGTACTCGCTGTTCTCGCAAAAGAGCACCCAGGGCCTGGATGGATTGGCGGATGGCCTGAGCAAGGACATCCTGGATCTGCAGTCGCGCGTCGCCGGCCTGACCTTCCCGCCGGAGAAAGTCGTGGGCGGTGCCGCCGCTTTGCTTGAAGAAGTGGCGGCCACCAAGATCTCTGGCGAAGAAGATCGCTACAGCCACACCGACCTCTACGATTTCCAGGGCAACATCGACGGCGCGAAGAAAATCGTCGACCTGTTCCGTGCGCAGATCGAGCAGCAGGACCCGGCGTTTGTGGCCAAGGTCGACAAGAACTTCGCCACCGTGGACAAGATCCTGGCCAGGTACAAAACCCAGGACGGCGGTTTCGAAACCTACGACAAAGTGAAGGACAACGACCGCAAGGCTCTGGTTGGGCCGGTTAATACGCTGGCTGAGGATTTGTCGACGTTGCGTGGCAAGCTGGGGCTGAACTGAAGCTTCTAGCGCCTGCAAGGGCCTCATCGCTGGCAAGCCAGCTCCCACAGGGGGGATTTGTAGTCGTACGCAGATTTACTCTGGGAGCTAGCCTGCTGGCGATGAGGTCGGCACACCCGACATCACTGGCGACTGACACGCCGCCATCGCCGGCAGGCCAGCTCCCACAGGGGATTTGTAGTCGTACGCAGATTTACTGTAGGAGCCGGCTTGCTGGCGATGGCATTTGTGAAATGACCATCGCTGGCAAGTCAGAACCCATTACAGGATGCGGTAGAGCAACCGCTCGATGCGCACCCGGCTGACGCGCTTGAGGAACTTGGCCACGCCTTCCGGATATTCGGCGAGGGTTTGCAGATCCTGGAAGCGCTCAATGCGTCGGGTGTGCTGGAAGATTTCCGCCAGTTCCTTGCTGCGCGGCGCCTGCAGTTCACTTTTCGGATCATCGATCAACAAGGCGTTTTCCAGATCGAGACGGAACGCCCGCGGATTGAGGTTGTTGCCGGTCAGCAAGGTGTAGCGCTGGTCGACCCACATACCTTTGAGGTGATAGGTGTTGTCGCCATCACGCCACAGGTGCAGGTTCAACTGGCCGCTGTCGATGTTGCGTTGATGCCGTTTGGCGAACCGGCGCAGACTGATTTCGTACAAGTACGGCAGCGCCGAGATGACCTTGAACGGCTCGCTCGGCGGAATGTAGAAGTCGTTGGCGGTCTTGTCGCCAACCACGATGTCAATCTTCACGCCTCGCGCCAGCGCCCGGTTGATTTCCCGGGTCACGGCCAATGGCAGGTTGAAATACGGCGTGCAGATGGTCAATTGATCCCGGGCGCCGGCAATCAATTCGCCAATGACCCGGCTCAACGGGTTGTTCTTGCCAACCCCGAGCAACGGGCTGACCGACAGCCCCGCCTTGTCCGTGGTGCCTGCAGTGGTGTCGTACGCGGCGTGTTTGAGGCGGCTGCGCAGGTCGCCGATATCGTTGCGCAGACTGCGGGTGGTCGGCAGGTTCGGCAGGTCGAGGCGATGCACGGCCTTGGAAGCGACCAGACCGTGCTGCACCAGGTGGTGCATCGAATCGGCCAGGTCGCGGTTGTGCAGCAAGTGATAACGGTCGTAACGGTACTTGTCGAACTTGTGCAGATAGACGTTGTTCAGACTCGCGCCGCTATAAATAACGCAGTCATCGATCACGAAGCCCTTGAGGTGCAATACGCCGAACAGCTCGCGGGTTTGTATCGGCACGCCGTACACCGGCACTACGCTTGCGTGGGTGCGGGTCATTTCCTGATACCAGGCGGAGTTGCCTGGCTGCTTGCCGGCACCGATCAGGCCGCGCTGGGCGCGCAACCAGTCAACGGCCACCACCACGTCCAGTTCAGGACGCGCCAGTTTGGCCGCGTGCAGGGCATCGAGAATTTCCTGGCCGGCCTCGTCCTGTTGCAGGTACAGGGCAACGATATAGATGCGCCGGGTTGCACTGGCGATCTTTTCCAGCAGGCAACGACGGAATTCGGCTGCGCCGCAAAGGATGCTGACGCTATCGGCGGTCAGCGGAAAACTGCGCAGTTTTGGCAGCAGAGAGCGTTTGAAAAGCGACGGCATAGGGCTCGCAATGGGTCGAATCCGAAGAACCCGAGAGCTTACACCATCGACGGGGTCGGGTCTTGTCACTGTCTGTGAAGCCGCTTTCGCGAGCAAGCCCGCTCCCACAGGGGGATCTTCGTTGGGTTGAAGATCGCTTACAAAATA